>NZ_BAAKJB010000005.1:0-209181 GCF_059703765.1 Azospirillum sp. NS33 | reverse complement strand
CGTCCGTGACCGCGGCGCTGATGCCCGCCCCGGCCTCGACGGTGACCTCCAGGCCGAGGCCCTTGAGCTTCTTCACCGTCTCCGGCGAAGCGGCGACGCGCGTCTCGGTGGCGCGGCGCTCCTTGGGTATGGCGATCTTCATGATGACTCTCGAACCTTATGCTGGCGCGTGCGGCGGCCGGCCGGCCGGCGGGGGCGCGGAAACCGTGCCGCCGTCGATCGGGGCGGGCGGCTGACCGGGGGCGGGCGCCAGGGCCATCGTCGTGCGCGCGGTGGAACACGGGGTGTGGGGGCGGGCGGCCGTCCCCGGCAGGCGCCGGGAAGCCGCGCGGGCGGTGCGGGCACGCGGGCCCGTGCCCGCCCGGCACGGTGGCGGCCGGTGCGTGGGGGAGGGCATCGGCCCGCCCGCCGCGCCGCGGCGCGCGGGAGGGCCGATCCGGACGGGGAGGGGGCTTACTGGGCGGCGACCATCTGCGTGGCGGCGGGCGTCTCCGGCTGGGTGTAGCAGCCGGCCATCTCGCCGCGCTGGCGGACCAGCGCCAGGACGACGTCGAGGGTGGGGGTGGCGACGCCGACCAGACGGCCCATCTCCTGGACCACCGACACCAGGGCGTCGATCTCCATCGGCCGGCCGCGCTCCAGATCCTGGAGCATCGAGGTCTTGTGGGCGCCGACGGCGCCGGCGCCGTTGATGCGGCGTTCGACGTCGACCCGGAAGTGGACGCCCAGGCGGTCGCCGATCTCCTTGGCCTCCAGCATCATCGCCTTGGCCACGGCGCGCGTCTCGGTGTTGCCGCAGATGTCCTCCAGGGTGGCGTGGGTCAGCGCGCTGATCGGGTTGAAGCACAGGTTGCCCCACAGCTTCAGCCAGATCTCGTCGCGCACCCGCTCCAGCACCGGGGCGCGCAGGCCGCCGGCCTGCATCATCTCGCTCAGCGCCGTGGCGCGCGCGGAGATGGAGCCATCGGGCTCGCCAAGCGGGAACTTGTCGCCGTAGACGTGCTTGATCACGCCCGGCGCCACGACCTCGGTGGCGGGGTACACGATGCAGCCGATGGCGCGCTCCGGACCCAGGCCCTTCCACTGCTTCGCACCGGGATCGATGGTCTCCAGGGTGCGGCCCTCGAACGCCCCGCCGTGCTTGTGGAAGTACCAGTAGGGGATGCCGTTGACGGCGGTGACGACGGCGGTGTCCTTGCCCAGCAGCGGCTGCATGGAGTCGACCACCCCCGGCACGGAATGCGCCTTGAGGCCGACGATGACGTAATCCTGCGGCCCCAGCTCGGCCGGGTCGTCGGTGCAGCGGGGGTGGACGACCTGCTCCTCGTCGCCGACCAGAAGCGTCACGCCGTTGGTGCGCATCGCCTCGAGGTGGGCGCCGCGCGCGATGAGGCTGACATCGGCCCCGGCCTGATGAAGTCGAACGCCGAGATACCCTCCGATCGCCCCCGATCCGTAGATGCAGATTTTCATGATTGCGTGGCCCTCTCCCTACCGTTGGCACGCCCGGCCTGGGCAATGGGTTGCCTGGCCGATTGTTGGTGCCACAATACAGGCGCATTCTGGTATACCATATACCGGGTGTCAACAGCCAAGTGGCGTCCCCGGGCCCCGCGGGCCGCATTTTTGTCAAGGCGTGAAAACTTTACGGCCTCGTCCTTGCCTCTCAGGCCGAAAACCGCACAGCATGTGGGTCTCTGCTGCTCAGTGCGGGGGGCGGCGTTGGTAAAGTTTTGAAAATCAGGGCAGAGGAGAGCGACCATGAGCGAGGCCAAGATCACCATCGAACCCGCGGGCAGCGACGCCGACATCGACGCCAGCTTCCCCATCGTCCAGCAGCTGCGCAGCCACATCACCGACGCCGCGGCCTTCCGCGCCCAGGTGCGCCGCCAGATGGACGACGGCTACACCCTGGCGTTGCTGCGCGTCGACGGCGAGATCGCCGGCTGCGCCGGCTTCCGGGTGCACGAGACCCTGTCGCGCGGCACCTACATGTATGTGGAGGACCTGGTCACCAGCTCGGCGCACCGTTCGCTCGGCCTGGGCGACGCCCTGTTCGACTGGCTGGCCGGCCAGGCCAAGGAGCGCGGCTGCGCCCAGATGGAGGTGGTCTCCGGCACCCAGCGCACCGAGGCCCACCGCTTCTACCATCGCAAGCGGATGGTCATTAAGGCCTTCCAGCTCGTCCTGATGCTGAAGTGAGGGCGCGCGGGGGGGCGGCACGCCGCCCCCCCGCAGCGGCCCGCTGCGCCGTCGGCCACGGGCCGGGCTTGACGCGGGCCGCCGCGCCGGTCACGCCGCGCGCACGCGCTCCAGGAAGCCGCGCACCTCGCCGCGCAGCGCCTCGGCCTGGCCGGCCAGGCCGCGGGAGGCGTCGAGGACGGCCTGGGCGACCGTGCCGGTCTTGACCGCCGACTCCGTCACCTCGGCGATGCGCTCCATCACCACATGGGTGCCGACGGCCGCCTCCTGGACGTTGCGGGCGATGTCCCGGGTGGCGTCGCCCTGCTCGTGCATGGCCCCGGTGACCTCGCCGACCGAGGCGCTGATCGCCTCGGCCGAGCCGACGATGGAGCGGATCGCCGCCACGGCGTCGTCGGTGGCGGTCTGCATCTCGGCGATCTGCTGGGTGATCTCGGCGGTCGCCCGGCTGGTCTGGCCGGCCAGGTTCTTGACCTCGCCGGCCACCACGGCGAAGCCCTTGCCGGCCTCGCCGGCGCGCGCCGCCTCGATGGTCGCGTTGAGCGCCAGCAGGTTGGTCTGGCCGGCGATCTCGCCGATCATCTCGACCACCCGGCCGATGCGGCCGGCGGCGGTCGCCAGCCCCTCGACGATGCGGTTGGTGTCGCCGGCCCGGGTGGCCGCACCGGCGGCGGCGCGGGCGGAGTCCGCCAGCCGGTCGGCGATGGCGTCGACCGAGGTCGACAGCTTTTCCGCCGCCGCCGCCACCGTGTCGACGTTGGCGCTGGTCTGCTCCGAGGCCGCGGCGACGGTGGCCGAGCTGGTGCGGGTGGCGACCGCGTCGGCGGACATGGTCTCGGCGTCGCGGGCCATGGCGTCGGCGGCCTCGCGCAGCCGCTCCACCACCGTGCCGACCGACTGCTCGAAGGCGTTGGCGAAATCCTGCATGGCCCGGCGACGCTCGGCCTCGCTGCGGCGCTGCAGGGTGTCGCGCTCCGCCTCCAGGCGGCGGCGCTCCACGGCGTTCCGCTTGAACACCTCCACCGCCGCGGCGAGGCTGCGGATCTCGTCCTTGCGGTCGCCGCCGGGCACCGCCACCTCCAGGTCGCCGGCGGCCAGCCGCTCGGTGGCGCCGGCCATGGCGCGCAGCGGCCGCACCACGCTGCGGCCGATCGCCCAGGCGAGCGCGGCGCCCAGCAGCAGGGCGAGGCCCGAGCCGGCGACGATCAGGGTTTCGGCGTTGCGGCGGCTGGCCTCGCGCGCCGCATCCTGCTCGGCGACCAGCCGGGCGACCGTGTCGGTGATGGCGTCGGTGTCCGCGTCCATGGCCGCCGCGGCCGCCGTCTGGCGCTCGGTGGCGGCGGCCAGGGCGGCGAACTCCTCGTCCAGGGCCACCGCCGCGGCGTCCATCGCCGCCGTCTCGGCCGCCGCCTCGTCGCCGTCCACCAGATCCGCCGTCTCCGCCACCAGGGCGCGGACGCGGCCCATGGCCTGGGCGACCGCGGCCCCGGCATCGGGGTTCTGGGTCAGCTGGAAATCGCGCTGGGCCACCGCCGCCGCCTGCACGACCTCGGCGATGCGCAGCGCCAGCGTGCGCAGTTGGGCGGCGGCGTTCAGTTCGTCCTGGGCGGCCGCCTGGGCGTAGCCGGTGGCCTCGCGCAGCGAGGCGAAGGCGGCCATCTGGCTTTCGCCCAGCACGGCCGCGGCCCCCTCCAGGGCGGCGGCGGCGTCCTGGGCGGCGGTGGCCAGCGCGGGCGGCAGGGTGGCGGCCGACTCCGCACCGGCCGCGATCGCATCGGCGAGGGCCGCCAGCGCCGCGCGGTAGGCGGCGGCGCCGTCGACGATCTCGCCAACCGCGCCCTCCTCGGCGGTGCCGGCGACGCGGGCCCGGAGCGCCGTCGCCTCCGCGACCACGCCGTCGACGGCGACCAGTCCATCCGCCGCGGCGTCCTTCAGGGGGCGGCGCAGCAGCGTCTTCAGGCGCAGGCTCAGCTCGCCCACGCGGCCCACCAGGTACTCGGTCATGGACGCCGTGCTCTGCGCCTCGTCGAGGGCCGCCTTGGCCTCGGCCAGGCCGGATCGCGCCGCCTCGTAGCGCGCGGTCTGCCGGCGCAGGATGCCCTCGGCGCCCATGCGCAGCTGGAGCGAGCGGGCGGTCAGCGTCTCCAGCCGCTGCTGCTCGTCCTCGCGTTCGGCGACCAGACGCTCGAAGGTCGCGGCGTAGCGTTCCACCGCCGTGCCGATGGTCGCGCCCTCGGTGGTGGTCGCCCGCACCGCCTCGGCCTGCCCGCGCAGGCGGTCGAGGCCGTCGCGCACCTCGGCGGCGTGGGCGGCGTTGCCACTGCGGCCGTAGACGGCGACCCGCTCGGCGACCCGGGCGAGGCCGCCGTCGATCCCGGCGAGGTGGGAGGAGACGTCGGCGGACCCGACGAAGGTCCGCAAGCCCGTCCAGCCGGCCAGCGCCACCACCAGGGTCAGCGCGAGAACGGTGGAGAAGCCGATGGCGATCCGGGTGGCGATCTTCATGGCACGGTCCCTTCCAAGCGCACCACCGTGGCGGGATGTCGCAGGTTTAATCAATATTTGCCCATTTCCTTTCCATAGAGTGAAAACTGTTTCTTGGACGAACAATATCGCCGCCTGTTGATCGCGGCGGTGCGGCGGGGCATACAGGACGTCAGCGGTGTGCCCGGCCGGCCGCCGACGCGCCCACGAGGGAGGTTTCCTGTGACCGCCGTGACCCATCCGACGACCCCGTTCACCGACCAGCGGCCGGGAACCTCGGGGCTTCGCAAGGCCGTCCGCGTCTTCGCGACGCCCGGCTACCTGGAGAATTTCGTCCAGGCGATCTTCGACTGCCTGGACGGGCTGGCCGGGGCCAGTCTGGTGGTGGGCGGCGACGGCCGGTATCACAACCGCAGCGCCATCCAGACCATCTTGAAGATGGCCGCGGCCAACGGGGTCGCCCATGTGGTGGTGGGCCGCGGCGGCATCCTCTCGACGCCGGCGGCCTCGTGCCTGATCCGCCAGCGCGGCACCCTGGGCGGCCTGATCCTGTCGGCCAGCCACAACCCCGGCGGCCCCGACGGCGATTTCGGCATCAAGTACAACGCCGGCAACGGCGGCCCGGCGCCGGAGGCGCTGACCGAGGCGTTCTTCCGCCGCTCCAAGGAGATCACGGAATACCGCGCGCTCGACGCCGCGGACCTCGACCTGGAGTCGATCGGCACCACCACCCTGGGCGGCATGACGGTGGAGGTGGTGGACCCCGTCGCCGACTACGCCGCGCTGATGGAGGGCCTGTTCGACATGGCCGCCATCCGCGCCCTGTTCGCGTCCGGCTTCCGCATGGTGTTCGACGCCATGCACGCGGTCACCGGCCCCTACGCCACCGAGATCCTGGAGCGCCGGCTGGGTGCGGCGCCGGGCACGGTGATCAACGGCGTGCCGCTGGAGGATTTCGGCGGCCACCACCCCGACCCCAACCTGGCCCACGCCCATGACCTGGTGGCCCGGATGGAGGGCGCTGACGCGCCCGATTTCGGCGCCGCCTCGGACGGCGACGGCGACCGCAACATGATCCTCGGGCGCGGCGTCTTCGTGTCGCCCAGCGACAGCCTGGCGGTGCTGGCGGCCAACGCCACCCACGTCCCGGCCTTCGCCGGCGGGCTGAAGGGGGTGGCGCGTTCCATGCCGACCAGCCGCGCCGTCGACCGGGTGGCGGCCGCGCTGGGGCTGGAGTGCTTCGAGACACCGACCGGCTGGAAGTTCTTCGGCAATCTGCTGGACGCCGGCCGCATCCGCCTGTGCGGTGAGGAGAGCTTCGGCACCGGCGCCGACCACGTGCGCGAGAAGGACGGGCTGTGGGCGGTGCTGATGTGGCTCAACGTGCTGGCGGTGCGGCGCCTGTCGGTGGCGGAGCTGATGGCCGAGCACTGGCAGGCCTACGGGCGCACCTATTATGGCCGCCACGACTACGAGGCGATCGAGCATGGCGCGGCCGACGCCCTGATGGGGGCCCTGCGCGATCGCCTGCCGGGCCTTCCCGGCCAGGACCTGCAGGGGCATCGCATCGCGCTCGCCGACGAGTTCGCCTACACCGACCCGGTGGACGGCAGCCGCACCGAGCGCCAGGGGCTGCGCATCGGCTTCACCGACGGCTCGCGGATCGTCTTCCGCCTGTCGGGCACGGGCACCGCCGGCGCCACCCTGCGCGTCTACCTCGAGCGCTACGAGCCCGACCCGGCGCGCCACGGGCTGGCGACGGAGGCGGCGCTGGCCGACCTCGCCGCGATCGCCGTCGAGGTCGCCGGAATCCGCCGCCACACCGGCCGCAGCGCGCCCGACGTGCGGACCTGACGGGCCGCGCCGCCCGTCAGTCGGCCGGCGGCGCGTCCCAGGCCGCGGCGTCGAGCACCAGAACCCCGTCGGCGTCGGCGAACACGCGGTCGCCGGGGGTGATGCGGATGCCGGCGACCGTTATGGGCAGTCCGGTCCGGCCCTCGCCGCACCGTTCCGTCTTGCGCGGGACGGCGGCCAGCGCCTTGATCCCGAGGTCGAGGCCGGCCAGCTCCGCGGTGTCGCGCACGCAGCCGTCGACGATGACGCCCTCCCAGCCCTGGGCCACCGCACTCTTGGCGATGAGGTCGCCGACCAGGGCGTAGCGGCGGCTGGCGCCGCCGTCCACCACCAGCACCCGGCCGTGGCCCGGTGTGGCCAGCAGCTCCTTGACGCGCGAGTTGTCCTCGAAGCATTTGACGGTGACCGCCTCGCCGGCGAAGGCGGTGCGCCCGCCGAAGTCGCGGAACACCGGATCGCACACCCGGGCGGTCTCGCCGAAGCGGTCGTAGAGGTCGCAGGTGCTGTGGCTCATGGCGCGCAATGCTCCCGGTTGGTGGGCCTCGGGAGCCCACTTAACCCGATTTCGCGCCGCCCGGGCAGGGGGCGCGATGCCTCACGCGCGGCGGACCAGCGCCAGCAGGGCGCCGGCGCCGATCAGCAGGCCGCCGGTCAGGCGGTTCAGGCGGCGCGCCGCGCGCGGCCCGGAGAGCCGCGCCGCCAGCGTCGTGCCGCCCGCGGCGTAGGCGAGGATCCAGGCGAACTCGATCACCAGCATGGCGGCGACCAGCGTGGCGAGCTGCGGCGCCAGCGCCGCCGCGGGGTCGATGAACTGGGGAAACAGCGCCGCCATGAACACCAGCGCCTTGGGGTTGCTGGCCGCCACCAGGGCGCCGCGCACGGTCAAGCGCAGGGCGGTGGCGTCGGCTCCCGGCGCCGCCGCGGCGCCATCGCCCGGCGCCGCCGCCACCGGGGCGCGCCAGCTCTGCACGCCGAGCCACGCCAGATAGGCCACGCCGGCCCACTTCACCGCCTGGAAGGCCGGCTCGGAGGCCGCCAGCAGGGCGCCCAGCCCGAGCGCCGAGAGGGCGGCCATCACCGCCAGGGCCAGGCACATGCCGACCCCGGCCCAGGCGGCGCGGCGCACCCCGAAGCGCACGCCCAGCCCCATGGCCAGCAGCATGTTCGGCCCCGGCGTCATCGACAGCACGAACGCGGTCGCCACGAACACCGACAGACTCTGCCAGCTCACCGGATGCCTCCCCTCACCAAAAGCCTGAGGTGACACACGGCCGGACGATGCACCACCGCACCCCGCGCAACACAGCCACGCGTCCGCCGCGCAGGTGTCGCGGTCCGGTCCGGAACATGCCGGACAATGCACCGATCCGTTCCGCTTCCGTCGCGCGTTGGAAAGAAAACCCACGCCATTGTGAAGACTTCGTGCTTTTCGCACAAAGCCCCGCCTTGCAGCAATCCACGGCGGTTCCACCGTAGTATGGTGGAATGCTGGATGACGTGGCCGGTGATCGCATGCGTACGGATGGACGTCTTGGGGCGATGGCGATGCGGTGGTTGGTTGTTTGGGGTGGGGCGGCGTTGTGCCGTGACGCCGTGACGCAGGGCGGGGATGTGGGCCGGATGACGAGGGACGGGAAGGTGGACGTGTCGGATGGGATGGACGAGGCGGCGCACCGGAGCCAGGGGGGCGGGTGGACGCCGGGCCGCGGCGGTTGGGGCGGTGGCGGCTGGGGTGGCGGTGGCTGGGGCGGGGCGGGGGACGAGGACCCGCCATTGACGGCCTTTCACGAGCCGCCGGCCTTCCCCGACCTCGCCGACTCCGACCTTCCGGACCCGGGCCCCCTTGACGCGTGCGGCACCGACCCGGTCGACGACGAGCCGGCGCGGCTGGCCGCGCTGCACGAGCTGCGCGTCCTGGACACGGTTCCGGAAGCGGCCTTCGATCGGCTGACCCGCTGGGCGGCGGAGCATTTCGAGGTGCCGACGGCGCTGATCTCGCTGATCGACGCCGACCGCCAGTGGTTCAAATCGGCCCACAACCTGGCGCTCCGGGAAACGCCGCGCGACGTGGCGTTCTGCAACGTGACCATCCTGTCCCGCCGGCCCACGGTGGTCGAGGACACCACCCGGGACCCGCGCTTCCGCTTCAATCCGCTGGTGGTCGGCGAGCCGCAGATCCGCTTCTACGCCGGCGCCCCCATCGTCACGTCCGACGGCTTCGCCCTGGGCACCTTCTGCCTCGTCGACCGCGAGCCGCGCTGCTTCCCGATCTCCGACCAGTTCACCCTGCGCCAGTTGGCGGCGCTGGCGATGGAGGAGCTGGCGGCGCGGCGGCGCTGACCGGCGCGCCGCCGCCCCGTCTACTCCATGCCCAGCAGGCGGTAGATGCGCTTGGCGTAGGCGCCGAAGGGCTCGGTGGTCTTGACGTCGAGGTGGCGCGGGAAGGGCAGGGTGATGGCGAAGTGGTCGGCCATCCGCGCCGGCCCGGCCGTCAGCACGGCGCAGTGGGAGCCGAGGAACACCGCCTCCTGGATGGAGTGGGTGACGAAGACAATGGTCTTGCCGCTGCGCTGCCAGATGCGCAGCATCTCCAGGTTCATCTTCTCCCGGGTCAGGGCGTCGAGCGCGCCGAACGGCTCGTCCATCAGGATCAGCTTGGGGTCGTGCACCAGGGCGCGGGCGATGGCGGCGCGCTGCTGCATGCCCCCCGACAGCTCGTACGGGCGCTTGTCCTCGACCCCGTCGAGGCCGACCATGGCCAGCAGGTCGCGGGCGCGCTCCACCGTCGCGCGCCGCGGCAGGCCGAGGATCTCCGCCGGCAGCGTCACGTTCTCCAGGATCGTGCGCCACTTCAGCAGCAGCGCCTGCTGGAACACCATGCCGACGTCGCGGCCGGGGGTGAAGGCGCTGGCGGCGCTGCCGATGCGCACCTCGCCGTCGCCCTCGTCGGCGTCGTGCAGCCCGGCCAGGACCTTCAGGAGCGTGCTCTTGCCGCAGCCGCTGGGTCCGACCAGGGAGACGAGGTCGCCCTCGGCCACGTCCATGGTGACGTCGGAGATGGCGACGAAGGTGCTGGCGCCGTTGCGGTAGGTCTTGCGCACGTTGCGCAGGCGGATCAGCGGTTCCCGGGGCGGTTCCGGCGGCGCGGCGGCGGCGGGGCCGGCGGGGTGCGTGGCGGTCATGACAGCCAGCGCTCCCGGTTGGCGGCGACGAAGGCGTCGTCGGCGAGGTCGGCGTGCTCCCGGCACACCCGGTCGATGGCGGCGGCCTGGCCGGGACTCAGCCCCTCGGCCGGGTCGAGGCACCAGGTGCCCTCCAGCAGGCCCTGGCGGCGCAGCACCTCGTGGCAGCCGGCGATGCAGCCGTGGAAGTCGTGGGCGACGTCGAAGAACGCGGCGTTGCAGTCGGTGACCCGGCTGTCCAGCGCCAGCACCTCCGCCGGCACCGGCCCGGCGGCGACCGCCGCGTGCAGGCGCTCCAGCAGGCGCACCGCGCCCTGCGTCCACACCGACCAGTGGCCGAGCAGGCCGCCCTTGAAGCGCACGGTCACGTCGGCCCCGTCGCGCCGCACGGTGAAGGGGGTCACCAGGTCCGGCACGATGTGGTCGTCGTTGCCGGTGTAGAGGGTCACCCGCTCCTCGGCCCCGGCGGCGACCACGCCGCGCACCACGTCCAGGGTGCGGTAGCGGTGGAAGGGCGCGACCTTGATGGCGACGACGTTGTCGATGGCGGCGAAGCGGGCCCAGAACGCCGCGTCCAGCACCAGCCCGCCGACCGCCGGCTGGAGGTAGAAGCCGACCAGCGGGATCTCCCCGGCGACGCGCTGGCAATGCGCGATCAGCGCGTCGGGGCCGGCGCCCTTGAGGGCGGCCAGGCTGAGCAGCCCGGCGTGGTAGCCGAGGCCGGCGGCGGTCCGCGCCTCCGCCACCGCCTGCTCCGTGCCGCCGCACAGGCCGGCGATCATCACCAGGGGCCGGTCGGTCCAGGCCCGCGCGTCCTCCGCCGCGGCGGCCAGCACCGGCGCGTAGAGGCCGACGTCGCGGATGGCGAACTGGGTGGTGTGCACGCCCACCGCCAGGCCGCCGGACCCGGCGTCCACGTAGTAGCGGGTGAGCGCCCGCTGCCGGCGCCGGTCGAAGCGGCGGTCGCTGTCGAGGGCCAGCGGGTGGGCCGGGATCACCGCCCCCCGGCGCAGGATGCCGAGAACCTCGGGCGGCAGGTCGGTGCGGTGCAGGGCCATGGGCGGGGGTCCTAGGGGAAAGGGGGGTGAGGTCAACCGAACTCGGGCCCGGCGGCGACCACCAGGCGCCGCGGGTCGCCGAAGGGCCGGGTGCGGCCGCGCGCCATGCGCAGGAATGGCCGCTCGACGGTGAAGCCGCGCGCCGCCAGCCGGCGCTCCAGGGCCGGCCGGCCGTCGGCGAGATCGAGCAGCACCGGGCCGGTGGCGGCGTCGAGCGCCGCGTCCAGCAACGCCACCGCCGCCTCTGGCCGCTCGGCCACCAGCGGGCCGATCTGCGTCGCCACCCGGCCGGGCCGGGACAGCACGGCGCCGGAGCCGTCGGCCAGGACGAAGGCGCCGGCCGGGGCGCGGGCGCGGAGGTCCGCCAGCAGGAGGCCGCGCGTGGCGCCGAACGCGGCGGCGTCGGCCGCCACCGCCCCGGGCAGGTCCGCCGCCGTCAGGGCACGCACCCCGGGCGGCGGGGCGGAGCCGCCGCCGCCGCCCGTGCCGTGCCAGCGGGCAAGGCCGAACAGCGGGGCGAACCCCAGCGGCCGGTAGACCGCCTGCCCCGCCGGGGTGGCGTCGAGCACCGGCACGAGGCGCCGCTCCGCCAGGGCGGCGACGCAGGTCTCCAGCACGCGGGTGCCGAGGCGGGCGCGGCGCCGCGCCGCGGTGACCAGCACCATGCCGATCCAGGCGAAGCCGCCGTCGTCGTAGGGCAGCACGGCGCCGGTGGCGACCGGGCGGTCCCCTTCGCAGACGCCGTAGACGGTGCCGTGGCCCAGGAACACGTCCCAGTCCGCCGCGCTCTGGTTCCAGCCGGCCTCGGCCGAGAGGGCGAGGCAGCCGCCACCGTGATGCGGCCCGAGCGCCACCGGGGCGAGCGGCTCAGTAGGTGCCATCGCGGACCTCGAAGCGGGTCGGCTTGCCGTAGCTGGGCCGGTCGCGGGCCACCCAGTCGGCCACCCAGTCGACCATGCGGCCCAGCGGCACCGCGGGGTAGCCGAACAGCGCCGCCGCCTTGGCCGTGTTGGTCAGCCAGGCCGTCGGCGCCTCGCTGCCGACCACCTCCGGCGCCCTGCCCAGCCGCTCGCCGAACGCCTTGGCCAGCCAGCGCACCGACACCGTCTCCGGACCGGAGACGTTGATCGGCGTGGTCGGCGTGGTCGCATGGCGCAGGCAGCGCAGGGCCTGGGCGTTGGCGTCGCCCTGCCAGATCACGTTGACGTGGCCCATGGTGACGTCCACCGGCTGGCCGTCGCGCACCTTGCGGGCGATGTCGAACAGCACGCCGTAGCGCAGGTCGATGGCGTAGTTCAGGCGGAACAGCCGCCCCGGCGTGCCGTGGAGGTGGGAGAAGTGCTCGAACACCCGCTCGCGACCGATGCAGGAGTTGGCGTACTCGCCGGGCGGGGTCAGCGGGCTGTCTTCGGTCGAGCCCTGGCCGCCGGTGGGCACGAAGGGGTAGACGCAGCCGGTCGAGAAGGCGACGATCCGCGACTCCCGGAACACCTCGGCGACGATGCCGGGGACGTGCACGTTCATCGCCCAGGTCAGTCCCTGGTTGCCCTCGGCGCCGAACTTGCGGCCGGCCATGAAGACGACGTTGCGCGCCCGCGGCAGGGCGGCGACGGCGTCGCGGTCGAACAGGTCGCAGGCGATGGTCTCCACGCCATGGCGTTCCAGCGCCTCGCGCAGGCCCGGCTCGCTGAAGCGGGCGACCGCCAGCACGCGGCGGTCGGGCGCGGCGTTGCGGGCCAGGCGGGCCAGGGTGGGGCCCATCTTGCCGCCCGCCCCCAGCACCAGGATGTCGCCGTCCACCGTGGCGAGATCGGCGGCCAGCGCCCGGCTCGGCCGGGCCAGGAAACCGTCGACCGCCTCCGGCGCGTCGAAGCGGTCGGGAAGCGGGGAGTCGTCGAGCCAGGCGGTCATGTCATTCTCGCGTCCTTGGGAACCAGGAGGTGCTCCAGCACCAGCACGGCGAGGTAGAGGGCGATGCCGAGCAGCGTGAGCAGGACGACGGCCATGAACATGGCCGGCGTGTCGAGGGAGGCCTGGACCTGGATCATCAGGTAGCCCAGGCCGCGCTCCGAGGCGATGAACTCGCCCACCACGGCGCCGGCGACGGCCAGGATGGCGGCGACCTTCATGCCGGAGAACAGGTAGGGCAGGGAGCCGGGCAGTTGGATGTAGCGGAACGCCTGCCAGCGCGAGCCCTTGAGCGAGCGCACCAGGTCCAGCAGGTCGGGCTCCACCTCGCGCAGGCCGCGCACCGTGGTCAGCAGGATGGGAAAGACGCACAGCGTGAAGGTGATCAGCACGTTGGTGCCGATGCCGTAGCTGAACCACACGATCACCAGCGGCCCCAGCGCCACCTTGGGGATCATGTTGAGGGTCACCAGCAGCGGGAACAGCAGCAGGGTCAGCGTCCGCGACCACGAGAACGCCAGCGCCAGCAGAACCCCCAGCACCACCGAGAGCGCATAGCCGCCGAAGATCTCCGCCGCCGTCACCGCGGCGTTGCCGAACCAGTCGTAGCTGCCCTTGCCCAGGGTGGCGACGATCGCCGTCGGCGCCGGCAGGATGTAGGCGGGAACCGCGAAGCCCCGCGCCGCCGCCTCCCACAGCACGAGGACGCCGAGATGGACCGCGGCGACCACCAGCGCGTGGCGGGCGCGCACCGCGGCCGCCGTCGCCGATGCTGCCGCCGATGCTGCCGCCGTGGGCGTCGCCCCGCCATCGGCCAGGTCTGGGCTGCCCGTCATGCACCGTCTCCCGTTGCGGTCGGTTCCAAAAGCGTAGGGTGCGACGACCGATGATGTCAACCAACCAGTTGGTTGACTATGGAGTGTCGGGACGGAGCGCCGCCAGCACGAAGGCGATGACGTGGCGCCGCCGTCCCGACACCGCCTTGGCGCTGTCCAGGTTGGTGGCGAAGATCGCCGACAGGGTGCGGTTGTTGGAGAAGAAGAAATAGGACAGGCCGGCGATCGAGACGTAGAGGTTGATGGGGTCGACGTCGCCGCGGAACGCGCCGTCGCGCACGCCGCGCGCCAGGGTGTCGGCGATCATGTCGACCAGCGGCGAATGCATCGCCCGCACCGCCTCCGACCCGCCGAGGTGGGGCGCGCCATGGCGGTTCTCGTCGTTCAGCAGGGCGATGAACTCGGGGTGTTCGGCGAGGTAGTCGAAGGAGAATCCGACCAGCCGCTCCATGGCCGCCAGTGGCGGCAGGTCGGCCAGGTGGAGTTCCCGTTCCCGGGCGCGGATCTGGCCGTAGACCTCTTCCAGCGCGGCGCGGAACAGGTCGTCCTTGTTGCCGAAATGGTGGTAGACGAGCTGCTTGTTGACGCCGGCGCGCCGGGCGATCTCGTCGACCCGCGCCCCGGCCAGGCCCTTGTCCGCGAACTCCCCCACCGCCGCGGCCAGCAGCGCGCGGCGGGTGCCCTCGGGGTCGCGGCGGGCCGGCCGCTCGGCCGGCGCTCCGGCCGGCGCTCCGGCGGGTGCAGCGGCGGGTGCAGCGGTGTCGTCGCTCATGGTCCGTGTGTTCCGTTATCAACCAACTGGTTGTTTGATAGTTGATCCGCCGGTTCGGTCAAGGCTAATGTTTTGCCACGGTCCGCGCCACCGGCGCGCCTTCCCCAAGGGAGACAACGGCCCATGATGACTTCCGCGCGCTTCACCGTCCTTCCCGCCGTCGCCGCCGTCGCCATCCTGGCGGCCACGCTGCCGGCCCCACGCGCCGCGGCGGCGGCCGAATCCGTCGGCCTCGTGCTCAACTGGGTGCCGACGGCTGACCACTCCCCCTATTATTACGCCAAGGCCCAGGGCTGGTACGCCGACGCCGGCATCGACCTGACCATCGAATCCGGCAAGGGCTCGGGCGTGTCGGCGCAGCGGGTGGGGGCGGGGGTGTCGCAGCTCGGCATCGCCGACATGGCGACGGCGTTGCTGGCCCGCGGCAAGGGCGCCGACGTGGTCGCGGTGATGGCGGTCTACGCCAACTCCCCCCAGGGCTTCTACTGGCTGAAGAGCGGCGGCATTGCCGGGCCCAAGGACTTTCCCGGCCACAAGATCGGCAACCCGCCGGGCGACGCGTCGCGGGTGATGTGGCCGGCCTTCGCCCAGGCGGCGGGGATCGCCGAGGATTCCGTGGGCTTCGTCAACGTGGCCCCCCAGGCCAAGGTGCCCTCCTTGAAGAGCGGCGCCATCGACATCACCAGCGACTTCTACAACGAGCACGACCTGAAGCTGCGGACCTTCGGCGACGACCTGGGCTTCGTCGCCTGGCGCGACATCGGCATCAACCCGTACGGCAACGCGATCATCGCCAACGGCGCCTACCTCGAGGAGCACCGCGCCGTGGTCGAGGCCTTCACCCGGGTGAGCCAGAAGGCCTTCGCCGCCTGCGTCGCCGACGTCGCTCCCTGCCTGGAGGCGCTGATGGCCGAGGTGAGCGGGCTCGACGCGGCCAACCAGCGCGATCAGTGGACCCGCATCCAGGAGCTGATGCGCGACCCCACCACCACCACGGTGGCGCTCGGCGCCTTCTCGCCGGAGCGCATGGCCAGCGACTACGCCATGGTGAAGACCTATTTCGGCATGGACCAGCCGTTCGAGGTCGAGGCGGTCTACACCAACGATTTCCTCGACCCCGCGCTCAAGATGACGGCGCCCTGAGCGCCCGTCTTCGTCCACCCGTCTTCCGGCCGCCCACCGGCGGCGGTTCCGCCGGGGTCAGGGCCGGGAGGGGCTGCCGCGGCGGCCGCCCTCGTGCAGGCCGGCCAGGACGGTGCCGCGCTGCTTGAGCAGCCGGCGCTCCAGCAGCGCGACCAGGGCCTCGCCGTTCCTGCGCCGCAGGGCGTCGAGCACCCCGGCCACCTCGCCGAACGCCTCCTCGCCACGGTCGGCGGTGCCGTCGACGAGGTGGAGCGCCCGACGGATGCGGGCGGACACCGTGGCGTGGAGCCCCTCGAGCACCGTGTTGCCGGCCAGCGCGACGATGCGGCGGTGGATCGCCTGGTCGAGGCGGGCGCCCCCCTGCCGGTCGCCGCGGTCGAGGCAGGCGCGCATCTCCGCGTGCAGCCCGGCGAGCCCGGCCAGGTCGGCGTCGCTGGCGTTGGCGCAGGCGAGCTGACCGGACAGGCGGTCGAGCGCCCCCATCACCTCGAACACCTCCTCCGCCTCCACCGCGGTGAGCGTGGCGACCCGGCATCCGCGGTTGGGTTCCAGCACCACCAGCCCCTCGCGGGCGAGCACCTTCAGTGCCTCGCGCAGCGGCGTGCGGGACACCTTGAAGGCCAGCGCCAGCTCGCGTTCCGGCACGCGGGCCCCGGCCGCCAGCTCGCCGTCCAGGATCATCCGGCGCAGGGCCGCGACCACTTCGTCGTGGAGGTTGGGGCGGGTGATGGGCTGGACGGCGTCCGGCAGGGGGGCGGCGTCGGTCATCGCGGTGTCGGCCGAATGCGGTGGTCGGCGGCGACTATCGTGCCGACCGCGGCGCGGCGCAAGCGTCGGCTGCGTTCACCCGCCGCCGGCACCTTGGCCCTCCAGGTCGGCCAGGCCGGCGACCACCCGCACCGCGGTGGCGCGCATGTGCGCCGCCAGCGCCCGTGACAGCGCCTCGCCGTCGCGCCGCTCCAGCGCCGCCAGGATCTCGCCGTGCTCGCGGGCCGCCTCGGCCCAGCGGTCCGCCGTGAGGTTGGCCAGGTAGCGGGCGCGGCGAAGCCGGGCCGCGAGCCCGGCGTGCACGCCCAGCAGCACCGTGCTGCCGGCGGTCTCGGCCATGCGGCGGTGGAACGCCTCGTTGGCGAGGTAGTATTCGGCGCGGCGGTCGGCGGCGTGCAGCGCCCCCATGCGCCCGTGCAGCGCGCGCAGCTGGCGGATGTCGCGGTCGGTGGCGCGTTCCGCCAGGCGGCGGCCGATCAGCCCCTCCATCTCGGCCATCACCTGGAACAGCTCCGCAGCCTCGCGCGCCGTGACCGTGCTCACCGAGGCGCCGCGGTTGGGCTCGATCACCACCAGCCCTTCGGCGGCCAGCACCTTCAGCGCCTCGCGCAGGGGGGTGCGCGAGACGCCGAGCCGCTCGCACAGGGCGGTCTCGTTCAGCCGCGTGCCCGGCGGCATGCGCCCGTCCAGCACCATGGCGCGCAGGCGATCCGCCACCGCGCTGTGCATCGACGCGCGGCCGGCGCCGCGCGCCCGCCGCCGCGCCATGGGCTTCGCCTCGCTCACCAACGGCATCCTCCCCGGTCGGACCCGCGGCGGCGGGGCGGTTCCGCCCAAACGCCGGGCATGTGGCCGCCGAATTGGGCAGAGCCCCGCGGACGCCCCGCGCGGACCCCGATCGTCGAGACAAAATTACATGCAAAATCAATGGGTTGTATCATATCGTAATGCAGAATTACGTTTGGCACGATCCTTGTAGAAGAGACGGGGAGAGCAAACAGGGCGCTGCGGCGAAAGGCAAGACCGAATGGACGTGGGCACGACGGCGGCGGCGGGTTCCGAGGCAAAGCTGCGGTGGCGGCGCATCGGCATGATCACGCCGTCCTCCAACACGGTGCTGGAGCCCTACACGGCGGCGATGCTGGCGCCGCTGCTGCCCGGGGTGACCGCCCATTTCGCGCGCATCCCGGTCACCCGCATCGCCATGGAGGAGGAGTCGCACCGGCAGTTCGACGCCGACGCCATGCTTGCCGCGGCGCGGCAGCTCGCCGACGCCCGGGTCGACGTGATCGCCTGGAACGGCACCGCGGCGGGCTGGCTCGGCTTCGAGCGCGACGCCGCGCTGTGCGCACGGATCACCGGGGAAACCGGCATTCCCGCGACCACGACCATCCTGGCGCTGAACGAGGCGCTGCGGCGGCTGGACGTCGCCCGCCTCGGCCTGGTCACCCCCTACCGGCCCGATGTCCAGGACCGCATCGTCGCCAACTACCGCCGGTCCGGCGTGGCGGTGACCGCGGAGCGGCACCTCGACGATCCCGGCAACTTCAGCTTCGCCGAATTCTCCGAACCCGTCATCGAGCGCCTGATCCGCGCGGTCGCGGCCGACCGGCCGCAGGCGATTGCCATCTTGTGCACCAACTTCCGCGGGGCGCCGCTCGCCGAGCGCCTGGAGGCCGAACTCGGCATCCCGATCCTCGACTCCGTCGCGGTCACCGTGTGGAAGACGCTCGCCCTCGTGGGCGAGGCGACCGACACGGTGCGCGGCTGGGGCGGCCTGTTCCGCATCCCGCCATCCTAGGCGCCGACCGTTCATCCGGGCCGGCACGACGCCGTCCCGTATTCCGGGACCGCAAGGCCCCATCGCCCGCCGGAGCGGCCCCGCCGCGCCGACCGGCCCCCTGAAGGAGGAGTTTCCGATGCGCCGCATCCTGCTCGCCGCCGCCCTGGCGGTGGCCGCCGCCACCCCGGCGATGGCGGAAACCGTCGCGCTCAAGGTGATGGGCCAGCCGGTCTCGACCGGGCTGATCCAGAAGACCATGGAGCAGCCGTTCTTCGAGGACTTCGCCACCAGGACGGGGCTCGACGTCACCGTCGACTACAAGCCGCTGGAGATGACCGGCATCAAGGACGCCGAACAGCTCCGCGTTCTGAAGAGCGGCCTGTTCGACATCATCTCGCTGCGCCTGTCGGCGGTGTCGCGCGACGAGCCGACCATCCTCGGCCTCGACCTGGTCGGGCTGAACCCGACCTACGCGGCGGGGCGCAAGGCCATCGACGCCTTCCGCAAGCACGTCGACGCCCGCCTGCAGGAGCGCTTCAACACCAAGCTGCTGGGCGTCTGGCCGTTCGGCCCGCAGGTCTTCTTCTGCCAGCCGGAGATCAAGCAGCTCGCCGACCTCAAGGGCAAGAAGGTCCGCGTCTACGACCAGAACCTGGCGAACTTCGTCTCCTCGATCGGCGGGACGCCGGTGCCGCTGAGCTTCCCCGACGTCCAGCAGTCGCTGGCGCGCGGCGTGGTGGACTGCGCGATCACCGGCCCCAGCTCCGCCAACTCCGGCGGCTGGACGGAGGTGACGAAGTTCACCCTGCCCATCGGCGTCCAGCTCGCCCTCAACGGCTACGGCATCAACCTCGACACCTGGAAGCGGTTCTCGCCCGAGCAGCAGGCGACCCTCGAGGCCGCCTTCGACGGCCTGGTCGACGAGATCTGGGCCTATTCCGAGGAGCTGTTCGACGACGCCGTGCGCTGCAACGTCGGCAAGACCCCGTGCGAGACGGTCAAGCCCTACGGCCTGACCGAGGTGCCGGTCACCGAGGCCGACCTCGCCATCGTCAAGAGCGCGGTCAAGGACATCTCGTTCCCGGCCTGGGCGGAGGTCTGCGACAAGGTGAATCCCACCTGCTCCGCCGACTGGAAGGCCAGCGTCGGCCCCCTGGTCGGCTTCTGACGCGGATGCCCCCCGCCCCGGCGCGCCCCCGCGGTGCCGGGGCGGGGCGCCCTCCCGCACCCCTGCTGCCGGAAGGACATCGCCCATGAAATGGCTCATGACGGCCGTCAGCTGGCTGTTCGGGCTGGCCCTGCTCGGCCTGTCGGCGTTCGTCGCGGTGGAGACGGTCCTGCGCAAGGCCATCAGCTTCTCGTTCGAAGGCGCCGACGAACTGGGCGGGTACGTGCTGGCCGTCGGCTCCGGCCTGGCCTTCGTGGTGGCCCTGGCCGACCGCGCCCACATCCGGATCGACCTCCTCCACCAGCGGTTCGGGCCGCGCGCCCAGGCGGCGGTGAACTGGCTGTCGGCGGCGTCCATGGCCCTGCTCGGCCTCTTCCTGGTCTGGGTTGGCCGGCTCGTCATACTGGACACGCTGGACTACGGCAGCACCGCGCCGACGCCCTGGGCGACGCCGCTGATCTACCCGCAGGCGCTGTGGTACGGCGCGCTGTGCGCGTTCGCGCTGCTGGCCGCCCTGCTGGCGCTGCGCGCGAGCTGGCTGCTCGCCACCGGGCGCATCGCCCAGCTCAACCGCGATTTCCATCCGAAGAGCACCCTCGAGGAGCTCGACGAGGAGATCGGCGACCTGGAAAGGCGCTGACGCCATGAGCATCCTGGCACTGTCCGCCGGCTTCGCGGTGATGATGGGGCTTCTCCTGCTGGGGCTGCCCATCGCCGCCATCCTGGTGCTGGTCGGCGCCGCCGGCGGGGTGGCGCTGTACGGGCCGCCCCTGCTGACCTCCATGGGGCCCATGCTGTGGGGGGTGCAGAACGAGAACATCCTCACCGCCATCCCCCTGTTCATCCTGCTGGGCGAGCTGCTGCTGCGCAGCGGGATCGCCGACCGCATGTACGGCGCGCTGGCGCTCTGGCTGGGGCGGCTGCCGGGCGGGCTGCTGCACACCAACATCGGGTGCTGCGCGCTGTTCGCCGCGACCTCCGGGTCCTCGGTCGCGACGGCGGCGACGGTCGGCACCGTGGCGCTGCCCGCCCTGCGCCAGCGCGGCTACGCCCCCAGCCGGGCGCTGGGGTCGCTGGCGGCGGGGGGCACCCTGGGCATCCTGATCCCGCCCAGCGTCAACATGCTGGTCTACGGCTCGATCGCCAACGTCTCGATCGGCCAGCTCTTCATCGCCGGCATCGTGCCGGGGATCGCGCTGACGCTGGCCTTCATGGCCTTCATCGCCGGCGAGAGCCTGCTGGCGCGCCGCCTGGGCCGCACCACCGACCCGGTCGAGCCGGCGGTCGACCTGGCGACGCGGCTGGCCGCGCTCAAGCACCTCGCCCCGCCGGCGCTGATCTTCGCCATCGTCATGGGATCGATCTACCTCGGCCTGGCGACGCCGACGGAATCGGCGGCCATCGGCGTCGTCGTGGCGCTCGGCCTGGTGTGGTCCGGCGGCCGGCTGACGCTGGGCTTCCTCGACCAGTGCTTCCGCCAGACGGCCAAGACGACGGGCATGATCCTGCTGATCATCGCCGCCGCCTTCGTCCTGAACCTCACCCTCGCGCTGGGCGGCGTCGCCGAGGCGATGACCAAATGGGTGGCGGCGCAGGGGCTGTCGGCGACCGGGCTGGTGCTGGCGCTGATCGTGTTCTATCTGCTGCTGGGGATGTTCATGGACGTGCTGTCCATGCAGGTGCTGACCATCCCGGTCGCCATGCCGATCATCACCGCCGTCGGCATCGACCCGATCTGGTTCGGCGTCTTCATCGTCCTGATGTGCGAGCTCGGCATGATCACCCCGCCGGTCGGCATGAACCTCTACGTGGTGCAGGGCGTGCGCAAGGACGGCGGCGACTTCCGCGACGTGGTCGTCGGCGCCATTCCCTACGCCGTCCTGATGATCCTGTTCGTGGTGCTGCTGATCGCGGTGCCGGAGATCGTGCTGTGGCTGCCCACCAGCATGGCCGCCCCCTGACGGAGCCCCGATGACCGACGTCGACACCCTCTGGCGCCTCGACGCCCACGACCTCGCCGCCGCCTTCGCCGCGGGCCGGGTCACGCCGCTGGACGCGCTGGCGGTGTTCCGCGAGCGGATCGCCCGCCTGGACCCGGTGCTCAACGCCTGGGTGTGCGCCAACCCGGCGGCCGAGGCGGAGGCGCGGGAGAGCACCCTGCGCCACCGCGCCGGGCGGCCGCGCGGCCCGCTCGACGGCGTGCCGGTCGCGCTGAAGGACAACCTGGTCGCCCGCGGCATGCCGGCGACCTGGGGCAGCCGGGTCTACGCCGACACGGTCTGGCGCGCCGACGAGCTGCCGGTGGCGCGGCTGCGCGATGCCGGGGCGGTGGTGCTGGGCAAGACCAACGTTCCGGAGTTCGCGGTGGAAGGGTACACCGGCAACGCCCTGTTCGGCGTCACCCGCAACCCCTGGCAGCCGGCCCTCACCCCCGGCGGGTCGAGCGGCGGGGCGGTGGCGGCGGTCGCGGCGGGCATGGCGACCCTGGCGCTGGGCACCGATGGCGGCGGCTCCATCCGGCGCCCGGCCGCCTACACCGGGCTGGTCGGCGTGAAGCCGGGGCTGGGCCGGGTGCCGCGCGGTGGCGGCCTGCCGCAGGTGCTGCTCGACTTCGAGGTGGTGGGGCCGCTGACCCGCACGGTGCGCGACGCCGCGGCGGTGCTGGCGGTGCTGTCGGGGGCCGACCGGGGCGACCCGCGCTCGCGCGGGCGCCACCCCGGCGCGGCGGAGGCCGCGGGAGCGCCGGGGCTGCGCATCCTGGTCGTGGAGAGGCTGGGCAGCGCGCCGCTGGACCCGGTGATCGCCCGGGCGGTGGGGGCGGCGGCCGACGGGCTGTCGCGGCTCGGCCATCGGGTGGAGCGCGGCGCCCTGCCGCTCGACCTCGACGCGGTGACCGGGTTCTGGCCGGTGGTGGCGCAGACCGGCCTGGCCCGGCTGCGCGCGGCCGAGCCGGGCATGGACCGGGCGAGCCCCCGGTACCTGGCCATGGCGGAGGAGGGCGCACGGGTGGCGGCCACCGACCTCCTGGCCGGGCTCGAGGCGGTGCACGCGCTGCGCGCCGCGGCCTCCGCGCTGTTCGCCGCCTGGGACATGATCCTCATGCCGGCCTGCGCGGCGATGCCGTGGCCCGCCGACCAGCCCTTTCCGCCGATGATCGACGGGGTCGCGGTGGGTCCGCGCGGGCACGCCGTCTACACCGGCTGGGTGAACGCCGCCGGCCACCCCGCGGTGACGCTGCCGGCCCCGGTGGAGGCGGGCGCCCTGCCGGTGGGCGTCCAGCTCATCGGCGATCTCGGCGCCGAGGAGCGGCTGCTGGCGCTCGCCGCGGCGTTCGAGGACGCCTGCCCCTGGGCCGACCGCTGGCCGGCGATGGCGGCGGATCAGGTGAAGTAGTTGCAGATGCGCCGCCCGCCGACGACCTGCACCGTCATCGGCAGGTCGTAGACGGCGTGCAGCACGTCCTCCCGGATCACCGCCTCCGGCGGCCCCTGGACCACCACCGCGCCGTCGCGCATGGCGACGATGTGGTCGGAGTAGCAGGACGCGAAGTTGATGTCGTGCAACACCAGGACGATGGTCTTGCCCAGCTCGTCGGCGAAGCGCCGGACCTGCTTCATCATCGCCACCGCGTGGTGCAGGTCGAGGTTGTTGAGCGGCTCGTCCAGCAGGATGCAGTCGGTGTCCTGGCACAGCACCATGGCGACGAAGGCGCGCTGGCGCTGCCCGCCCGACAGCTCGTCGAGGAAGCGGCCGGCCAGGGGGGCCAGGCCGAGATGGCCGATGGCGCGCTCCACATGGACCCGGTCGTCGGCGGTGAGGCGGCCCTTGGAGTGGGGGTAGCGGCCGAACTCCACCAGGTCGCGCACCGTCAGCCGGGCCGTCAGGTGGTTGTCCTGGCGCAGCACCGAGAGCCGGCGCGCCAGCGCGTGGCCCGGCGTGCGGGTCACGTCCAGCCCGGCCACGGTGACGGTGCCCGCGGACATGGGCAGCAGGCGGCTGATCATCGACAGCAGCGTCGACTTGCCGGCTCCGTTGGGGCCGATGATCGAGACGACGCCGGCGGCGGGCAGGCGCAGCGACACGCCGTCGACGACGACCGTGTCGCCGTAGCGCTTGGTGACGTTCCTGGCGTCGATCATCGCGCGACCCCGCGCAGCACCAGGCCGATGAACACGAGTCCCCCCAGGAAGTCGATGATGATGCGCAGGTTGGAGTCGAAGGCGAAGACCCGTTCCAGGATGGTCTGGCCGCCGACCAGGGTGATCGCCGCCAGGAGCACGGCGGCGGGCAGCAGGAAGCGGTGCTTGCTGGAGGGGATCACCCCGTAGGCGAGGTTCGCCACCAGGAGCCCGAAGAAGGTGACCGGCCCGACCAGGGCGGTGGAGACCGCCACCAGCACCGCCACCAGGATCAGGATGACGGTGACCGTGCGGCGGTGGTCGACGCCGAGGCTGATCGCCGCGTCGCGGCCGAGCGCCAGCACGTCGAAGCTGGAGCGGATGCGCCACGCCACCGCCGAACACCCGGCGACCAGCACCAGCGAGGCGAGCAGCAGGTCGCCGGCCACCGTGTTGACGCTGGCGAAGTAGCGGTCCTGGAGCACGGTGAACTCGGCCGGGTCGATCATCCGCTGGATGAAGTTGGACAGGCTGCGGAAGAACACGCCGAACACGACGCCGGTCAGGATCAGCAGGTGCAGGCTGCGCCGGCCGCTGGCGAACAGCAGCCCGTAGAGCACCACCGAGAAGGCCACCATGGCCGCGACCTCGCCGGCGAAGCGCAGGCGGTCGTCGATCGCCTGCACCGCGCCGGACCCCATGAGGAACACCGCGGCGCTCTGGATCAGCATGTAGAGCCAGTCGAAGCCCATGATCCCGGGCGTCAGGATGCGGTTGTTGGTGACGGTCTGGAACAGCACCGTCGACACCGCGACGGCGTAGGCCACCACCAGCATGGCCGCCACCTTGGTGCCGCGGAAGGGCAGCACGAAGCTCCAGCTTCCCCGGGCGCCCAGGGTCATGAAGGCGACCACCGCCACCGCCGCGGCCAGCGCCAGCAGCGCGATCACCGCCGGCGGCCCGAGCGCACCCCGCCTACCCAAGGGACTGGTCCTTGCGCAGCAGCAGATAGAGGAACAGCGCGCTGCCGACCACGCCGATCACCATCCCCACGGGGATCTCGTAGGGGTGGCGCAGGGTGCGGCCGATCAGGTCGCAGACCAGGACGAAGGCGGCGCTGCCCAGCCCCACCCAGGGCAGGGCGCGGCGCGCGTTGTCGCCGATCGCCATGCTGACCAGGTTGGGGACGATCAGGCCCAGGAAGGGCAGGGTGCCGACGGTGGCGACCACCACGGCGGTGTTCATGGCGACGATCACCAGGCCCAGCGCCACGGCGTGGCGGTGGTTCATGCCGAGGCTGGTGGTGACGTCCTGGCCCATCCCGGCCACCGTGAAGCGGTCGGCCGCCCGATAGGCGGCGGCGGTGAGCGCCAGGGCGATCCACAGGAGCTCGTAGCGGCCGCGCAGCACCCCGGAGAAATCGCCGGTGGTCCAGGCGCTCAGCGACTGCAGCAGGTCGTAGCGGTAGGCCAGGAAGGTGGCCATGGAATCGAACACGCCGCCCAGCATCAGCCCGACCAGCGGCACCATGATGGCCGAGCGCAGGGGGATGCGGCCGAGGATCAGCAGGAACAGGCCGGTGCCGGCCAGGGCGAACAGGGCGGCGACCGCCATGGTGCCGATGAGGTCCATCCCCGGCGCCAGCAGGGTGGCGACCAGGATGCCGAGGCTCGCCGATTCGATGGTGCCGGCGGTCCCCGGCTCGACGAAGCGGTTGCGCACCAGCAGCTGCATGATCAGGCCGCTGACCCCCATGGCCATGCCGGAGAGGATGACCGCCAGGGTGCGCGGGATGCGGCTGACCAGCAGCACCCGCATGGCGTCGCTCTCCGGCCCGGCGGCGACAAGCGCCGCCGGCGACAGGTCGGTCGCGCCGACGAACAGGCTGAGGATGGCCAGGGCGGCGACGCCGGCCGCCCCGAGGATGAGCTTTCCCATCGGGTCCCGGCCGGGTTCAGCCGCGCGAGGCGAAGGCCTGGGCGAGCTGGTCGACCATGCCCTGGACCGCGTTCAGCCCGCCGCCGACGAGGTACCAGCGCACCGGGTCGAGATAGACCACCTGGCCCCGCTTCCAGGCCTTGGTCTGGGCGACCAGCTCGTTGTCCAGCACCCGGCGCGCCGCCTCGCCGGTGCCGATCGCCGCGTCGCGGTCGACCACGAACAGCCAGTCGGGATCGGCCCGCAGGACGAACTCCGAGGAGATCGGCTGGCCGTGCACCGACGTCGTCAATCCGGCCGCCGCCGGGGCGACGCCGAACACGTCGTGCAGGATGCCGAAGCGCGACCCCGGGCCGTAGGCGCTCATCTTGCTGCCGGTGGTCAGCACCAGCAGCCCGTCGCCGATGGTGGGGGCGGTGGCGCGCAGCGCCGCGACCGACCGGCGCAGCGCCGCCAGCCGGCGCTCCGCCTCGTCCTCCCTGGCGAAGATGCGGGCGAGCCGGTCGACGTTGGCGGCGAGGCTGCCCAGGGCGTCCGCGGGGTCGGCGGTCAGGTCGATGGTCGGGGCGATGCGCGACAGCGCCGCGTGGTTGGGCGCCGACCGGCCGCCGATGATGATCAGGTCCGGCTCGAGGGCGTTCACCGCCTCGTAGTCCGGCTCGAACACCGTGCCGACCTTGGCGTAGGCGTCGGCCGCGTATTTGGACAGGGACCCGGGCAGCAGGCCGCCGGGCACCCCGTCGATCGCCACGCCCAGCGCGTCGAGCGTGTCCAGGGAGGCCAGGTCGAAGACCACGACGCGGTGCGGGGTGCGGGGCACCTCGGTGGTGCCCTGGGCGTGGGTCACCGTGACGGTGTCCGCGGCCTGCGTCGGCGCCGCCGCCGCACCCTGGGCCAGCGCCAGCGCCAGCAGGGCGGCGGAGACGATCCGGGCGAGGCGCACCGTGGGTGGGCGCTGCGGACGGTGTGCCATGGGTGCGGTCCTTCCATGCGGGGCGGGGGGCGCTGCGCGGCGGTCCGGCCGCGCGCACCGGCATGGCCAGAACAAATCGCAAAAACGGCCGCATGGCAAGGCGACCGATTCTCATTCGCACGCGCCACGCCGTCCCGGCCGGGGCGGCGTGGCGTCGCCCCGGATCACCGCATGTCAGGGCAGCGGCAGCATGCGCTGCTCCTTGGCCGGCAGGAAGGAGGCGTCAAACACCGTGTCGGGCGCCGGTGCCGTGGCGAAGCCGAAGGCCTGGGCGACCTGCTCCACCGTCACCGCGACGCGGTCGGCGCGCACCGCGCCCATGCCGTTGGCGCGCACGTCGGGGGTGTCGACGCACTGGCCGATGGCCAGCGTCAGGCGCTCCAGCTCCAGGGCCGGGTCGATCAGCGGGTCGCGGGCCTTGAGTGCGGCGACGCCGACGGCGGGGTCGGCGACCACGTCGCTCCAGCCCTTGACCACCGCGCGCAGGAAGCCCTTCAGCGCCTCGGGATGATCCGTCATCAGCTCCGGCGAGGGGATCAGCACGTTGCCGTAGAGCTTCAGCCCGACCCCGGAGTAGGTGAAGGTGGTGACCTCGCTCTCCGGAACGCCGTTGGCGCGCAGGTTGAGCAGGCTGGTGAAGGTGAATCCGGAGATGGCGTCGACGTCGCCGCGCACCAGCATCGGCTCGCGCAGCGGCGGCTCCATGGTGGCCCAGGTGACGTCGTCCGGGGCGAGGCCGACGGCGCCGGCGAAGGCCGGGAACATCTTGCGCGCGGCGTCGAAGATCGGCGCGCCCAGGGTCTTGCCCTTGAGCTGGGCGGGGTCGGTGATGCCGCTTTTCTTCAAGGTGAAGATGGCCGCGGGCGGCGCGTCGTAGATCATGAAGACGGCGGTCAGCGCCTTGTCCGGGTTCTTGTCGTTGAACTCCAGCATGGCGCCGAAATCGGCGGCGCCGATGTCGTAGCTGCCGCCGGCCACCCGGGTGACCGCGCCGACCGAGCCGTTGCCGCTGTCGACCGTGACGTCCAGCCCCTCGTCCGTGAAATAGCCCTTCTGCTGGGCCACCAGGAACGGGGCCGCCGGCCCCTCGAACTTCCAGTCCAGGATGAAGCGGATGGGGGTGTCCGCCCGGGCCGGGGCGGCCGCGGGGGCGGCCAGGCCGGCGGCGAGCAGCAGCCCGCCCAGCAGCGACGCGACGGTGGTCTTCATGGTCCCTCCGTGGATGGGGCGGCGCGACGCCGCCCGGATGGTGCGTGGGCTCACGCCGCCGGGCTGCCGCGGTGGGCCCAGCGGGTGGAGCGGCGTTCGATCACTGAGAAGGCCTCGTACATGGCGACGCCCATGGCGGCGATCACCAGCAGGCCGGCGAAGACCAGCGGCATGTTGAACTTGGAACTGGCCGACATCATCAGGTAGCCGACGCCGAGGTTGGAGGCCACCGTCTCCGACATCACCGAGCCGACGAAGGCGAGCGTGACCGCCACCTTCAGCGAGGCGAAGAAGAAGGGCAGGGCGCGGGGAAAGGCGACCTTGATCAGGATGTCGGTGCGCGTGGCGCCGAGCGCGCGCAGCACGTCGCGCAGCTCCGGCTCCAGGGTGGCGAGCCCGGTGGCGACGTTGACGACGATGGGGAAGAAGCTGATGAGGAAGGCGGTGATCACCGCCGGCACCGTGCCGATGCCGAACCACATCACCAGGATCGGCACCACCGCCACCTTGGGCACGCTGTTGAAACCGATCAGCAGGGGGTTGGCGGCGGCGTAGACCGCCCGCGACGAGCCCACCGCGACCCCCAGCAGCACCCCGAAGGCGACCGCCAGGGCGAAGCCGGCCAGGGTCGTCAGCAGGGTCTGCACCGCGTGCATCCAGATCGCGGCGCGGAAGGTCCAGGCGGCGGCCAGGCTGGCCGAGGGGGTGGGCAGGATGTATTCGGGGATGGCGAAGAGGCGGCACGCCAGCTCCCACACCACGAACAGGGCCAGGGTCGACCACAGCGGGGTCAGCCGGTCGACCTGGCGCTTCAGACGCCGGCGCCTCAGGGCGGAGCCCGTGGCGGCGGTCGCCGTGGCGCGATGATGTCCGGTCATGGCAGGGCCTCCTCGGGCGCGGCGGCCGGCGCCGTGCGCACCGCGCTGATGTGGTCGCGCAGCTCGTGGACGAGGCCGACGAAGGCGGGGGTGAAGGTGGTCTCCAGGGTGCGCGGGCGCGGCAGGTCGTTGCGGCGCACGTGCACCAGGCACCCGGGGCGCTTGCTCATGACGTAGATGGTGTCGGCGAGGAAGGCCGCCTCGCGCAGGTCGTGGGTGACCAGGATGACGGTGAAGGGCCGCTGGGTCCACAGGTCCTGGAGGATGGACCACAGCTCCTCCCGGGTGAAGGCATCGAGGGCGCCGAAGGGCTCGTCCAGCATCAGCAGGTCGGGCTCGTGGACCAGCGCCCGGCACAGGGAGGCGCGCTGCTGCATGCCGCCCGACAGCTCCCACGGGTGCTTGTCCTCGAACCCGCCCAACCCGACGGAGGCGAGGATGCGCCGGGCGCGCGCCTCGTACTCCGCCCGGTTGCGGCGCAGCCGGCCGCGATGCGGCTCGACGATCTCCAGGGGCAGCATGACGTTCTGCAGCGTGGTGCGCCAGGGCAGCAGGGTCGGGTTCTGGAACGCCATGCCGACGATCTTGAGCGGCCCCGCCACCTCGCGCCCGTCGACGATCACCGTGCCGTCGGACGGCGGCATCAGGCCGGAGACGAGCTTGAGAAGGGAGGATTTGCCGCAGCCGCTGGGGCCGACGACGGCGATGAACTCGCCGCGGGCGATCTTCATGGTGGTCTCGGCCAGGGCCAGGCTGTCATCCTCGCCGTAGCGCAGGGTGACCCGGTCGAGCTCGACGAAATGGGCGGTCACGGCAGCGGTTCCCTCCCCGGCGCGCTCACGGTGCGGTCAGCATGCGCTCGGCCTTGGCCGGCAGGAACGAGGCATCGAACACGGTCTCCGGCGCCGGCGCCGAGGCCAGGCCGAAGGCCAGCACCACCTGCGCGATGGCCTTGGCCATCCGGTCGGCGCGCACGCCGCCCATGCCGTCCTCCGTGACGTCGGGGGTGAGCACGCACATGGCGATGGCCATCTTCAGGCGGTCCAGCTCCAGCGCCGGGTCGATCAGCGGGTCGCGGGCCTTCAGCGCGGCGATCCCGGCCTCGGGGTCGGCGATGACCGCCTGCCAGCCCTTCACCACCGCCCTCAGGAACCCCTTCAGCGCGTCCGGGTTCTCGGCCATCAGCTTGGGCGAGGGAAGGAGGGCGTTGCCGTAGAGGCTGACCCCGGCGTCGGCGTAATTGAAGATGGTCAGGTCGCTTTCCGCCACCCCCTGGGCCTTCAGGTTCAGCAGGCTGGTGAAGTAGAAGCCCGAGATGGCGTCGACGTCGCCGCGCACCAGCATCGGCTCGCGCAGCGGCGGGTCCATGGTGGTCCAGGCGACGCTGTCCGCGGGGATGCCGATCGCCTGGGCGTAGGCCGGGAACAGCTTGCGCGGGGCGTCGAAGATGGGGGCGCCCAGCGTCTTGCCCGCGAGGTCGGCGGGGGCGGCGATGCCCGACTTCTTCAAGGAGAAGATGGAGAAGGGCGGAATGTCGTAGACGATGAAGACCGCCTTCATCGCCTGGTCCGGGTTCTTGGCGTTGAACTCCATCATCGAGTTGATGTCGGCCATGCCGATATCGTAGGCACCGCTGGCCACCCGGGTGACCGCGCCGGCCGACCCGTTGCCGCTGTCGATGGTGACGTCGAGCCCCTCCTCCTTGAAGAAACCCTTGTCCTGCGCCAGCAGGAACGCCGCGGCGGGGCCTTCGAACTTCCAGTCCAGGGTGAACTTCACCGCGGTCTCGGCCGCAGCACCGCCGGCCGTGTCCAGCGCGCCCAGCGCCACAACCAGCGACACCCCCAGCGACACACGGCGGGCGCCGCCCGCCGCCGTTGCGAACCGTTTCGTCACCGCCGTCAGGGCCGCCATCATCCTGGCCATCATCCGCTCCGCATCAAGACCGCCCGCCGCCCGGGCGCAACGGTCCGGGTCTAGCAACGGGCGTGCCAGCGGGCCGCGGATGCCGCGGGGCGGCTGCCGGTGCGGCCGCCCCGCGAACAATGCCCAATTATTGGGCGGCGGCGGGTTCCGCTGCGGAAATTGTCAACAATTTGGGGTAACCCTGTCGACGACGCACCGGCGGCCACGCCTGGTGGCGGGACGTCTCGTGCGCGTCGACCCACGCCACCAGCGCCTCCAGCGGCATCGGCCGGGCGATCAGGTAGCCCTGGATGAGGTCGCAGCCGGCGTCGGCCAGGAACGCCACGTGCTCGGCGCATTCGACGCCCTCGGCGACCACGGCGAGGTCCAGCGCCTTGGCCAGGCGGATGATCAGGCGCACGATCTCGGCGTTGCGGGTGCCCTGGCCCACCCCGTCCAGGAAGCTGCGGTCGATCTTCAGGGCGTCGATGTCGAGGGCGCGCAGGTGGACCAGGCTGGAGAACCCGGTGCCGAAATCGTCCAGCGCGACCGCCACGCCGAGCGAGCGCAGGCGGTTGAGGGTGGCGAGCGCACGGGCGGTGTCACCGATCACGGCGGTTTCGGTCACCTCGATCTCCAACCGCCCGGGATCGATCCGGTGGTGGTGCACCAGGCGGTCGACCTGGGCGGCGAGGTCGCCACGCGTCACCTGGGCGGCGGCGACGTTCACCGCCACGGTGAGCGGCCCCAGCCGGGCCTCGTCCCAGCCGGCGATGGTGCGGCAGACCTCCTCCAGCACCCAGGCGCCCAGGGGTTCGATCAGGCCGCACTCCTCGGCCAGCGGGATGAACTCGGCGGGCGAGACGGCGCCGCGCTCCGGATGGGTCCAGCGCAGCAGCGCCTCCACCCCCTGCAGGCGCCCCGACGCCAGCTCGACCTTGGGCTGGTAGGCCAGGGTGAACGCCCCGTCCTGCACGGCGCGGCGCAGGGCGCCCTCCAGGTCGAGGCGGCGTTCCGCCGCCTCGCGCATGGAGGCGCTGAAGTGGCGGGCGGTGTTGCGGCCCGCGCTCTTGGCCGCGTACATCGCGGCGTCGGCGCTCTTCAGAAGGGTCGACACGTCGCGCCCGTCCTCGGGAAACACGGCGATGCCCACGGACAGCCCGACATGGAGGTCCTGCCCGCGCACCCTGACTGGGGCGGCGAAGGCGTCGAGCAGGCGCCGCGCCGTGAGGTCGGCGTCCCCGGGGTCGTCCAGCCCCTCGGCGATCACCACGAACTCGTCGCCGCCCATGCGCGCCACCGTGTCCTCGGTGCGCACGCTGCCACGGATGCGCCGGGCCACTTCGGCCAGCATCTCGTCGCCGGCGGCGTGCCCCAGCGTGTCGTTGACCACCTTGAATCGGTCGAGGTCGAGAAACAGCAGGGCGAGCTTGCGCCCGTCGCGGGCGGCGCAGCGGATGATGTGGGCGGCCCGGTCGGCGAACAGGCTGCGGTTGGGCAGCGTCGTCAGCGGATCGGTGTAGGCCAGGGCGTGGACGTGGCGGTTCGACTGCTCCAGGGCGCGGGTGCGTTCGAGCACCCGTTGCTCCAGCGCCTGCTCGCTGTCGCGCAGGCGGGCGTTGGCCGCGGCCAGCGCCGCGCGGGTGCGGAACTGCCGGAGGATCAGCGCCACCAGCCCCGCCGTGAACAGCACGACGACCAGCGAGACGAGCGTGGCCGCCGTGGACAGGAAGTGGGTGCGTGCGTGCACCGGCGCCAGGCGCTCGGCGTCGGACAGGTGGACGGCGGCGACCAGCGGGAGGCGAGGCATCCGCCGGTAGGCGGTCAGGGTCGACTGCCCGTCCACCTCCATCGGGCGCAGCGCGATGGCCGGCCGGTCGGGATCGGCCAGGGCTCCGGCATCCGCCATCCGGCCGGCCGGGCCGAGCCGCGTGTGCAGCAGGCGGACGACGCCGTCGAGCCCGACGATCGACACATAGCCCCGCTCGCCGATGGCGAGGTCCTGGGCCAGGTCTGCCAGCACCGAAGGGTCGATGACGGCGACCACGACCCCGGCGAAGGCGCCCGTGCCGTCCTCGATGCGGCGCGTGAACCGGACCGCGGGATGCGCCGTGCCGGGCACCGCGGCGGGGTGCGACACCAGCAGTCGGTCGCTGCGGAAGGCGGCGGCGGCGGCGCGGTGCGCCTGGAAGAACGGCTCGCCGTCGACCGCGGCGCTGGCGGTGGCGCCGGCCGGCACGGTCGACGCCACCAGACGCCCTTCGGCGTCGGCCACCGCGAGTTCCAGAAGGGCCGGGTCCTGGAAACCGCGGGCCAGCGCCTCGAGGCGCAGCGAGACGGCCACCGGGCTGTCCGCCAGTGCCGCCTGGAGCCGGCGCAGGGCGCGGTCGATGTGGTCGAGCCGGTCGCTGAGGCGCGCCTCGAAGACGCGCGCCAGGTCGGCGGCCAGGCGCAGGTGCATCGCCTCGGTCATGACGCGCTCGCGGGTCGCCTGGTGCAGGGTCGCCGCCCACAGGCAGGCCAGCAGCACGGCGGCGAAGGCCGCCACCAGCGCCAGGGTGCGCCGTCCGGAGATGCGCCCGTCGGACAGGGGTTCGGAAGCGGCGGCCATGGCCATACCCGACTAAAGAGGTAAGAAAATCGATCTAGCGCCTATCCCGTTTAGATTTGATGAACAGGGCCGCGTGGGAACGCCGGTCGAGGACGCCGCGCCGGGCCGGTGCAACAAATGAACCGGGGAGGCGGTCGAAAGCGACCGTGGTGGAGCAGCATTCCGTCGTCCGGACCGCGCAGCCGCGCAGTCCTGCCGGGACAAATGCTTCGCATACCAATGCAATGACCGGTTGACCGTGCCGCAGGGCGGCGATGTTCTCGCCTGCCGTGTGAAATTCATTTGGAATGATCGAGGTCAAGGGGCTAGGGTCGGCGCCTGACGATCCTGGGGGGCGGATCGCTGCGGTGCCCACCCGCGGCGCGATCCGCACGCCCGCTGCATCAACACCGGCACCCTCATGCACGACGCAACGGATTCCCCACCGAAGGGGCTGGCGTACTGGCGCGACGCGTTCGTCGACAACGAGGTCCGCTACAATTTCGCCGAGTTCCAGATCCTGGTGCTCAACGAGAACCGTTTCATGCAGAGCCTGCTGGCGCAGATGCTGCGGGGGTTCGGCGCGACCACCGTGGTGTGCGTGCGCGACACCGACCTGGCCTTGCAGGAGGTCGAGGGGCGCCCCTTCGACCTGCTGCTGGTGGACTGGATGGTCGGGCCGCTCGACGGGCGGGCCTTTGTGCGCAAGGTCCGCGCGAGCCGCCAGAAGAGCCTGCGGGTCGTTCCCATCATCATGATCACCGGCCATTCCGAACAGGTCCGCGTGGAGGCGGCCCGCGACGCCGGGGCCAACGAGTTTCTGACCCTGCCGCTGGCGCCGATGACGCTGTTCGACCGCATCGTCTCGCTGATCGACCATCCCCGTCCGTTCATCCGCACCGGCACCTTCTTCGGGCCGGACCGGCGGCGGCGGCGCGGCGATGCCCACCACGGTCCGTGGCGCCGGTCGGGCGATCCGCTCCACACCGCTGCCGCCGAACCCGCGGCCGAGCCGGCCACCGACACGGCGGCCGACGCCGCCACCCAAACGGCGGCTGACGCCGCCACCCAAACGGCGGCCGACGCCGCCACCGACACGGCGGCTGACGCGGCCGGCGCAACGGCCGCGGCGGGCGACGACGCGCCAGCGCGCGCCCCGGACACGACGCCCCTGGAACCGGAGACCGTCTCGTGACCAAGAAGCCGGCGTTTTCCGTCATCATCCCCCCCAACACGCTGAAGGTGAAGGCGGACCGGCCCGGTGGCATCACCCGGGGCGAGGCGGCGGAGGTCGCCGCGTCGGTGGTCGCCCAGGCGGCGGCGGAGTACCGCGCGATCACCCTGAGCGACATCGAGGAGCTGGAGGCGCTGGCCGCCGCCGCCGCGGGTCCCGGCGAGGCCGCCGACCGCCGGCTGTTCTTCCGCAAGGTCCACGACCTGTGGGCGCTGGGGGACACCTTCGGCTATCCGCTGGTCACCGCGGTGGCCGGCAGTCTGCTCACCTATGTCGATGGGATCGGCGACGACGCGCCGCTCGACCGGGCCATCGCCCTGCTCCACGTCCAGGCCCTGCGCATGATCGTTGCCGGGCGCGTCAAGGGTGCCGGCGACCCCGCGGTGCGGGAGATGGTGGGTGGCCTGGCCAAGGCGGTGGCCAAGGCGCTCGGGGCGCCGCCGGCGTGAGCCGGCCGGCGCGCCGTCAGACCACGTCGCGCACCGGCTCCGCCCCGCCGCCCCTGCCGTTCCGCGGCCGCGTGGCGGCCACGAAGGCCAGGCAGGCGAGGGCGGCGAACAGGGCGAGGCCGTGCGGAACCAACTCCATCGCCGCCCCCGCGAGCACGGGACCGACGAGCGCGCCGACGCCCCACATCAGACCCATGGCCGCGTAGATGCCGACCAGCGCCGATCCCTGGAAGCGGCTGCCGACGATCGCCAGCATGATGGTGTAGATGCCGACGAAGGCCCCGCCCCAGGCGAACAGCAGGGCGTAGGTGGCGACCTCGCTGGCCAGCGCGACGGGCCAGGCCAGGGCCCCGACGCCCGCACCCGCCGCCAGCAGCCGGACCAGCCGCGTGCGGTCCATGCGGTCGCCCAGCCAGCCGATCGGCAGTTGCAGCAGGATGGCACCGATCATCATGCAGGACATCAGGCGGGTTGCACCGCTCTCCGGCCAGCCGAGTTCGCCGGCGTAGAGGGCGAGGAAGGACAGGCCCGCGGTTTCCAGGGCGGCGTTGAGCACGACCGCCGCCATCGCCACCGGGGCGAGGCGGATGAAGTGCAGCGGCCCCTCCTTGGCCGGGCGGTCGAAGGCCGGGGCGACGACGCGCGGCGACGCGACCAGCACCGCCGCGGCCAGCGCGATGGCGGCGCCGACGAGGTAGGGGACGGCGCCCGTGGTGCCGATGGCCGACAGGATCAGCGGTCCCAGCGCGAAGCCGACGGACAGGGCGGCGGTGTAGGCGGCCATGTTGCGCGCGCGGGTGGCCTCGCTGCTCAGGCTGTTGGTCCAGGTCTCCGACAGCACGAACAGCGCTTCCGACGCCGCCCCCAGCACCACCCGCAGCGGGAACCACAGCCAGATCGCGGGCACGGCCGGAAACGCCGCGAGCGTCAGCGCGCTCACGGCGAGGGCCAGGATCACCAGGCGGCGGACGCCGGCGGCGGCGGCGATGCGTGGCAGCAGGAAGGCCATGGCCAGGACGCCCAGCGCATGCATGCCCGCGTTGGCGCCGATCAGCGCCTCGTCGACCCCGCGCCGCGCGAGATCCAGGGCGATGAGCGCGGCGCTGAGGCTGTAGGTCAGCCCGAACATGGTCGCCGTGGCGATCACGGCGGCGCGGGACAGCAGGGTGGCGTGCGGTTCGCCGCCGTCGGTCGCCGGCGCGCCGGTATCGGTCATGGTGTCAAGCCTCCACGGGTGCCTTTGCCGAGTTGTCCGAGATAGCCGCGAAAGCGCCACCCCCAGGACCGTTCGCGCCGATCGACGAGGCGGGCCAGCGTCTTGGCGTAGTCCAGCGTCGCCCCCGGCGTCCAGGTCAGCGCCGCGGCGCGGTCGCGCAGCAGGGCGGCGACCCAGAGATCCGGGTTGAGCAGCAGGGCGATCAGGCGCAGCCAGGGCGACGGTCCGGCGAGCGCCCCCTCCACCGCCGCCTCCAGGGCGGCCACGACGACGACGGAGCAGTTGCGGTTGGTGAGGTTGTAGGTGGCGTCCTGGCGGTAGCCGGCCCAGAAGGCGCGCAGCCGCCGGGGGCTGAAGGTGCGGATCTGCACGTGGCGGTCGGCCGGACACCAGTCCGCCACCTCATCGGCGTAGGAGGGGAGGAAGCGGCCGTTCATGTCGTTGTCGGCGCCCGCCCGCAGCGCCTGAACGAAGCTGACGCCGGAGCGTTCGATCTCCACCGCGGGGTAATGGCTGATGTAGACGTCCGGGGCCATTTCCAGGGAGCTGTGGCCGGTGGAGACGACGCCCTTGGCGTCGACCGCGGCGATGTAGCGGGCGATCAGCAGCCGTCGTTCCGGCGTCCCGGCGACGCCCGCCGGGGTCCAGACATGGACCACCAGCGGGTGCTCGTCGCCCCGGCGCAACGGGGCGTCGCCGATCAGCACGGGGGCATGGTCGTTCCAGCCGCGCCCGGCGAAGAGCGGCAGCAGCAGCAGGGCGACCTCGGGCTCCAGCGTGCGCAGCATGAACCCGAGCCGGATCAGCAGCCAGCCGGACAGGCCGACCAGCAGGCCGACGCAAAAGGGGACGTTGCGGTCGCGCGGCAGCGGCCAGCCCGCGAGAAGCATGAGGGCGGCCGCCAGTTCGGCGGCCCCGCACGCGGCGTGCGTGCGCCAGCCGGGAACGCGCAGGACCACCGCGCTGCCGATCCGGGCGAGGCCGTCCAGCACGAGGGCCGCGGTGAACAGCAGCGCCACCGCGCGGTCGCTCTCGATCGGCAGGGCGACCATCAGAGCGCCCGCGGCCAGCACCGCCGCGCCCCGGGCAACCGCCAGGCCGTGGCCGGCACCCTCGGTCGCGCCGGCGGTGAGCAGCGCGACCAGCCCGCCGGCCAGCAACACCAGCCCCAGGACGAACTCCGTGGTGGCGGCCACGCCGTCGCCGGCGTCGATGGCGACGTAGACCGGCAACAGCAGGAGAACGGTGCCGATGACGGCCAGCACATGCCACTGCGACCGGAAGCCCTCAGGACCGATCAACAGGAAAGCCAGTTTCAGCATGCCGTCTTCCGGAAGCCGCAGCGCAGCGCACGATACACCGCCCCGGCACGGCGGAGAAGGGGCCGGGCGTCCTGTGTCCGATCCGGTAGGGAACCCGGCCAACACCCTGCAGCTCAAGGCGGAGCGGCCGCCCGGCAACCCCCGGCCTCAGCCCGCGGCCGGGGTTTCCGACATTGGTGAACGGTCAAAGAATTCTGACATGATAACGTTGCCATATGCGGTTTTGAGCGATATGATAACGTTATCATTCGCCGGACGCGGCTCCCCTCCATTCCCTCGCCAGGGCTTGACTGCCGATGAACGCCTATCTGGAATCCCTGCTCGACGGCCCGCTCGACGACAGCATCCGCGGGGTGCCGCCCGACGCGGGTCCGCTGCGCCTGCGTGACGCCGGGACCACGGGGTGGCGGCCGGCGGCTGGGGACATGCCGCTTCCGGTGCTCACCCTCGACGAGGAGGCCTACGCCGCCAACCGCGACCGCATGGTCGCCTACGCCCGGCATCAGGGGGTGGCTCTCGCTCCGCACGCCAAGACCCCGATGGCGCCGCAGCTCGCCCGGGGTCTGGTGGATGCCGGCGCGTGGGGAGCCACCGTCGCCAATGTCCAGCAGGCGTCGGTTCTCCTGCGCGCCGGCGTCACCCGGCTGATCCTCGCCAACGAGGTCGGCGGCCTTGCCGCCGGCCGCCATCTCGGCGCCCTCCTGGCCGCCCATCCCGCCGCCGAGTTGACGTGCTTCGCCGATTCGCCGGCGGCGGTCGCGGCCCTGGCCGCCGCGGCCGAGCGTGCCGGCCGGACCGGCATGCCCGTGCTGGTCGAGGTCGGCGCCGGCCGCGGCGGCGCCCGCGATCGCGCGGCGGCGGAGGCGGTGATCCGGGCGGTCCATGACACGCGCGGGCGCCTCGTCCTCGACGGCGTGGCCACCTACGAGGGGGCGGCCGCCGGGCCGGACGCCGCCACCACGGCGGCGGCGATCGCGGCGCTGCTCGGGCTGGCGGCCGAGGTCCTGGCGCTGGTGCGCGCGGTGGAGCCGCGCCGGCACCTGACCCTGACCGCCGGCGGATCGTCGTTCTTCGATCTGGTGGTGGAGGCGCTGGCGCCGGTGGCGCGGGGTGACGGCAACATGACCCTGGTGCTGCGCAGCGGGGCGGTCTTCTTCCATGATCATGGCGTCTACGAACGCGCGCTCGGGGCGTTGGCCGCGCGCAAGGGCTGGCCGGCCGGCTGTGGCGCCGCCGCCGATGCGGCGGGCGGCGCGGGCTTCCGGCCGGCGTTGCGGCTGTGGGCGGAGGTGCTGTCGCGTCCTGAGCCGGGGCTGGCGATCTGCGGCTTCGGCATGCGCGACGCGTCGTTCGACCAGGGGCTGCCACGGCCGCTGCGGGTTCATCGCGGCGGGGACGTGGCCACGGACGTGGCCACGGACGGGGACGCGGCCGACCTGCGGGTGAGCCGTCTGAACGACCAGCACGCCTTTCTCGTCGTGCCGGAGGCCAGCCCTCTGGCGGTCGGCGACGTGGTGGAGTTCGGCATCTCCCATCCCTGCACCTGCCTGGACCGCTGGCGGGTGGTGTTCGGCCTCGGCAGGGACGGTCGGGTCGTCGCGGCCTACCGCACGGTCTTCGGTTGACCGGGGTGGGGAGGGGCTGACATGGCGAACCTGAACTTCCAGCAGCTCTGGCGCTACCAGGACCATTTCATCGACGGCACGCTGCTGACCCTGGTGCTGACCCTGGCCGCCGCGGCGATCGGGGTGACCATCGGCATGGCTGGGGCGGTCGCGGTGCGCGGCGGGCCGCGGCCGCTGCGCTGGGCGATCCGCGGCTACATCGAGGTGATCCGCAACACCCCGTCGCTGATCCAGCTCTTCCTGGTCTTTTTCGTCCTGCCCAATTTCGGGGTGAAGCTGTCGTCCTTTTCGGCCGCGGTGATCGCGCTGGGTCTCTATTTCGGGTCCTACTGCGTGGAGATCTTCCGGGCCGGTTTGGACGCCGTTCCGAAGAGCCAGGTGGAAGCCGGCCAGTGCCTAGGCCTGACGCGGTGGGAGGTGTTCCGCCACGTCGTCCTGCCGCCGGCCCTGCGCACCGTCTATCCCGCCTTCACCAGCCAGTTCGTCCTTCTCCTCCTCGGCACCTCGCTGGCCTCGCAGGTCTCGGCGCAGGAGCTGTTCCACACCGCTGGCTTCGTGGAGAGCCGGACCTACCGCAGCTTCGAGGTCTACGCCGTGGTCTGCGGCATCTACTTCGCCCTCGTCATGGCCTTCAAGGCCCTGTTCGCCGCGGTGGCGCACGTCGCCTTCCGCTGGCCCGAACGCCGCTGACCTGGGAGATCCGCAATGCGCACCTTTTCCGCCGCCGATCTCCTGTCCCTGATCGCCGCCCTGCAATGGACGGTCGCCCTGGTCGCCATCGCGCTCGCCTGCGGGGGGCCGCTCGGCCTTGGGCTGGCCCTGATGCGCACCAGCCGGCTGCGGGCGGTGCGCTGGCTGGCCATGGCGGTCCTCCAGCTGGCCCAGGGCGTGCCGCTGCTCGGCCTGCTCATGTTCTTCTACTTCGGCATGCCGATGTTCCTCGGCATCCAGGTGCCGCCGCTGGTCGCCGTCGGCATCGCCTTCACGGTCTACACCGCCGCCTTCCTCGGCGAGATCTGGCGGGGCGGCATCCAGGCGGTCAAGCAGGAGCAGTGGGAGGCGGCGGCCTGCCTCGGCCTGAGCACCTGGCAGCAGTTCCGCCACGTCATCGCCCCGCAGGCGTTCCGCATGGCGCTGCCGCCGACCGTCGGCTTCCTGGTGCAGCTCATCAAGGGAACCTCCCTGGCCTCCATCGTCGGCTTCGTCGAGCTGGCGCGGGCCGGGCAGCTGGCCAGCGCCGCCACCTTCCAGCCCCTGCTGGTCTACTCCATCGTCGCGGCGATCTACTTCGCCGCCTGCCTGCCGCTCACCCTGTGGTCGCGTTCCCTGGAGGCCCGTCTCAATGGCGCTCGTTGAAATCCGCAACGTCTGCAAGAGCTTCGGCTCGGTCTCCGTGCTCAAGGGGGTCTCGCTGGACGTCAACGAAGGCGAGATCGTCACCATCATCGGCCGCTCGGGGTCGGGAAAGTCGACGCTTCTGCGCTGCATCAACGCCCTTGAACGCGTCGACGAGGGCGAGATCTTGGTGGAGGGGCAGGCGGTGCGCACCGACATGCCCAACCTGCGCCGGTTCCGCCAGCGGGTCGGCATCGTCTTCCAGGCCTTCAACCTGTTCCCCCACCTGACGGTGGAGCGCAACATCACCCTCGCCCCCGTGCTCACCGGTCGCATCGCCAAGGGTGAGGGGCGGGCGCTGGCGCTCGACGTGCTGGGCCGGGTCGGACTGGCCGATAAGATCGACGCCCACCCCAACCAGCTCTCGGGCGGCCAGCAGCAGCGCGTCGCCATCGCCCGCTGCCTTGCCATGGGGCCGCACCTGATGCTGTTCGACGAGGTCACCTCGGCCCTCGACCCCGAGCTGGTGGGCGAGGTGCTCAAGGTCATGGAGGACATGGCCCGCCAGGGTATGACCATGGTCCTGGTGACCCACGAGATGGCCTTCGCCCGCGACGTCGCCACCAAGATCGTCTTCATGCACCAGGGGTGCGTCTGGGAAGAGGGGCCGCCCGACGCGCTCTTCGCCAACCCGCGCACGCCAGAACTGAAGAGCTTCATCAGCGCCGTCAAATAGGCGTCCCGCAGACGCCGCACTCATCCGAACAGAGGAGCACTTCCATGTCACGCTTTCGCAGCCTGGTCGCCGGCGCGGTGGCCTGCGCCCTTCTCACCCTTCCCGCCGCGGTCAAGGCCGACACCCTTCAGAACGTGCTCGACGCCGGCACGCTGCGCGTCGGCGTGCTGCTGGACGCCGCCCCCTGGGGCTTCAAGGACGCCCAGGGGGAGGCGGCCGGCCTCGACGTCGACCTGGCCAAGCTGATGGCCGCCGACATGGGCGTGGACCTGGAACTGGTGGCGCTCACCGGCGCCAACCGCATCCCCAGCCTGCTGGCCGACAAGGTGGACGTCCTGGTGGCCGCCGCCGGTGCCACGTCGGAGCGGGCCTTGCAGGTCATGTTCTCCCAGCCCTACGCCGCGGTGAACCTGGGCGTCTACGGACCGCAGGCGATGGCGGCGACCAAGGACGCCGGCGCCCTCGCCGGTCACAGCATCGGCGTCGCCAAGGGCTCCACCCTGGACGTCTGGCTGACCGACAACGTCGAAGGCGCCAACATCGTCCGGTTCGAGGACACGCCGGCCGCCATCGCCGCCTATCTGGCCGGCCAGGTCGAGGCCTTCGCCGAGAACAGCGCCATCACCATGAAGGTGGCCGAGGACAACCCGGGCAAGGAGGTCGGCCTGAAGTTCCTCATCCGCCAGTCGCCGGCCCACGCCGCGGTGCGCCAGGGTGAACAGAACTTCCTCAACTGGATCAACACGTTCCTCTTCCAGAACCGGCTGAACGGCAAGCTGGCGGCGATCCAGCTGAAGTGGTTCAAGGAAGCCCAGACCCTGCCCCAGATGTGAGGCGGGGCAGACACCCGCAGCACCCACCCACGAGGACATCGATGATCAAGAGATTCCAGGTCGGCCCCCGCATGAGCCAGGCGGTCGTCAGCAACGGCATGGTCCACATCGCCGGCCAGGTCGCCGACGACCGCAAGGCCACCATCCAGGAGCAGACCCGCGGCGTGCTGGCCAAGATCGACGCCTTGCTGGCGGAGGCTGGCAGCGACCGCTCGAAGCTGGTCACGGTGAACGTGTTCCTGCCGCACATCACCGACTTCGACGCCATGAACGAGGTCTACGACGCGTGGATCGATCCGGCGAATCCGCCGGCGCGGGCCTGCGTCGAGGCGCGGCTGGCGGATCCCGACCTGCGGGTCGAGATGACGGCGCTGGCCGCCCTCTGACGGGGCCATTTCCCAACGGGACGCCGGCGGCGCGATGGGCGCGCCGCCGGCGCGAAAAGGTGTTCATCCCATGCACACTGGCGTGTTCCACGCGCTCGATTTCGCGGCCGAAGGGAAGTCGCTGAGCCATATCAGCATCCCCTTCTCGATCGATCGGTCGCCCTACCACCAGGTCAAGGTGCCGGTCTGCCGCATCCGCAACGGGTCGGGGCCGCGTATCCTTCTGATGGCCGGCAACCACGGTGACGAGTACGAGGGCGAGCTCCTTCTCGGCAAGATCTTCCGCCGCCTCGACGCCAGGGCGGTGCGCGGCGAACTGACCATCCTGCCAATCACCAACGCACCAGCGGTGCTCGCCGCGCGGCGCCGGTCCCCCCTCGACGACGGGAACCTCAACCGGGCCTTTCCCGGCGACGCCGGCGGCACCCCGACGGCGCGCCTGGCGCATTTCCTGGAACACGAGCTGTTTCCCCGCCATGACGTGGTCTTCGACATCCATGCCGGCGGCACCAGCATGGCGCATCTGCCTTGCGCCCTCATCGAGCGACAGGGGCCGCCGGACCGGCTGCGCCAGGCCATCGCCCTGATGCGGGCGCTCGGCATGCCCTATGGCTTCGTCGCGGAGAACGGGGCTGCGGCGCCGACCTCCATGGCGGCGGCGGCCCGGGCCGGGGCCATCGGCCTCAGCGGCGAGTTCGGCGGGGGCGGCACGGTGACGCCGGCGACCATGGCCGCCACGGCCCGGGCCATCGACGGCCTGCTGGTGACCCTCGGCAGCGTCGAGGCGCCGGTGCTCCGACCAACGGTGGCTGAGGTGGAGCCGATGCAACTCTTGGCGCTCGACAACCAGGACCAGCTGGTCTATGCGCACCGGCGCGGTTGGTTCGAACCGGCGGTCGAGCTCGGTGCCCGTGTCGCCGCCGGGGACGTCGCCGGCTGGTACCACGATCTGACGCGGCTCGACGCGCCCGAGGAGGAATTGCGGTTCCGCGAGGGCGGGGTCGTCATTTCGCGGCGCCTGCACACCGACAGCGACGTGGGCGACTGCCTGATCCAGGTCGCGCGTCCGGTCGACGACGCGGTTTTCGCCGCGGCGTGAGCAGGGGGAAGCGAGTGGCATGAGCGGTCGAGACGTGATGCGGCGCCCGCCGAGCATCGACGAGGTCGTCCGCGTCACCGCGCCGGGGGCTCCCGGAGCCGCGCCGCCGCGCCCCGGTCGTCCGCCGCGCATCGACGAGGTGGCGCGTCTGGCCGGGGTGTCGCCCATCACCGTGTCGCGCGCCCTGCGCCAGCCGGAAAAGGTGGCGGAGGAGAAGCGCCGGCGCATCCTGGAGGTGGTGGAGCGGACCGGCTACGCCTCAAACCCCCACGCCCGCGCCCTGCGTTCCGGCCATTCGACCATCGTCGCGGCCTTCGTATCCAACATTCTCAGCCAGCCGTTCTGCCGTGCGGTCCAGGGCTGCGCGGAGATCCTGGAGCCGCAGGGCTACCAGCTCATGATCGGCCAGACCTCGTACTCCTACGCCAAGGAGACGAGCATGATCGACAGCCTGCGGGCGCTGCGCCCGGCCGCTGTGATGTTCACGGGCGTCATCGAGATCGAGGAGAACCGGCAGGCTCTGAAGGACCTCGGCATTCCGGTGATGGAGACCTGGGCTTATCCGCGGGACCCCATTGACCTGCTGGTGGGATTTTCGAACATGGACTGCGGACGTGGTGCCGCGGAGCATTTCGCCGCCCGGGGCCATCGGCGGGTCGCGTTCATCGGCCGCCGCAGCGGCCGCGGGGCACTGCGTCTCGCCGGCTTCCGGGAGGGCGCGCGGGCGGGCGGCCTGGAGGTCGTGGCGGAACGGTCGGTCGACCGGGTCGACGGCGTGGCCGACGGGCGCGCCGCCCTGGCCGACCTGCTGGGAGAGGCGCCGGACGTCGAGGCGGTGTTCTGCGCCAACGACCTTCTGGCCATCGGCGCGCTCGTGGAGGCGCGCCACCGCTGCCTACGCGTGCCCGAGGACCTGGCCATTCTGGGCTTTGGTGACGCCGACGTGGCCGAGGAGGTGGCTCCGGGGTTGTCCACCATCGGCATCGACAGCCGTGATCTCGGTCGTCGGGCCGGCGCCCTGCTGCTGGCACGTCTGCGGGGCGAGGCGCCGGCGGCCACCACCGACGTCCTCGACCTCACCCTGGTCGAGTGCGGCAGCGTGTGAGACTCACACGCGGTGGCCCACCTCAGTGGCTGATCATCCAGGGCCGCTTGGTGGGGAAGGCCTTGGAGCCGTCCTTGCCCGTCACCACGGCGGAGCGCAGGGCCGTGGTGCCGGAGCAGCAGGAGCAGCCGGCGCCGTGCGTGCGCGCCCGGCTCTCCTTGTACTCCGCGTGTCCCACCGGGGCGTGGGCGCTGCGTTCGTTGGTCTCCACCGCGCGGCGGGTGGCGCCGTCGAGCAGGCTGAACCGCGGCGCGGTCAGGATGACGCGCGGCGCCGCGTCGCCGCACTCCGGGCAGCACGCCGGCTCGGCCGAGCGGGCCATCGGCTGGAGATCGGTGAAGGGGCCGCACTGGTCGCACAGGTACTCGTACATCGGCATCGCCGGACTCCGGTGTGGCGGGGACTGCGGGAAAAGGCCCCCTCTCCCCGCAGGGGGAGAGGGGAAGGTCTGGCACTGGCAGGGCGGGGCGTTGGACCTCAGAGGTCCGGCGCCAGCGGCACGTCGACGCTGCCGTCGACGAACTTGGTCGGCCCGTCGGCGTTGGGGCGGATGTCGAAGTCGAAGATCTCGGTCGGCAGGAACAGGGTGGCGCAGGCGTTGGGGATGTCGACCACGCCGCTGATGTGCCCCTGCACCGGTGCCGTGCCGAGGATGGCGTAGGCCTGGGCCCCGCTGTAGCCGAACTTCTTCAGGTACTCGATGGCGTTGAGGCACGCCTGGCGGTAGGCGACGTGGACGTCCAGGTAGTGCTGGGTCCCGGCCTCGTCCACCGAGATGCCCTCGAAGATGAGATAGTCGTTGTAGGTCGGGGTGATCGGGCTGGGCTTGAAGATCGGGTTCTTGATGCCGTACTTGGCGACGCCGTCCTTGATCAGGCTCACCTTCATGTGCACCCAGCCGGCCATCTCGATGGCGCCGCAGAAGGTGATCTCGCCGTCGCCCTGGCTGAAGTGCAGGTCGCCCAGCGACAGCCCGCCACCGTCGACGTAGACCGGGAAATAGACCTTGGAGCCGCGCGACAGGTCCTTGATGTCGCAGTTGCCGCCGTGCTCGCGCGGCGGCACGGTGCGCGCACCGGCGGCGGCGGCGAGGTCGCGGGCGTCGCCCTTGAGCCGGCCCATGTGGGCGGTCGGCGCGTAGGGCGGGTTGGCCAGTGGCGGCACCCGGGTGGGCGCCGTCTCCATCAGCGCCATCTCGCGGGTGTTCCACTTGGCCAGCAGGTCGGCCGAGGGCAGGCAGCCGATCAGGCCGGGGTGGACCAACCCGGCGAAGCGGACACCCGGCACGTGGCGGGAGTGGGTGTAGACGCCGGAGATGTCCCAGATCGACTTCTGCGCCTGGGGGAAATGGTCGGTGAGGAAGCCGCCGCCGTTCTGCTTGGAGAAGAAGCCGTTGAAGCCCCAGGTCTGGCTGGGGAAGGCGCCGATGTCGAGCAGGTCGACCACCAGCAGGTCGCCCGGCTCCGCCCCCTTGACGCCGATCGGGCCGGAGAGGAAGTGGACCTGGCTCAGGTCGACGTCGCGCACGTCGGCGGCGTTGTCGTCGTTGCTGATCTGCCCGCCGGTCCAGTCGAAGCACTCGACGATGAAGTCGTCGCCGGGATTGACCCACGCCACCATCGGGATGTCGGGGTGCCAGCGGTTGTGGATCATGTCGTTGTCGTAGGGCGAGCTCGACAGATCGACCTTGATGAGCGTGTCGGCCATGGTTGTTGATCTCCCTGAATCGTCTCTGGTGTGGCGGCGCCCAGGTCCGGACCGGGGGCGCCCGCCGGGGGGTCAGACCGCCAGGTAGCCGGCGATCGTCGCTTCATCCACGCGGTCGCGGCGGTCGGCATGGACGATCCGGCCGTTCTCGATCACGAGGATGCGGTCGGCGACATCGAGCACGAAGCTCAGCACCTGCTCGCACACGACGATGCACAGGTTGCGGGAGTCGCGGATGTCGCGCAGCTTGCGGGCGATTTCCTTGATGATGGAGGGCTGGATGCCTTCGGTCGGCTCGTCCAGCAGCAGCACCGAGGGGTCGCTGGCCAGCGCCCGGGCGATCGCCAGCTGCTGCTGCTGGCCGCCCGACAGGTTGCCGCCGCGCCGCCCGGAGAACTCCTGGAGGATGGGGAACAGCTCGTAGAGCTCGCCGGGCACGGCGGAGCGGCCGGTCACCACCAGCCCGGTCTCGATGTTCTCCTTCACCGTCATGGTGCCGAAGATCTGGCGGCCCTGGGGCACGTAGCCCAGGCCACTCTTGACGCGCATGTGGCTGGGCTGGGCCGTCACGTCGGTGCCGCCGACGCGGATGGCGCCGCGGCCGGCGGGCAGCACGCCGATCAGCGACTTCATCAGCGTCGACTTGCCCATGCCGTTGCGGCCGACCACCGCGACGATCTCGCCCGGTGCCACCGTGAGGTCGATGCCGTGGAGCACCTCGCTCTGGCCGTAGCTGACGTGCAGGTCCTGGATGTCGAGCATGGAGGGTCTCCCCGAGGGCTTGGTGGCGATGGCTCAGTGGCCGAGATAGACTTCGCGGACCCGCGGATTCGCCTGCACCGTCTCCATGCTGCCTTCGGCCAGGGTCTTGCCCTGGTGCAGCACGGTCACGCGGTGGGCGATCTTCTCCACGAATCCCATGTCGTGCTCGATCACCACCACGGCGCGACCCGTCGTGATGCGGTTGAGCAGTTCCGCGGTGCGCGCGCGCTCCGCCACGCTCATGCCGGCGACCGGCTCGTCGAGCATCAGCAGTTCGGGGTCCTGGATCAGCAGCATGCCGATCTCCAGCCACTGCTTCTGGCCGTGGCTCAGGGTCTCCGCGCGCTGGTCGAGGTGGGACTCCAGGAAGATGGTCTCCGCCACCTCGCGCACCCGCGCCACCACCTCGGCGCTGCGGCGGAAGCCGAGCGCGCCGAACACGCCGCGGCCGCGGGGGTAGGAGATCTCCAGGTTCTCGAACACCGTCAGGTCCTCGTAGATCGACGGGGTCTGGAACTTCCGCCCGATGCCCAGGCGCACGATCTCGTGCTCGCGCAAGGTGGTGACCTCGGTGCCCTTGAAGCGGACGGAGCCGGAGGTCGCCTTGGTGCGCCCGCAGATGAGGTCGAGCACGGTGGTCTTGCCGGCCCCGTTGGGGCCGATGATGACGCGCAGCTCGCCGCGGTCGATGTAGAGGCTGAGGTCGTTGACCGCCTTGAAGCCGTCGAACGACACGGTGAGCCCCTCCACCGCCAGCAGGAAGTCGTTGGCGGTGGCGGTGGCCGGGGTGGTGACGGTGGTGCCGTCAGAGGCAGCGGCAGCGGCGGTGGCGGGGTGAGCCGACATGATGGTCCGTCCTCCCTATTCGGCGGGGTGGGTCTGGGCGGGGGGCAGCGGGGTGCGGGTGAGGCGCGCCCGGAGCACCGGCGTCCAGTCGTTGACCAGGCCGGCGACGCCGCGCGGGAAGAACAGCACCACGGCGATGAACAGGCCGCCCAGGCCGAACAGCCACAGCTCGGGGAACTGCTCGGAGAAGGTGGTCTTGGCGGCGTTGACCAGCAGCGCCCCGAACACCGCGCCGACGATGGAGAGCCGGCCGCCGACGGCGCAGAAGATGACCATCTCGATCGACGGCACGATGCCGATGATCGACGGCGACATGAAGCCGACCTGGAGGGTGAACATCGCCCCGCCCAGCGCCGAGATCACCGCCGCGGCGCAGAAGGCGAAGATCTTGAAGTTGGCCACGTCGTAGCCGGAGAAGCGCACCCGCTCCTCCTTGTCGCGGATGGCGACGAGGATGCGGCCGAGCTTGCTGGCCAGCATGGCCCGGGCCGCCAGCATGCAGGCGAACAGCAGCGCGCCGTTGACGAAGTAGAGGACCACGCGCGCGTCGTCGGTGCGGATGTCCCAGCCCATCAGCGTGCGCAGGTCGGTGATGCCGTTGACCCCGCCGGTGTAGCCCTGCTGGCCGATGATCAGGATGGTGGCGACCGCCGCCAGGGCCTGGGTGATGATGGCGAAGTAGACGCCGCCCACCCGCCGCTTGAACATGGCGGCGCCGATCAGGTACGCCGCCGCCGCCGGCACCACGAACAGCGCCACCACGGTCAGCGGGAAGGAATGGAACGGCTCCCAGAACCACGGCAACTCGGTGATCTGGTTCCAGTCCATGAAGTCGGGGATGCCGGGGGTCGACTGGATGGCCGTGTTCTCGGGGGTCGAGGCCTCCAGCTTCAGGAACATCGCCATGCCGTAGCCGCCGATGCCGAAGAACAGGCCCTGGCCCAGGCTCAGCACCCCGGTGTAGCCCCAGCACAGCACCAGCCCCACCGCGACGAAGGCGAAGGTCAGGTACTTGCCGATCAGGTTGAGGCGGAAGTTGTCGAACAGCAGGGGGAACAGCACGAGGATGACGGCGGCGGCGGCGGCGTAGGCCAGCAGCTCGCCGGTGCGGGCGCCGAGGAGGGATTTCGACATGGCTCTACCTCCGGACCTTGAGGACGAAGAGGCCTTGCGGGCGCACCATGAGGAGTCCGATGACGAACAGCAGGGTGATCACCTTGGCGGTCGAGCCGCTGAGGAAGAACTCGAGCGTCGACTGGGACTGGGAGATGGTCAGCGCCGAGGCGATCGTGCCGATCAGGCTCTGGGCGCCGCCGAACACGACCACCAGGAAGGTGTCGACGATGTAGAGCTGCCCGGCCGTCGGCCCGGTGGAGCCGATCATGGTGAAGGCGCTGCCGGCCACCCCGGCGACCCCGCAGCCCAGGCCGAAGGTCAGGCGGTCGATGCGCCGCGTGTCGATTCCGACGGCGCCGCTCATGGTGCGGTTGACGGTGACGGCGCGCACCTGCAGGCCCCAGCGCGAGCGGAACAGCAGCAGGAAGACGCCGACGGTGATGAGGGCCGTCAGCCCCATCACGAAGAGGCCGTTGATCTGGACCTCGATGATGTCGGTGACCGGCAGCGAGCCCATCAGCCACTCCGGCAGTTCCACGCCGACCTCGCGCGCCCCGAAGATCGAGCGGTAGAGCTGCTGCAGCACCAGGCTCAGCCCCCAGGTGGCCAGCAGGGTGTCGAGCGGCCGGGCGTAGAGGTGGCGGATCAGCAGCCATTCCACCAGCAGTCCCAGCGCCCCCGACGCCAGGAAGGCCAGCACGATGGCGACGAAGAAATAGGCGGGGTAGGCCCAGGGCAGGGCGGTCTGGAAAAGGTTGCCGCAGAGATAGGTGACGTAGGCCCCGAGGATCATGAACTCGCCGTGGGCCATGTTGATGACGCCCATCTGGCCGAAGATGATCGCCAGCCCGAGCGCCATGAGGACGAAGACGGAGAAGAGGATCAATCCGGCGAAGGCCTGCATCGCGAGGATGGAGCCGAATTCGCCGAGCGAGTATCCCATCATGGGCAGGACTCCCCCTGGAGGTGCGGCGGTGCCGCCCCCACCCGCCCGGGGGCGGGTGGGGACGAAGGGTCCGGCTTACTGGTAGCCCTTGGGGAAGGGATCCGGCTCCACCAGGTCGGCGGTCTCGTAGATGACGTCGAACTGGCCGTCGCCCTGCACCCGCCCGACCCGGGTCTTGCTCCACAGGTGATGGTTGTCGTGGATGCGCACGTAGCCTTCCGGCGCCCCGGTGAACTCGATCCCCGGCGAGGCCGCGGCGATCTTGTCGATGTCGAAGCTGCCCGCCTTCTCCACCGTCAGCTTCCACAGCCAGGGCCCGAGATAGGCCGCCTGGGTGACGTCGCCGATCACCATGTCCTGGCCCCACATGTCCTTGAAGGCCTTGACGAACGCCTTGTTGTTCTCGTTCTCCAGGGACTGGAAGTATTTCATGCAGGCGTAGGCGCCGACGATGTTCTCGCCGCCGATGCCGCGGATCTCGTCCTCGGTCACCGAGATGGTCAGCAGGGTTTGCCCCTTCTCCAGGTCGAAGCCGGCCGCCTTGAGCTGCTTGTAGAAGGCGACGTTCGAGCCGCCGACGATGATGGCGTAGATCACGTCGGGCTTGCGCAGCTTGATCTTGTTGATGGCGCTGTTGAACTGGGTGTGCCCGAGCGGGAAGTACTCCTCGCCGGCGACCTTCAGACCCAGCACGTTCTCGATGTGCTTGCGCGCGATCTTGTTGGAGGTGCGCGGCCAGATGTAGTCGGAACCGAGGAGGTAGAAGCTCTTGGCGCCCTTCTCCTTGACCACCCAGTCGAGCCCGGCGATGATCTGCTGCGTCGCCTCCTGCCCGGTGTAGATGACGTTCTTCGACTGCTCCAGGCCCTCGTAGAAGGTGGGATAGTAGAGCATGCCGTTGTACTGCTCGAACACCGGCAGCACCGCCTTGCGCGAGGCGGAGGTCCAGCAGCCGAACACCGACGCCACCTTGTCCTGGACCAGCAGCTTCTTGGCCTTCTCGGCGAAGGTCGGCCAGTCGCTGGCGCCATCCTCCTGGATGAACTCGATCTTGCGGCCGAGCACGCCGCCCATGGCGTTGATCTGCTCGATCGCCAGCTTCTCCGCCTGCACCGAACCTGTCTCGGAGATCGACATGGTGCCGGTGACCGAATGCAGGATGCCGACCTTCACCGTGCTGTCGGTGACGGCCAGGCCGGTGGTGTTGATGGCGGCGGTGGCCGGCGTCTGCGCCCGCGCCACCGCCGGCAGCATCGCGGCGGCCGGCAGGGCCGCCATGCCCATCAGGAGCTTGCGGCGCAGCGGCGACGCGAGACCCATCTTCATGCCGTTGTGAGACATGATCCCTCTCCTGTTCATTGTGTGCGGGTGTTCCGGGTGTGCGGGTGTTCCGGGCAGCGGACCGTCGAGGGTCCGTGCGGTGGTGCCAACGTTCCGCCCGATGCCGCAGCGCAGCAATACGTTAAATGACGTATGGTCGCGACGAGCCCCTTGCATTACCCTCCAATGTGAAATGGAAAATCCTGCCTATCGCTTGGGCTTTGTAGAAATAAGTGATATGTCCAAGTGAACCGTCAGACGTTCCCTCAATCGATGCGACGCAATATGCTTGAAGAGACTTGGTGAACGATCTATCGTTCGCGGGGGCGCCACCGGCATCTTTTGGTTCTGCTGCTTCAGTCCGGCGCCGCAGGGGGGCAGGTTGATAGCGCGTCAGAAAATCGTCCGGGTGCGCAGGCGCTACAATCAGTGGGTGGCGAACCAGACGCTCGAGGACTACGCGCTGCGCTTCACGGCGGAGAGCGCGCGGCGATGGTCGCCGATGCGGGTGGCCAACACCGCGCTGGGGGCCATCTCCTTCCTGGCGCTGGAGGCGATCGGCGGCACGGTGACGCTGGCCTACGGGTTCGACAACGCGGTGCCGGCGATCCTGGTGGCCGGTCTGGTGATCTTCCTCACCAGCGTCCCGATCGCCCACCACGCCGTCCGCTACGGCGTCGACATCGACCTGCTGACGCGCGGCGCGGGCTTCGGCTACATCGGCTCGACCATCACCTCGCTGATCTACGCCTCCTTCACCTTCCTGTTCTTCGCCCTGGAGGGGGTGATCCTGGCCCAGGCGCTGGAGCTCTGCTTCGGCATCCCGCGGCTGCTGGGCTATCTGCTCGGGGCGGCGGTGGTGATCCCGCTGGTGACCCACGGCATCACCTTCATCAGCCGCTTCCAGGTGTGGACCCAGCCGCTGTGGGTGGCGCTGCAGGTCCTGCCCTTCGGCTGGCTGATGGTCGAGCGGCCGGAGCTGGTGGCGCAATGGACCGGCTTCGACGCGCCGGCCCCGGACGGCTTCGACCTACTCAAGTTCGGCGCCGCGACCACCATCCTCTGCTCCCTGGTGGCGCAGATCGGCGAGCAGGTGGACTTCCTGCGCTTCCTGCCGCGGCGCGAGGGCAAGCCCATGTGGTGGGTGGCGCTGCTGGCGGCCGGGCCGGGCTGGGCCGTCGTCGGCACCCTGAAGCTGCTGGCCGGCTCCTTCCTGGTGGTGCTGACCCTGGGCAACGGCCTCGAACCGGAGCTGGCGGCCGAGCCGACGCAGATGTACCTCGCCGCCTTCGGCGCCATGCTGGGTCCCGGCGGCACCGCGGCGGTGGCGGTGACCGGCGTGTTCGTCATCGTCTGCCAGCTCAAGATCAACGTCACCAACGCCTATGCGGGGTCGCTGGCGTGGTCGAACTTCTTTTCCCGGCTGACCCACAGCCATCCCGGCCGGGTCGTCTGGCTGGTGTTCAACGTGGTCATCGCCACGCTGCTGATGGTGTTCGGCGTCTACTCCTCGCTGGAGCAGATCCTCGCCCTCTACTCCGTGGTCGCCATCGCCTGGGTCGGCGCCATGGTGGCCGACCTGACGGTGAGCAAGCCGCTGGGGCTGAGCCCGCGCCACATCGAGTTCAAGCGCGCCCACCTCTACGACATCAACCCCGTGGGCCCGGGCGCCATGGCGCTGGCGGTGCTGGTGGCGGGGTGCGCCCACAGCGGGCTGTTCGGGGCCGTGCCCCAGGCCTTCACCGCGTTCGTGGCGCTGGGCACCGCCTTCGTCGCCGCGCCGGCGCTGGCCGCCCTCACGGGGGGGCGCTACTACCTCGCCCGCCCCTCCACGGAACCGCCGGCGGGGGTGGGGGCCATGGTGCGCTGCTGCATCTGCCGCCACCGCTTCGAGCCGGCCGACATGGCCTTCTGCCCGGCGTACGACGGGGCGATCTGCTCGCTCTGCTGCACCCTCGACGCGCGCTGCCAGGACGGCTGCAAGCCGCGGGCGCGGCTGTCGGACCAGATCCAGGACCTGGTGCGGGCGGTCCTGCCGGCGCGCCTGGCGGCCCGCCTCAACTCCCGCTTCGGCCACTACCTGGCGCTGCTGGCCGTCTCCTACACCGTGCTGGGCGCGGTGCTGCTGCTGATCCACGCCAATCTGGCGCTGACGGGGGGCGACGCCGATCTCTCCATGCTGCGCCGCGGCTTCTGGATGGTCTTCGTCATCCTCGCCATCGTCGCCGGGGTGGCGGCCTGGCTGTTCGTCCTGGCCCAGGAGAGCCGCAGCGTCGCCGAGGAGGAATCGCGCCGCCAGACCGGGCTGCTGCTGCAGGAGATCGCCGCCCACGAGCGCACCGACGCGGCGTTGCAGAAGGCCAAGGAGGCGGCGGAATCGGCCAACCTCGCCAAGACCCGCTACGTCGTCGGCATCAGCCACGAGCTGCGCGCGCCGCTGAACGCCATCCTCGGCTACGCCCAGCTCCTCGACGCCGACGACAGCATCCCGCCGCACCGCCGTGACGCGGTGCGGGTGATGCGGCGGTCGTCGGAGCACCTGTCCGGCCTCATCGAGGGGCTGCTGGACATCTCGCGCATCGAGGCGGGCCACGTGAAGCTGTACCGCGACGAGGTGCGCATCGGCGAGTTCCTGGAGCAGTTCGCCGGGATGTTCCGCATGCAGGCGGAAGCCAAGGGCCTGCAGTTCCGCTACGAGCGTCCCGACAGCCTGCCGGTCGCCGTGCGCACCGACGAGCGGCGGCTGCGCCAGATCCTGTTCAACCTGCTGTCCAACGCGGTGAAGTTCACCCGCGGCGGCCACGTGGCGCTGCGCCTGCGCTACCGCAGCCAGGTGGCGGAATTCGAGGTCGCGGACAGCGGCCCCGGCATTCCGCCCGAGGACAGCGAGCGCATCTTCGAGCCGTTCGAGCGGGGCAGCGACGCCGGCGTGCGGCGGCTGCCCGGCATCGGCCTGGGGCTGACCATCACCAAGCTGCTGGCCGAGGTGCTGGGCGGCCAGATCTCGGTGTCCAGCACGGTGGGGCAGGGCAGCGTCTTCCGCGTCAAGCTGCACCTGCCGGAGGTGACCGAGCCGCGCCGCGACGGGCGGCCGACCCGCGCGGTGGGCTACCACGGGCGGCGCATCGTCGTGCTGGTGGCCGACGACGACGTCGACCACCGCGACCTGCTGCGCGACCTGCTGGTGCCGCTGGGGTTCCTGGTGCAGACCGCGCCCGACGGGGCGACCTGCCTGGACATGGCCGAGTCGGGGCGGCCCGACCTGGTGCTGCTGGACATCTCCATGCCCGACATCGACGGCTGGGAGGTGGCCCGGGCGCTGCGCGAGCGCGGGCCGCAGCGCACCGCCATCGTCATGATCTCGGCCAACGGCCACGAATACCGCCGCGGCGACGGCGACCCCCACGACGACTTCCTGCTGAAGCCGGTCGACCTCGACCTGCTGGTCGACACCATCGGCACCCTGCTGGGCGTGGAGTGGGTGCGCCGCGACGCGCCGGAGCCCGGCGGGCCGGAGCGGCGGCCGGCGGTGCCGCTGCCGCCGCGCCACCTCGACGAGCTGCAGAGCCTGGGCGCCATCGGCTACGTCCGCGGCATCCTCGCCAAGCTGGACGCCATCGACGCCGAGGAGGCGGAGCACGCCGAGGCGACGGCGTCCTTGCGCGCCCTGGTGCGCGACTTCGATCTCAAACGCTTCATGGCAACGCTGGAGGGTATGCGTGTCCGGGTCGAATGACGTCGCCTCGCGCGACATCGTCCTCGTCGTCGACGACGCTCCGGATTCCCTGAGCCTGCTGACCGACGCGCTGGAGGAGGCGGGGCTGACCGTGCTGGTCGCCCTCGACGGGCCGGCGGCGCTGGAGCTCCTCGACCGCATCACGCCGGACATCGTGCTGCTCGACGCGGTGATGCCGGGCATGGACGGCTTCGAGACCTGCCGGCGGCTGAAGAGCCGGGGCCACCTCGCCGACCTGCCCGTCATCTTCATGACCGGGCTGAGCGAGACCGAGCATGTGGTGCGCGGCTTCGAGGCCGGCGGCACCGACTACGTCACCAAGCCGATCATCCCGCGCGAGCTGATCGCCCGCACCCGCGTCCACCTGGCCAACGCGCGGATGACGCGCAGCGCCCGCGTCGCCCTGGACGCCACCGGGCGGTTCCTGTTCGCCGCCGACACCGCGGGCCGCGTGCGCTGGTGCACGCCCCAGGCGGCCCAGCTGCTGGCCGAGGTGCTGGGCGCCCCGGACGCGGCCCTGCCGCCCGATGTCGGCGTCTGGCTGGCGGCCAGCGCCGCCCACGGCCCCGCCGACGGCCCGCTGCTGGCCGGCGACGGCAGCCGCGCCGTGCGCGTCGCCTATGTCGGCCGGATCGGGCCGGACGAGCACCTGCTGCGACTCGCCGAGGCGACGGCGGGCGGTCCCGAGGGCATGCTGAAGGAGCGGCTGGCGCTGACCGCGCGCGAGGCGGAGGTGCTGCTGTGGCTGGCCCGCGGCAAGCCGAACCGGGACATCGCCGAGATCCTCGGGCTCAGCCCGCGCACGGTCAACAAGCACCTCGAGACGATCTTCGCCAAGCTCGGCGTCGAGAACCGCACCGCCGCCGCCACCCTGGCGATCCGCACCATGGGCGAGGCGGCGTAGGGGCCCGGGCGCGGCGGCGGCTCCGACCGCGGGTCAGAGTCCCAGGCGCAGGCGCTGCAGCAGGTCGACCAGCCCCTCCTCCGACACCAGCAGGGCGGCCTGGGACGGCCGCATCCAGCGTCGCTCGCGCTGCGCCTTTTCCGGCCAGTCGTCGAGTTCCTCGTCGACGTGCAGGGGGTAGACGTCGACGACGCACGGCACCGAGCGTCGGGACGTCAGGCGCTTGTCGTAGCGGTAGGTGCCGATCGGCTGCTCGCCCACCGTGCCGCGCAGCCCGGCCTCCTCGAACGCCTCCTGCGCCGCCATGTCGTGGGGATCGACGCCCTTTTCCAGCCAGCCCTTCGGGATGATCCAGCGACGGGTCTCGCGCGAGGTGATCAGCATGACCCGCAACCCGTCGTCGACCGTGTACGGCAGCGCGGCGCACTGCCGGTGCGTTTTCTGTCGTGCCATGGAACACCGAACGTGCGGGCCGGCCGATGGATCCCCCCGGACCCCCGGATCGGCCGGAAGACATAGGGTGCCGACCCGGATCCGTTGTGTGGGACGGAACCCGAAAAGACCAGAAAAAAGACCGCCGGGGAATCCCCGGCGGCCCGAGTCTTGGGAGGAAACGCAGGAATGCGTCTGAACCAACACTATTGCAGTGCAGCACCGTTGGACAACCAACCTCTTCTTATGGGAGCCATGCACATTCCGCATGCACATTGGCGAACGCGCAAAACTTAGGCAGATCGACCGCGCCCGTGGCGCCGTCCCGGAGGCGCGGGGGTGCGGCACGATTTCAATTGTGCAAAATAGAATTGTGCGTCATATGTATCCCCGTGAACGCAACCGGGCGGGCGGGACCCGCACCGCCCCCGTGTCAGGAAGGGATTGCCATGAAGATCGTCTACACGACCAAGGCGACCGCGGCCGGTGGCCGCGACGGCCGGGCCGAGACCGACGACGGCCTGCTGTCGGTCAACCTCGCCGTGCCCAAGGAGATGGGCGGCAAGGGCGGGGCCACCAACCCCGAGCAGCTGTTCGCCGCGGGCTATTCCGCCTGCTTCCTCGGCGCCATGAAGTTCGTCGGCCAGCGCGACAAGCTCGCGGTGCCGGCGGACGTGGCGGTCACCGCCCAGGTGGGCATCGGCCCGCGCGACGACGGGCAGGGCTTCGGCATCGCCGTCGACCTCACGGTGTCCCTGCCGGGCCTGGACCGTGCCGCGGCGGAGGACCTGGTCGCCCGCGCCCATGTGGTCTGCCCCTACAGCCACGCGACCAAGGGCAACATCGCCGTGACCACCGCGATTGCCTGATCGGGGTTGCCTGATCGGGGTCGCCTGATCGGTGGCGCGGGGGGCCGACCGGTTCCCCGCCCACGCCGTTCCCTGGTAGAAGGGGAACGGCGCGCGCCGCCTTCCCTCCGGACGGGTCCATGAACGCGAACGACGGCCTGCTTCTGTCCAACCAGCTCTGCTTCGCGCTCTACGCGGCGCAGCACGCGATGATGCGGGTCTACCGTCCCATCCTGGACGCGCTGGGCCTGACCTATCCCCAGTATCTGGTCCTGCTCCTGCTGTGGGAGCGCGACGGCCCAGCGGTGAAGGAGCTGGGCGAACGGCTGGGTCTCGACAGCGGCACCCTCACCCCCTTGCTCAAGCGCCTCGAGGGGCAGGCGATGGTGCGGCGCGTGCGGGACACCGCCGACGAGCGGATCGTGCGCATCCACCTCACCGACGCCGGCCGCGCCCTGCGGGAGCGGGCCGCCTGCGTTCCCGGCGCGATCGCCGCCGCCAGCGGCCTTTCGCTGGACCAGGTCACCGCGTTGCGCCGCGACCTCGAGGGGCTGCGCGCCGCCCTCGCCGAGAGCGGGGCGTTCGGCGACCGGTAGCCCAGCGGTCGCCCGCCGGTCGCCCGGCGATCGCCCCGGCCGCCGGTCCCCGTCAGCCGGTGCCGCGCCCCGCCGGATGGAGGCGCGCCCGGGCGACCCGCAGCACCGCCGCGGTGAGACGGCCCAGGGTGGCGCTGGCGATCCGGCTCGCCTGCCAGACCAGCGGGACGTCGAGGGGCCGTCCCGGGAGCAGCGCCACCAGGCGGCCGTCGCGCAGGTGACCGGCCACCAGCGGCTCCGGGTTCATGCCCCACCCCAGCCCGGCCAGGGCGGCGTCGACGAAGGCGTGGGTCGAGGGCAGCCAATGGCTGGGCGGCGACGCGGTGGTTCCCGCAACCCGTTGCAGCCACTGCGCCTGCAGCCGGTCCTTGCGGTTGAAGGTGAGGCACGGCGCCATTGCCAGGGCGGGTTCCGTCACGCCGTCCGCGAAATGGCGGGCGACGAAGGCCGGGCTGGCGGTGGCCACGTAGCGCAGGGCGCCCAGGGCATGGGTGTCGCAGCCGGCAACCGTGCGGTCGCTGGCGGTCACCGCGGCCAGCACCTCGCCCTGGCGCAACCAGTCGGCGCTGTGGTCCTGGTCGTCCAGCACCAGGTCGAAGAGGCCGTCGCCGGCCGCCGCCATGGCGGGGACGAACCAGGTGGCCAGGCTGTCGGCGTTGACCGCGACCCGCAGCGTCACCGGCCCGCCGCCGGTGAGGCCGTCGACCCCGGGCAGGGACTCGCCCAGCTCCGCCTCCAGCAGCGCCACCCGCTCCACGTGCTGGCACAGGCGCCGCCCCGCCGGCGTGGCGGTGCAGGGCTGGCCGCGCACGACCAGCACCCCGCCCACCCGCTCCTCCAGCAGCTTGACCCGTTGCGACACCGCCGACGGCGTGACGTGGAGCTGCCGCGCCGCCCGCTCGAAGCTGCCGGTGCGCACCACCGCGGCGACCGCGGCGAGGAGGGCGTAGTCCAGCATGGATTAGACCTGCTAAGTCCGCGACAGGAGCATTAACGTTCCTAATGACCTGGGGGGTGATACCACGGTCCCGCATCGCACGCGAAGGGGAACCGTCATGCTCATCGCCGCCACGTCGGGGTTCGGCCTCGGGCTCAGCCTGATCGTCGCCATCGGCGCCCAGAACGCCTTCGTCCTGCGCCAGGGCCTGCGCGGCCACCACGTGACGGCCGTCTGCCTCGTCTGCGCGCTGTCCGACGCCGTCCTGATCCTGGCCGGCGTCTCCGGATTCGCCGGGGCCGCGGCGTGGCTGCCCTGGCTCGACCCGGCCGCACGCTGGGGCGGTGCGGCCTTCCTGGTCGCCTACGGGCTGCGCAGCGCCTGGGCGGCGGTGCGCGGGGACGGTGCCCTGAACGCCGCCGGCGGCGATGCCGGCCCGCTGGCGCCGACCCTGGCGACCGCCCTCGCCCTGACCTGGCTCAACCCGCACGTCTACCTCGACACGGTGGTTCTGGTCGGCGGTGTCTCGACCCGGTTCGCCGAGGCGCGGTGGGCCTTCGCGGCCGGTGCCGTGGCCGCCTCCTTCGCGTTCTTCTTCGCGCTGGGCCACGGCGCCCGCCGGCTGCGCCCGCTGTTCGCGCGGCCCGCCGCGTGGCGCGCGCTGGAAGGGGGCGTCGCCCTGGTCATGTGGACGATCGCCGCCGGGCTGCTGGCGTGAGGGAGCCGCGGCGTTGCGCCGCGGGGCTTGCCTTTCGTTGCGGTTGAAACAATCTGTCCTCCCAACCCCTGCGGGGCCAAGGGAGGGCCGCGATGAAGCACTACATCTCGTTCCCGCGGATCGAGGGCACGGCGTCGCGCCAGGCCCACGCCGACCTGCCGCCGGGCACCTACGAGCGCGAGCTGGGGAAGGAGGGGTTCTTCGGCCCGGCCACCCACATGTACCACCGCCATCCGCCCACGGGGTGGACCGCCTGGGAAGGGCCGCTGCGGCCCCGCGCCTTCGACCTCGCCCGGCTGGAGGGGCCGCAGCCCTCGCCGTGGGACGCCGCCCCGGTGCTGCACAACGCCGCCGTCAGCATCCGCCTGTGGCGGGCACCCGGCGCCATGGACCACCTCGCCCGCAACGCCGACGGCGACGAGCTGCTGTTCGTCCACGCCGGGCGCGGCGACCTCTACTGCGACTTCGGCCACCTGGCGATCCGGGCCGGCGACTACGTGGTGCTGCCGCGCTCCACCATGTGGCGGCTGGACTGCGCCGAGCCGGTGACGGCGCTGCTGGTGGAGGCCACCGGCGCCACCTACCGTCTGCCCGACAAGGGCATGCTGGGGCCGCACGCCCTCTTCGATCCGGCGCTGCTGGACGTGCCGGCGCTGGACGAGGCCTTCCGGGCGCAGCAGGACGAGCGGGAGTGGCGGGTGCGCGTCAAGCGGCGCGGCGCGGTCACCACCGTCACCTTCCCCTTCAACCCGCTCGACGCGGTGGGCTGGAAGGGCGATCTCGCGGCCGTGCGCATCAACATCGCCGACATCCGGCCGCTGATGAGCCACCGCTACCACCTGCCGCCCAGCGCCCACACCACCTTCGTCGCCGACCGCTTCGTCGTCTGCACCTTCGCGCCGCGCCCCTTCGAGAGCGATCCCGGCGCCCTGAAGGTGCCGTTCTTCCACAACAACGACGACTACGACGAGGTGCTGTTCTACCACGCCGGAACCTTCTTCTCGCGCGACAACATCCACCCGGGGATGATGACCTTCCACCCCTGCGGCTTCACCCACGGGCCGCACCCCAAGGCGCTGGGCAACGCCTTCACGCCGAAGGCACCGGCGACCGACGAATACGCCGTGATGATCGACAGCCGCGACGCGCTGGAGGTGGGCAACGCCGCCCGCACGGTGGAATGGGATGGGTACGTGGACAGCTGGAAGACGCCGGCGCCGCCCCGGGCGGCCGAGTGACCGGCGCGCGACCGAGGGAGGACCGGCCATGAAGCTCGCGACCCTGAAGGAGGGCGGCCGGGACGGCACGCTGGTGGTCGTCGCGCGCGACCTGACCCGCGCCGTGGCGGTGCCCCAGGTGGCGCCGACCCTGCAGGCGGCGCTCGATTCCTGGGCGGCCAGCGAGCCGCACCTGCGCGCCGTCGCCATCGCCTTGGAGAGCGGCGAGGTCGGCGAGACCATGCCCTTCGACCCGCGGGCGTGCGCCGCGCCGCTGCCGCGCGCCTACCAGTGGTGCGACGGCTCGGCCTACGTGAACCACGTGGAGCTGGTGCGCCGGGCCCGCGGCGCCGAGATGCCGCCCGCCTTCTGGACCGACCCGCTGATGTACCAGGGCGGCTCCGATCGCCTCCTCGGCCCCTGCGACCCCATCGAGGCGCTGTCGGAGGCCCACGGCGTCGACCTGGAGGCGGAGATCGCGGTGATCACCGACGACGTGCCGATGGCGGTGACCCCGGCGGCGGCGGCGGCGCACATCAAGCTGCTGGCCCTGGTCAACGACGTGTCCCTGCGGGCCTTGATCCCGGCGGAGCTGGGCAAGGGATTCGGGTTCTTCCACGCCAAGCCGGCATCCGCCTTCTCCCCGGTGGCGGTGACGCCGGACGAGCTGGGCGACGCGTGGCACGACGGCCGGGTGCACCTGCCGCTCCTGTCCTTCATCAACGGCGTGCCGTTCGGCCGGCCCGACGCCGGGGTCGACATGACCTTCGCCTTCCCGCGCCTGGTGAGCCATGCCGCGGCGACCCGGCACCTGGCGGCCGGGACCATCGTCGGCTCCGGCACCGTGTCCAACCGGCGGGACGGGGGACCCGGCCAACCGATCGCCGACGGCGGGGTGGGCTATTCCTGCATCGCCGAGCAGCGGACCGTGGAAACCATCCTTTCCGGCGCGCCGGCGACCGGCTTCCTGCGCTTCGGCGACCGCGTGCGCATCGAGATGCGCGATGCCGCCGGGCGCAGCGTCTTCGGCGCCATCGACCAGGAGGTCGTCCGGTACCTCGACCAGGAGGCCGTCCGGCACCGCGACCAGGAGATCGGCCGGTACCTCGACCAGGAGGTCGCCCGGTACCGCGACCAGGAGGTCGGCCGGCACCGCGACCAGGAGGTCGGCGGTCGCGCCGGGGCGTGAGCGCCCGGGCTCACGCCGCCAGCGGCTCCTCGTCCAGCACCAGCACCGGGTAGCCGTCGCGCTGCTCGGCCAGGGAGCCCAGCATCTCCAGCAGGCTGTCGCGGGTGAAGGCGTCGGTGGTCGCCCCCAGGCGGGTGCGGACGCGGTCCATGAAGCGGTCCAGCAGCTCGTGGTGGACCGCGGCGGCGGCCTGGACGGAGCGGGCGGCGGCGAACGGGGCGGCGGCGAACGGGATGGCGGAACCGGTGGCGACGATGCGGGTGGCGGTCATGGCGGCGGTCTCCGGGTGGCGGTGGGCGGTGCGGGCGGACGGGGTCAGGCGCGGCGCGGCGCGTCGGGGGCGGTGATGTAGCCGTCGTGCTGCTCGGTCAGGGTGACGAGCAGATCGCGAAGGCTCTCCTCGATGAACGGGTCGTGGTTGTCGTCCATGCGGGCCTTGACGATGCCGATGAACTCCTCCAGCAGTTCGCGGTGGGCCTGCGAGGCGGTGCCGACCGACGGCGACGGGGCGGCGGCGGCGGCGATGGCGGCGGCGAGGGTGGTCATGGCGTCCAGATCTCCTGTCCGGGGGTGGTCTTCGTTGCCCCCATGAAGCCATCCCGCCGGTTAACGAGAGATTAACATACCCGTCCGGGACTTGGTGGCGTGCAGGCTAATACTTCCATTCATGACAGCATCGGCGGGGTTCTCTTTTGGAAAACTCGCGCCGACGAACTAATACCAAGGGGGTAAGCGGACGTGTCGAGCCTGCGTCGCTATCTGCTGTTGCTGCTGGTCGCGGTCGGCGCGGCCTTCCTGGTGTTCGGGGACGACCCGCCGGACGGGGCGGCGGCGCCCGACGCCGGCGCGTTCGTGGCCGCCTGCGAGGCCGGCCCCTTCGCGGCCGCCCACGCGCCGCAGCCGGTGGAGGCGGCGCGGCTGTGCTCGTGCCTGCTGGCACGCCACCTGCGCAGCGGCGGGCGGTTGCCGGTCGACGCCTACCGCGATGCCGCGGCCCCGGCCGGCCCGGCCGATGCGGCGGCGCGCGCCGCCTGCCGCACCCGCCCGGCGGGCGGCTGACGGGGCCGCGGCGGCCGCCGAAGCGTCGGCAACGCAGACATTATGCCGCACCGGGGGTGGCGATCGGCGGCGTCGGGCGTACCGGCGATTGGGGTATCATGGCGCGTGACAACCGGGTCCGCCGCGCAACCCGAGGCGGCGGATCCGCAGTCGCGCCCGCCCGGGGCCGCCCGCCCCGGCGATCCCCATCGTCTCAACCGTGTGCTGGATGTGGTCGCCCGGTGTCGGAACCGGTTGATCCGGAGCCCGCATCGGGATATGTTCGAGGGGCTAACTAAATAGTCCGCCGCCCGCACCGGGCAGGCGGCGGGCACCCCTCGGGACCGTCCGGTGGTGCAGGGAGGAAAAACATCATGAAGACTCTGTCCGTGGCCCTTTCCGGGGCCGTGCTTTCCGCGGCACTGCTGGCCGGCACCGCGCCGGCGGCGGCCCAGGCGTGCGTCGTCGGCGTCAGCTGGTCGAACTTCCAGGAGGAGCGCTGGAAGACCGACGAGGCGGCGATCAAGGCGCGCCTCGACGAGGCCGGCTGCCAGTACGTCAGCGCCGACGCCCAGAGCTCCGCGGCCAAGCAGCTCTCCGACGTCGAGGCCCTGATGGCGCGCGGCGCCACCGCGCTGATCATCCTCGCCCAGGACGCCGAGGCGATCCGCCCGGCGGTCGAGCAGGCCAAGGCCGCCGGCGTGCCGGTGGTCGGCTACGACCGGCTGATCGAGGTGCCGGGCGTGTTCTACCTGACCTTCGACAACAAGGAGGTCGGGCGCCTGCAGGCCCGCGAGGTGCAGAAGGCGCAGCCCAAGGGCGCCTACGTCTTCATCAAGGGCTCGCCCCAGGACCCCAACGCCGACTTCCTGTTCTCCGGCCAGATGGAAGTGCTGGAGCCGGCCATCAAGGCGGGTGACATCACGGTGGCGGGCGAGCAGTACACCGACGGCTGGCTGCCCGCCAACGCCCAGCGCAACATGGAGCAGATCCTGACCGCGACCAACAACAAGGTCGACGCGGTGGTGGCCTCCAACGACGGCACCGCCGGCGGCGCGGTCGCCGCCCTGTCGGCCCAGGGCATGGCCGGCATCCCGGTGTCGGGCCAGGACGCCGACCACGCGGCGCTCAACCGCATCGCCCGCGGCCTGCAGACGGTCAGCGTCTGGAAGGACTCCCGCGACCTCGGCCGCAACGCCGCGGACATCGCCATCCAGCTCGCCAAGGGCACGGAGATGTCGAAGATCGAGGGGGCGGGCACCTTCGCCAACGGCCCCAACAAGGTGGAGCTGGACGCCATCCTGCTGAAGCCGGTGCCGATCACCCGCGACAACCTGGGCGTCATCATCGACGCGGGCTGGGTGGCCAAGGACGTGGTCTGCCAGGGCGTCGACGCCGCCAAGGCGCCGCCGGCCTGCAAGTAAGGTGCGTCCGGCCCGGCGCCCGCGGCGGCGCCGGGCCGGTTCCCTTCTCCGGTCAAGCGCAAGGGAGCGGCCATGGCCGTCGTCACCAACCGGGCGGAGGCCAGCGGCCCCTCCCGCAACCTTTTCGGCACGCTGGAACTCGACACCCGGATGCTGGCGATGGTGGGGGCCCTCGCCGCCATCTGGGTGGTCTTCGACATCGTCACCGGCGGCCTGTTCCTGACCCCGCGCAACCTGTGGAACCTGGCGGTGCAGACCTCCTCGGTCGCCACCATGGCGACGGGCATGGTGCTGGTCATCGTCACCCGCAACATCGACCTGTCGGTGGGCTCGCTGCTGGGCCTGATCGGCATGGTCATGGCGGTGATGCAGGCCCGCGTGCTGGGCATCGACACCCAGATGGGGTGGATCCTGGCGGTGCTGCTGGCGGCGGCGCTGGCCGCCGCCCTCGGCGCCTTCCAGGGCTGGTGGGTGGCCTACCGCGGCGTGCCCGCCTTCATCGTCACCCTGGCCGGGCTGCTGATCTACCGCGGGCTGGCGTGGTGGATGACCAGCGGCCAGACCGTCGCCCCCCTGAACCCCACCTTCGAGCTGATCGGCGGCGGCTTCCAGGGCTCGATCGGCGCCCTCTGGTCGTGGGCGCTGGGCGCGATCGCGGTGGTGTTGCTGTGCTGGCGCACGCTGCACATGCGCGGGCGCCGTCACCGCTTCGGCTTCGCCGTGCGCCCGGTGTGGGCCGAGGCGCTGGTGCTGCTGGCCCAGGTGGGACCGGTGCTGGGCTTCGTGCTGGTGATGAACGCCTATCTGCAGCCGCGCACCGGCCTGCCGATGGGCATTCCCGTGCCGGTGCTGATCGTCATCGCCGTCACCGTGCTGATGACCTTCGTCGCCAACCGCACCCGCTTCGGGCGCTACGTCTTCGCCATCGGCGGCAACCCCGAGGCGGCGGCACTCTCGGGCATCGACGTGCGGCGCACCACGGTGTGGGTGTTCGTGGTGATGGGCGTGCTGGTGGCGGTCGGCGCCGCCATCGCCACCGCCCGCCTCAAGGCCGGCCTCAACGCCACCGGCGAGCTGGACGAGCTGCGGGTCATCGCCGCGGCGGTGATCGGCGGGACCTCCCTGGCCGGCGGCGTCGGCACGGTGTTCGGGGCGGTGCTGGGCGCGCTGACGATGCAGAGCCTGCAGTCGGGCATGGTCCTGCTGGGCCTGCCCAGCCCCATGCAGAACGTGGTCATCGGCGCGGTGCTGATCCTCGCCGTGTGGCTCGACCAGTCCTACCGCCGCAAGAGGTTCTGACATGAGCGCCGCCACCCAAACCGCCGAGGCCGGCACCGAGGACCGCGGCACGCCGCTCGTCGCCATGCGCCACATGTCGATCCGCTTCGGCGGGGTGCGCGCCGTCGACGATGTCTCGGTCGACCTCTACCCCGGCGAGGTCGTCGGTCTGCTGGGCCACAACGGGGCCGGCAAGTCGACGCTGATCAAGATGCTGTCGGGCGCCTACCAGGGGGAATCCGGCGAGATCTTCATCGCCGGCGAGCGGGTCACCATCGACAACCCGCGCGACGCCAAGCGCCACGGCATCGAGACCATCTACCAGACCCTGGCCCTGGCCGAGAACATCGACGCCGCGGGCAACCTGTTCCTCGGCCGCGAGCTGATGACCTCGTGGGGCACCCTGGACGACGAGCGCATGGCGGCGGAGACCCGCCAGGTCATGCAGCGCCTCAATCCCAATTTCCGCAACCTGACGACGCCGGTTCAGTCCCTGTCGGGCGGGCAGCGCCAGTCCGTGGCGATCGCCCGCGCCATCCACTTCAACGCCCGCATCCTCATAATGGACGAACCGACGGCGGCGCTCGGCCCGGCCGAGACGCGCATGGTGGCCGACCTGATCAAGCAGCTGAAGGCCGAGGGCATCGGCATCTTCCTGATCAGCCACGACCTCCACGACGTCTACGACCTGGCCGACCGCTGCGCGGTGATGAAGAACGGCAAGCTGGTGGGGGTGGTGCGCACCCAGGACGTCACCAAGGACGACCTGCTGGGGATGATCATCCTCGGCCGCCATCCCATCACCGGGGAGACGGTGGTGTGAGCGTCGCGGTCGCCGCCGACGGCCGGGTGCGCCTGGAGGCCGGCGGCCGCACCGCGGTCCTGCTTCCCTTCGGCGCCCGGCTGGCGGAGTTCCATGTTCCCGACGCCGCCGGCCGCATGGCCGACGTGGTGCTCGGCTTCGACGGTCCGGACGGCTACGCCCGCTCCGGCGCCTACATGGGCGCCACCTGCGGGCGCTGCGCGAACCGCATCGCCGGCGGCGCCTTCACCCTGGACGGCCGGCGCCACGCGCTGGCCCGCAACGACCCGCCCAACCACCTGCACGGCGGCACCGTCGGATTCGACCGGGCGACCTGGACGGTGGAGCCGGAGCCGGACGGGCAGGCCGACGCGGTGCGCTTCCGCCACCGCTCCCCCGATGGCGACGAAGGCTACCCCGGCACGGTCGCGGTCGCGGTGACCTACGCGCTGGACGGCGACGGCACCCTGCGCATCGCCATGTCCGGCACCACCGACCGGCCGACGGTGCTGAACCTGGCCCATCATTCTTACTGGAATCTCGCCGGCCACGGCTGCGGCGACGTGCTGGGGCACGTGGTGTGGGTGGACGCCGACCGTTACACGCCGGTCGACGCCACGCAGATCCCCACGGGCGCGATGGCCGCGGTGGCGGGGACGGCGTTCGATCTGCGCACCCCGGTCGCCCTGGGTGCGGCGATGGCCGGGGTGCCCGGCGGGTTCGATCACAACTGGGTGCTGAACGGCGGGGCGGCGGACGGAGCCGCCCTGGCCCGGCCGCGGGTCCGGGTGGTCGACCCGGTGTCGGGGCGCGGGCTGGAGATCGCCACCTCGGCGCCGGGGCTCCAGCTCTACGCCGGCGGCAAGCTCGACGCCACGGTGCCGGGCAAGGGCGGCGCCCGCTACCGCCCCTTCGCCGGGCTGGCGCTGGAGACCCAGGGCTTTCCGGACAGTCCCAACCACCCCGGCTTCCCGTCGGTGCGGCTGGCCCCCGGGGAGGTCTACCGCCATCACATGGTGGTCCGCACCTTCGCTGTGGCGCCGGCGGCACCGGCCTGAGCCGGACCCCGGCGCCGGGCCGGTCAGGCCGTTTCGGCGGCCGCCTTGGCGGTCTTGGCGGCTTTGGCGGTCTTGGTGGCGGCGGTCTTGGCAGCGGCGGTCTTGGTGGCGGGGGCTTTGGCGGCCTTGGTCGCCTTGCTGGCGGGAACGCGGCGCGGCGGCGCGGCCGCGGCCTTGCGGGCCTGGCGGACGGCGAGCTCGGCCTCGATCGCCGGCAGCGCCTCCTGCGCCTCCTTCATCCGCTTGGGTGGGCCCGACGCGGCGAGGCGGGCGGCGTTGGCACCCAGCGTCTGGAGGGCGTCGTCGTCCATCTCGGGGAGCTTGTCCAACAGCCTCATCTCGGCCTCCGTCGTTTGGCGGGTGGGGATCGGTGGCGCCGGCCTGCGGGCGGGCGCCGGCGTGCGGGCGCGCCATCCGGCGGTCCAGCTCCGCGCCGGCGGCGTGCCGGCGGGGTGCGGGTTGGCCGAGCGCGGGGAGCCGCCCAGGGCGGCCAGTTCGCCGCTGCGGAAGGCGACCTGCATCCAGCGGTCGGTGGTGGCGGGCGGTGTCGTCACCGGCGGCGCCTCACCCGAGAATGTCGAGGACGATGCGGCGCAGTTCGCTGCGGCTGAGGCGCGGCCATTCCGGCGCGCCGGGGGTGGTTGCCGGGGTGGCGAGCGACGGGTGGCGGTGCGCCGGGCCGGACGGCCCGGCGGCCGGGTGCTTGGAGTCGGTCATGGGAATCCCGTTCCTGGTCGCGGCAGCAGGCAGAAAGACAAAGGGGCGGCCGAGGCCGCCCCTTTGCCCACCGAATTGTGCAGCGCTCAGACGGCGCGCAGGTTTTCGGCGGCCACCTTGCCCTTGCGCGGATCGCGCACGGGCTCATAGGAGAGCTTCTGGCCCTCGCTGAGGGTGCCGATGCCGGCGCGGTCAACCGCGGAGATGTGCACGAACACGTCGGCCGTGCCATCCTCCGGCTGGATGAAACCGAAGCCCTTGGTGCTGTTGAACCACTTGACGGTACCGATGGCCATGGGTCGTTCCCCCTGTCTGGCGTGGCCCCTCACGATATGTGGGGGGCATCAAATTCACTTGGGGAAGGACGACCGGACCATGGGTATGGACACCGGAAATCGAATGGCCCAGAGCAACTTCGACCCCCCATAAATGGGGCCTGGCCGATCCGGATGCAAGCCGTTCGACGGTTCGCGGGGCCGGCCGCCGCAGTCGGGGCTTGCGCGGCGGCCCCGGGCCGGTCAGAAATTCGCCATGCCTGCTGACACTCCGGACCCCGTTCGGGCCCACCAGCCGCTGGGTGCCCTGCGCCTCGCCGCGTTCCGCGTCGCCTTCGTGGCGGCTTCGAGTCTCGTGTGCCTGGCCTGCGCGCCGGCCCTGCTGCTGCCCCGCGTCTGGGCGGCGCGCGCGGTGCGTGTGTTCTGCCGGATGACGGTGTGGCTGGAGGCGGCCATCCTCGGCCTGCGCGCCGAGGTGCGCGGGCTGGAGAACCTGCCGCCCGGCGCCTGCGTCATCGCCTCGCGCCACGAGGCGGCGTGGGAAACCTTCCGCTTTCCCCTGCTGCTCGACGACCCGGCCATCGTCGTCAAGCGCGAGCTGCTCAAGGTGCCGCTGTGGGGCCGTTTCCTGGTGCACTCCGGAATGATCCCGGTGGACCGCGGCAACGGCGCCAGCGCGCTCAAGGGCCTGCTGCGCGGCGCCAAGGCGGCGGCGGCCGAGAACCGGCCCATCCTGATCTTCCCCGAGGGCACGCGGGTGGCCCCCGGCTCGTCGGCACCGCACCGGCCGGGCGCGGCGGCGCTGTACAAGTCGCTGAAGCTGCCGGTCGTGCCGGTCGCCCTGAACTCCGGGAGCCACTGGCCGCGCCGGGCGCGGGCGGTCCGGCCGGGCGCCGTGCTGATCCAGTTCCTGCCGCCGATCCCGCCCGGCCTGTCCGGCGACGACTTCGCGGCGCTCCTGCAGCAGCGCCTCGACGAGGGATCGATGGCGCTGCGACGCGAGAGCGAGGCGCAGCCCTGAACTGCGCCCCGCGCAGGCTCGGCCGGTTTTGGCAATTTACAATCTTACGTTTCCGGAGTAGATGCCATTCCATCTATTGGGGATGGTGTCTGTCCGCGGTGCCGCCAGAAGGCCGATCCGCGATCCAAGTTCCTCGGATTTCGGCAGAATGCCAGAGATCGATGACGCCGCCGTCCTGGATGTGGAAGGGGCATGGGCATGGCGTCGGCAACATCGGTTTCTGTGGACCTTTCCGGCAACTCCACCGTCGATGCGATCCTCTACGGCACGAAGTGGAACACGACGGCGGTCAGCTACGGTTTTCCGGCGTCGGTGGACGATGTCTCGGATTACACCAGCGGAGCGTTGGAGCCGGCGCACTTCACGGCGCTCACGACGGCGCAGCAGGCCGCCGTCGAGACCATTCTCGCCCAATGGAGCGCGGTGTCCGGCCTCACCTTCACCCAGGCGTCGGCCGCCGCGGACGGTGACCTGCGGGTCTACTGGTACCTCGACGGCGGCAACCTGTCGGCACGCGTCGTCGATTTTCCCTCCGACCGGCCCGAAGGCGGCGACGTCCAGCTCGGCAGCGCCCTCGGGTCGGACGACTGGTCCGTCGGCTCCTACGCCCACCTGACCCTCGTCCACGAACTCGGGCACGCCCTCGGGTTGAAGCACCCGCACGAATCCATCAACGGGTTTCCCGCGGCCGATGCCGCCGCCGATTCGATCGAAGTGTCGGTGATGAGCTATCGCAGCCACTTCGGCGGGCCGCTCAGCGGCTATTCGGTCCAGAGCGGCAGCTACCCGCCCGGCCCGATGCTCAACGACATCGCCGCCATCCAGCACCTGTACGGACCGAACTGGACGACCAACGCCGGTGACACGACCTACACCTTCGATCCGGGCGCCGGCGTCGTCCTGAGGGCCATCTGGGACGGCGGCGGCAACGACACGTACACCTTCGCGAGCTACGCCACCGACCTGGCCATCAGCCTGGAGCCGGGGAGCTGGAGCGACTTCGGAACCCAGCACGCGATGCTCGATCCGGAGTTCAACATCACCGCCGGCGCCAACCTCGCCAACCCCCACCTGTACGCGGGTGACCTGCGGTCGCTGATCGAGAACGCCCTGGGCGGGACGGGCAACGACACGCTGCGCGGAAACGTCGCCGCCAACCGCCTCGACGGCGACGCCGGCAGCGACAGCCTGGTCGGCGCAAGCGGCGACGACACGCTGGTCGGCGGCAGCGGCGACGACAGCCTGGTCGGCGGCGACGGGAACGACGTGCTGAGCGGCGGCGGCGGCAGCGACGTCCTGGACGGTGGCGCCGGCATCGACACCGCCGACTACGGGGCGGCCACCGCCGGGGTGGCGGGGGGCCTGGCCGCCGGCACCGCGGGCGATGCCGGTGGCGACACGCTGACGGCGGTCGAGAACCTGACCGGGTCGGCGTACGCCGACACCCTCGCCGGCGACGACGGCGCCAACGCGATCGCCGGCGGCGGCGGCGGCGACCTGCTCTCCGGCGGCGGCGGCGCCGACACCCTCGACGGCGGGGCCGGCGACGACACGCTGTCCGGGGGTGCGGACGGCGACCTGCTGGTCGGCGGGGACGGCGCCGACGTGATCCTCGGCGGGGACGGCGCCGACACGCTGTCGGGTGGAAGCGGTGCCGACACGCTCACCGGCGGCGCCGGGGACGACCTCTTCGTTTACGCGGCTGGCGGCGCCGGCGCCGGCACGATCGGCGATTTCGCGGACGGCGACCGCATCGCCGTGAGCGGGTGGTCCCTCTCCGGTGCGGTGACCGAGGGCGACGGCACGCTCGTCGCCGCCAACGCCGTGCAGGTGAGCGTCGCGGGCGGCGTCGCCACGCTCCACATCGACACCGACGGCGTGGCCGGCGCGGCCGAACTGACCGTGGTTCTGGACGGCACCCACGCCGTCACCGCGTTCCAGACCGTGGACGGCGGCGTCGCGATTGCCGGCGCCGCCCCGCCGGCCGGCGGCGATGGCGGCGGCGGCGGCGGGGACGACGGCGCGGGTGGCGGCGGGAACGGCGGCACGCAGACGCAGACCATCGGCGGGGCCACCGTGCAGACGACGGTCACGGTGGTCGCCGGCACGCCGACCCTCACGGTGTCGGTGACGCCACCGACGGCGCAAACGCCGATCCCGGTCAGCCTGGGCGGTCCGGCCGGGGGCGGGCTGAGCGCCGGCGTGCCGGCCGGCGTCGGCCTCACGGCGTCCGGGCCCCAGAACCCACAGGCCCCCGGTGCTGCGTCGCAGACCCTGGCGGCCGCGGCGACGACCCTGGTGACGGACGCGGGCGAGCGCGCGGGGCTGCTGTCCGGCCTGTCGGAGTTCGCCCGGACGCTGCCGGCCACGGCGGCGCTGACGGTCCGCACCGTGACCCTGACGTCCGCCGGGTCGGCGGCGCCGGCGGCGCCGGCGGCGCCGATCGCCGTCACCGGCAGCGCCAGCGGCACGGAGGCGGTCGTGCTGGACGCCCGCGCCCTGCCGCCCGGCACGACCCTCACCCTCGACGACGTCGAGTTCGCGCTGATTCTCGGCAGCGTCCAGGTCGCCGGTGGCACCGGCTCGCAGCACGTGATCGGTGACTCCGCGGCCCAGGTCATCCTCCTCGGGGCCGCCGACGACACGCTCCACGGCGGCGGCGGCGACGACCGCGTCGGCTCGGCCGAGGGCGACGACGCGCTGTACGGCGACGCCGGTTCCGACACGGTGGAGGGCGGCCTCGGCGACGACACGCTTTACGGCAACCTGCAGGACGACCAGCTCTACGGCAATCAGGGGGCGGACACCCTGTTCGGCGGCCAGGGCCGCGACACGCTGTTCGGCGGGCAGGACGCCGACGCCCTGCACGGCAACCTCGGCGCGGACGTGGTGTACGGCAACCGCGGCGCCGATGCACTGTATGGCAACCTCGGGGCGGACACCCTGTTCGGCGGCCAGGGGGACGATCTTCTGTTCGGCGGCCAGGGCGGCGACGCGCTGGTCGGCGGTCTCGGCACCGACACCCTGTTCGGTTCCCTCGGCGCCGACCATTTCCGCCTCGGCGCGCCCGGCACGGGGGCCGACGTCATCGCCGACTTCGCCACCGGGGAGGATGTGCTGGTGGTGGATGGCCCCAATTTCGGGCTGGTGGAGGCGGGCGCCCTGGGCGCGGCGCATTTCGCGCTCGACCGGCCCGGCGATGCGGACGACTGGTTCGTGTTCGACACGGCGACCGGTGTGCTGTCGTTCGACGCCGACGGCGACGGGGCGGGCGCGGCCGTGGCGATCGCCAGCCTCACCGTGCGCACGCTGGCGGCCAGCGACATTCTCGTCCTCACCGCCACCGGCTGACCGGGACCCGCTCCCTCCCGGTCGCCCTAGGGCGGAAGCGTCGCCCGCAAGCGCGCCACCGCCAGATCGACGAAGGCGCGGATTTTGGCCGGGACGCGCCGCCCGCCGGCGTGGACGACCTGCACCGGCACGGGCGGCGGCTCGGCGTCGGCCAGCACCACGGCCAGACGCCCGTCGCGCAACGCCGCCGCGGCCTGGTAGGACAGCACCCGTGTCACGCCGTGGCCGGCGACCGCCGCGTCGATGGCGGCGTCGGCGGTGTTGACCAGAAGGCGTGCGTTGGGCGTGATGGTCTGCCCGCCGTCGGGTCCCGGGAACCGCCAGGGCCGCCACGCCCCGGCCGGGGCGAACTCCACCGCGTCGAACCGGGCGAGGTCGGCCGGCACCCGCGGCACGCCGTGGCGCTCCAGATACGCCGGGGCGGCGCACACCACCCGGCGCACCGATCCGACCCGCGCCGCCCGCAGGCTCGAATCCGGCAGGTGGCCGATCCGCACCGCCACGTCGATGCCCTCCTCCAGCAGCTCGGCGACCCGGTCGAGCAGCAGCAGGCGGGCGCTCATCCGGGGATGGCCCGCCACGAAGTCGAACACCACCGGCGCCACGTGCAGGCGCCCGAAGGCGACGGGCGCCGTCACCGTCAGTTCGCCCCCCGGCTCGGCGTGGGCGCCGGCCGCCGAGGCGTCGGCGTCGGCCAGGTCCTGCAGGATGCGCTTGCAGTCGCCGAGGTAGCGCTCCCCGGACTCGGTCAGGCGCACCCACCGGGTGGTGCGGTGCAGAAGGCGGGCGCCGACGCGTTCCTCCAGCAGGGCGACGGCGCGGGTGACGGTGGGGGTCGACAAGGACAGGCGCCGCCCGGCGGCGGCGAAGCCGCTCTCCTCGGCGACCGCAACGAACACGCGCATGGCGGAGAGCTGGTCCATGGCATCATTTCAATTTCTGAAACGCCCCGTTGTCAACGGGCACGATTATCATGGCACGTTGGCGGCATTAGCGTGGGTCCGGACCCCAGACCCCGCAGGAAGGCCGCCATGACCGCACCCGCCAGACCCATCCGCCTGCACCGCTTCGCCCGCTCCGGCCACGCCCACCGGGCGGAGCTGATGCTGTCCCTGCTCGGCCTGCCGGTCGAGCTGGTCGACGTCGACCTTGCCGCCGGCGCCCACCGCCGCCCGGAGTTCCTGGCCCGCAACGCCTTCGGCCAGGTGCCGGTGATCGAGGACGGCGACCTCGTACTCGCCGACAGCAACGCCATCCTGGTTTACCTGGCGCTGCGCTACGACCCCGCCCGGCGCTGGCTGCCGGCCGATTCGGCGGCGGCGGCGGAGGTGCAGCGCTGGCTGTCGGTGGCCGCCGGTCCGCTGGCCGCCGGCCCGGCGACGGCGCGCCTGGTCACCGTCTTCGGCGCCAACGCCGATCATGCCCGGGCCGTGGCCCTGGCCGCCCGGCTGTTCGCCGTGCTGGAGGAACATCTGACCGGCCGGGCGTTCCTGGTGGGCGACGGACCGACGCTGGCCGACGTCGCCCTCTACAGCTACACGGTGGTGGCGCCGGAGGGCGGCGTGGCCCTCGACGCCTTCCCGGCGATCCGCCGCTGGCTGGCCCGGGTGGAGGCGCTGCCCGGCTTCGTGGCGATGCCCCGCACCCCGGCGGCGGCGGCATGACGCGGGAGGACGCCATGAGCGACGCCGACGCCTCTCCCATCCACTCCCCGTTCCACGAGGGCGAACGCCGGGTGCAGGAGCGGGCCGGGGTGCGCGAGCGGGCGGAGCGGATCGGCCGCCACGCCATCCGCGACGCCATGCCCGACCAGCACCGCGCCCTGTTCGCCACCCTGCCCATGCTGGTGGCCGGGGCGCTGGACGGCGACGGGCGGCCGCGCGCCACGCTGCTGGCCGGGCCGCCCGGCTTCGTCGCCTCCCCGGACCCGCGGACCCTGACGGTGGCGGCCCTGCCGCCGCCCGGCGACCCACTTGCCGGGCGTCTCACCGCCGGAGCCCCCGTGGGGCTGCTGGGCATCGAGCTGGAGACGCGGCGGCGCAACCGGGCCAACGGCCGCATCGCCGCCGCCGGTCCCGGCAGCGTGACGGTGGCGGTGGAGCAGAGTTTCGGAAACTGCCCACAGCACATCCGTCCCCGCGCCCACGCCCTGGTTCCCACCCCCCCGCGGCCGGCCGGAGACCCGGAGGCGCGCCGGGAAGAGGCCCGCCTGTCGCCGCAGGCGCGGGCGCTGGTGGCCGGTGCGGACACCTTCTTCATCGCCACGGCCTCCAGCGAGTCGGCGGCGGCGGCCGGGGTGGACGTGTCCCACCGCGGCGGCCCGGCCGGGTTCGTCGCCGTGGCGGACGAGGCCGGGGCGAGCGTGCTCACCGTGCCCGACTACCGGGGAAACAACTACTTCAACACGCTGGGCAACCTCGCCCTCAACCCGGCGGCGGGGCTGCTGTTCGTCGATTTCGCGGGGGGCGGCCTGCTGTCCCTGACCGGCGAGGCCGGGCTGGTGTGGCAGGACCCGGAGACGGCGGCCCGCACCGGCGTGGAGCGGGTGCTGCGGGTGCGGCTCACCGGCGGGGTGTTCCTCCCCGCCGCCGTGCCGCTGCGCTGGACCGCGCTGTAGCCGCCCGCCGGGGCCGTCAGCCCTCCCCGGCGGGCGGCTCGCCGAAGCCGGCGAGGTGGCGGTAGAGGTCGTGGCGCAGCCGGTTGCTGGACTCCGCCGCGGCGACCAGGGCGCGGTAGCGCCGGGGGTCATCGCGCTCGACCATCGTGAAGCGCGCCTCGTTGGCCATGAAGCGGGCCAGCGGCACCGAGGGGGCGTCGCTGTCCAGCACCAGAGGCGCCTCGCCCCGGGCCAGCCGGCGCGGGTCGTAGCGGTAGAGCGGCCAATGCCCGCTGTCCACCGCCAGCTTCTGCTGCGACAGGCCGTGCGCGAGGTCGTAGCCGTGGGCGATGCAATGGCTGTAGGCCAGCACCAGCGACGGCCCGCGGTAGCTCTCCGCCTCGACCAGTGCGCTCAGCGTCTGGGAATCGCGCGCCCCGAAGGCGGTGCGGGCGACGTAGACGTGCTCGTAGGCCATGGCGATCAGGCCGAGGTCCTTCTTGGCCATGGTCCGGCCGGCGGTGGCGAACTTGGCCGAGGCGCCGATCGGCGTCGCCTTGGACTGCTGCCCGCCGGTGTTGGAGTAGACCTCGGTGTCCATCACCAGGACGTTGACGTCGCGCCCCGACGCCAGCACGTGGTCGAGCCCGCCATAGCCGATGTCGTAGGCCCAGCCGTCGCCGCCGACGATCCACACGGAGCGGCGCACCAGGTGCTCGGCCAGCAGGGCCAGGCGCTGCGCCTGGGGGTCGCGCAGGTCGGCGAGGTGGCCGCGCAACTCGCCCACCCGGGCCCGCTGGGCGGCGAGGCCGGCCTCGTCGTCCTGGTCGGCCGTCATCAGCGCATCGACCAGCCCGGCCTCCAGCCGGGCCGACAGGGCGCCCAGCAGCGCCTTGGCCTGGGCCTCGAGCTGGTCCAGCGCGACGCGCAGGCCCAGGCCGAACTCGGCGTTGTCCTCGAACAGGGAGTTGGCCCAGGCCGGGCCACGGCCGTCGGCGTTGGTGGTGTAGGGGGTGGTCGGCAGGTTGCCGCCGTAGATCGACGAGCACCCCGTGGCGTTGGCCATCACCATGCGGTCGCCGAAGAGCTGGGTCAGCAGCTTGATGTAGGGGGTCTCGCCGCAACCGGCGCAGGCCCCGGAGAATTCGAACAGGGGCTGCAGGAGCTGGGTGTGTTTGACCGTCGCCGGCACCCGCTCGCGCGGCGCCTCCGGCAGGGTGAGGAAATAATCGAAGGCCGCCTGCTGGCCTGGCATCTCGGCGACCGGCCGCATCTCCAGCCCACGGTGGTCGGGGTCGGCCTTGTCCTTGGCCGGGCAGACCGCGACGCAGAGCGTGCAGCCGGTGCAGTCGCCCGGCGAGACCTGGAGGGTGTACCGGGCGCCGGGGAACTCCCGGCCGCGGTAGGGCAGGGAGGCGAAGCCCGCGGGGGCGTCGGCCAGCGCCGCCTCCGGCACCGCCTTGGCGCGGATCACCGCCTGCGGGCAGACCAGGGTGCACTTGTTGCACTGGATGCACAGCGCGGCGTTCCACACCGGGACCTGGGTGGCGATGGCGCGCCGCTCGAACCGGGCGGTGCCGCTGGGCCAGGTGCCGTCGGGCGGGAAGGCCGAGACCGGCAGGCGGTCGCCGTGACCGGCGATGATGGCGGCGGTGACCCGCTGCACAAAGTCGGGCGCCCCCGCGGGCACCGCGGGGGGGCGGCCGTGGTCGGCCGCGGCGGTGAGCGGCAGGGGCACCGCCCGCAGATGGGCCAGCGCCGCGTCGACGGCGGCATGGTTGCGGCGCACCACCTCCTCGCTGCGCCGGCCGTAGGTCTTGGCGATCGCCGCCTTGATGGCGGCGATGGCGTCGGCCTGGGGCATCACCTTGGCGAGGGCGAAGAAGCAGGTCTGCATGATCGTGTTGATGCGCCGGCCGAGACCGGCCTCGCGCGCCACCGCGGTGGCGTCGACGGTGTAGAGGGCGACGCCCTTGTCGATGCAGGCCTGCTGCGCCTCGCGTGGCAGGGACGCCCACACCTCCTCCGGCGTGCCCGGGGCGTTCAGCAGGACGGTGGCACCCGGGGCGGCCATCTCCACCACCTCCATGCGCTCCAGCAGGGGGGCGTGGTGGCAGGCGACGAACTGGGCCCGGCCGATCAGGTAGGGGGCGTGGATCGGCCGCGGCGAGAATCGCAAGTGCGACACCGTGGTCGACCCGGACTTGCGGCTGTCGTAGACGAAATAGGCCTGGGCGTGGCCGCCCGTGTGCGTCTGGATGATCTTGATGGAGTTCTTGTTGGCGCCGACCGTGCCGTCGGCGCCCAGGCCGAAGAACACGGCGCGCGCGACATCGTCGCCCTCGATGTCGAAGGCGGGGTCCCAGGCCAGCGAGGTGTGGGTGACGTCGTCGTGGATGCCGACGGTGAAGCGGCGCTTCGGGCGCGCGCGCTGGAGCTCGTCGAACACCGCCTTGGCCATGGCCGGCGTGAACTCCTTCGACGACAGGCCGTAGCGGCCGCCGATCACCACCGGCTCCGCCGCCGTGCCGCCGGCGGCGCGGGCCTCGGCCAGCGCCGCGACCACGTCGAGGAACAGCGGCTCGCCCACCGACCCCGGCTCCTTGGTGCGGTCGAGCACGGCGATGCGCCGCACGGCCGCGGGCAGCGCCGTCACGAACTCGGCCACCGCGAAGGGCCGGTACAGCCGGACCACCAGGCAGCCCACGCGCTCGCCCCGCTCCGACAGGTGGCGCGCGGTTTCCGCGCAGGTCTCGGCGCCCGACCCCATCGCGACGACGACGCGCTCGGCTTCGGGGTGGCCGGCGTAGTCGTAGAGGCGGTAGGGGCGGCCGGTGCGGACGGCCAGCCGGTCCATCATCTCCTGCACCACCGCCGGGCAGGTCTCGTAAAAGGGGTTGGCCGCTTCGCGGGCCTGGAAGAAGACGTCAGCGTTCTGCGCCGTGCCGCGCACCACCGGGTGGTCGGGGCTCAGGCCGCGGCGGCGGTGGGCGGTCACCGCCTCCTCGTCGAGCAGGGCGCGGACGTCGGCGTCGGACAGCCGCTCCACCCGGTTGACCTCGTGGGAGGTGCGGAAGCCGTCGAAGAAGTGCAGGAACGGCACGCGCGCCCGCAAGGTGGCGGCGTGGGCCACCAGCGCCAGGTCGTGGGCCTCCTGGACGTTGGCCGAGGCCAGCATGGCGAAGCCGGTCTGGCGGCAGGCCATGACGTCGGAGTGGTCGCCGAAGATGGACAGCGCGTGGGTCGCCAGCGTGCGCGCCGCCACGTGCATGCAAAAGGGCGTCAGCTCCCCGGCGACTTTGTACATGTTGGGGATCATCAGCAGCAGGCCCTGGGACGCCGTGAAGGTCGTCGCCAGCGCGCCGGCCTGGAGGGCGCCGTGCACGGCGCCGGCCGCACCGCCCTCGGACTGCATCTCCACCACCTGGGGCACGTCCCCCCACACGTTGGCCCTGCCGTGGGCCGCCCACTCGTCGGCCAGCTCGCCCATGGTCGAGGACGGGGTGATGGGGTAGATCGCGATGACCTCGCTTGCGCGGTAGGCGACGGACGCGGCGGCCTCGTTGCCGTCGATGACGGCACTGTCCAGTCCTGTGCTCATTGGCAATGCACTTTCCCGTACGTGGTTCGCAGGATCGGTGGCCAAGCCGCCGATCCGCGCCGCACCGAAGTCACGCCTGCCCCGAAGAGAGCACGCGCGCAGGTCGCGGGGGCGCGGTTCGCCGGCCCCGGGCTTTTCCTCACGGATGATTATTTGCATCTTTGTTGAGCAACAGGCGGACGCCGCGCCTCGCCTCTTCGCCAGACCTTGACGATACGGCAGGGTTTTGCAGTGCGGAAAGCCTGGAGTCCGGTTCACCGCCCGCTTGCGGCAGCGTGTCGCACGCGGGGGCCCGCGTCAGGCGGTGATTTCCACCACGTTGCCGTCGGGATCGGCCACGGTGCTCTCGTAATAGCCGTCGCCGGTCGTCCGGGGCTGGGACAGCACGCGGTGGCCGTCGGCGGCGAGGCGCCGGGTCAGGGCGTCGACGGCGTCGCTGCCGCCCACCGAGAGCGCGATGTGGGCATAGCCCAGCAGCGGCCGCCCGGCCGCCTCGGTGACGTCGGGGGCCTGCATCAGCTCCAGCCGGGCGCCGTCGCCGAAGCTGAGGAAATAGGACGAGAAGGGGCGCCGCGCGCTCTCGTAGCGGTCGTTGGCGCGGGCCTCGAAATAGGTCTCGTAGAAGGCGCGGGCGCGCTCCAGGTCGGCGGTCCACAGGGCAACGTGCTCGATCCGCATCGCAAGGGGTCTCCGGGCTGGGGGGCTTGGGATCAGGCGTGCAGCAGCGGCCGCACTTCGTCATGGGCGTCGAGGAATCCGGCCATGGCCAGGGCGATGCCGCCGATCGGCACGGCGTCGGCGCCCAGCGGCGACACCATGAGCCGCAGGCCCTGGCGCGGTGGCCCCAGGGTGTGGCGGTCCATCGCGCGCTCCGCCGCCGGCAGCACCCAGTCGGCGACCAGCGACAGGCTGCCGCCGAACACCGCCAGCGACGGGTTCAGCAGGTTGGCGACATGGGACAGCGCCAGGCCGAGATGGCCGCCGACCTCCTCCAGCAGGGCGAGCACCGCGCCGTCGCCGGCCGCCGCCGCCGCCGCGACCTCGGCCAGGTCGGCGAAGGGCAGGCCGAGGTCGGCAAGGCGGCGCACGATGGCCGATTCCGAGACATAGGCCTCCAGGCAGCCGCGCTTGCCGCAGCCGCACGGCGCGCCGTCGGCCACCACGGTGACGTGCCCGAGTTCGCCGGCGAAACCCGAGGCCCCGCGGTAGAGCCGCCCGCCCAGGAACAGCCCGCCGCCGACCCCGGAGTGGCCGGTGACGTAGAGGTAGTCCTCGACGTCGCGGCAGGCGCCGAACAGCCGCTCGGCCAGGGCTGCCGCCTTGGTGTCGTTGTCGACGTAGACCGGCGCGTCGAGGGTGCCCTGCAGCAACGGCAGGATCGGCGCGTCGCGCCAGCCCAGATTGGGAGCGAGCATCAGGCGCCCGCTGCGGTCCATCAGCCCGGGCAGGCCGATGCCGATGCCGCGCACCGGACGCCCGCCGCCGCTGGCCGCGACCGCCCGGTCGATGCCCGCGTGCAGGCGCCGCAGCGCCTCGTCGATGTCGCGGCTGCCGGCGATCTGCACCTGGCCCAGCACCGTCCCGGCCAGGGTGGCGGTGAGGATGCGGATGGTCACCGGCTCCAGCCGCGCCCCCACCAGCAGGCCGGCCGCCGGATCGATCGCCAGCGCGGTTTCGGGGCGGCCGACGCGGCGCGCCCGGCGCACCGTGGCCGGGCGCTGCTCGCTGCGCATCACCAGCCCTTCATCCATGAGCTGGGCGACGATGGCCGAGGTGGTCGCCTTGTCCAGCCCGGTCCACTGCACCAGGTCGCGCTGCGAGCAGTTGGGGTGCTCGCGCAGCGCATGGAAGATGCGGATCAGGTTCAGCCGGCGGATCGCCGCCGAGTTGACGCTCGGGCGCATGCGCGTTCTCTCCTCGGGGTGCCGCCTCCGGCCGGACCGACCGGGGCGGGTGGCGTCGCACCGCCCGCCCTGGGTCCGTCCGGCCGCCGAAGCGGGTTGACGTCGCCCGGAAGGAAGCGTAGCGTCAAATTAGTTCGACCGTCTATCCAATTCGCAGCACGAACCAATGACTGCGGTCCGGCCGAACACCCGTGGGAGGGAGGAGCCCATGAACGACACGGAATCACCCGGTCCGGCCATGCCCGACGCGGTCCTGGCGGCGCACGGCGTCTCGAAGTCCTTCGGGCCGGTGTCCGTCCTGTTCGGCGTCGACTTCGACGTCAGGCCGGGCGAGGTGCACGCGCTGGTCGGCGAGAACGGCGCCGGCAAGTCGACCCTCATGAAGATCCTCGCCGGCTACCTGCCGGCGACGGCGGGGCGGGTGACGGTGGACGGCGCCACCGCGCCGGCCGACGGGCCGGGCGCGCGCGAGGCGCTGGGCATCGTCCTCATCCACCAGGAATTCAACCTGGCCGAGCATCTGGGCGTCGAGGAGAACATCTTTCTCGGCCGCGAGCTGCGGCGTGGCCTCTTCCTGGACCGCCGCGCCATGGAGGCGACGGCGCGCGCGGTGCTGGACAGCCTGGAATGCCGGGTCGATCCGCGGACCCGGGTGCGCGACCTCTCCGTCTCCGAAAAGCAGATGGTGGAGATCGCCAAGGCGGTGTCGCGCGAGGTGCGCGTGCTGATCATGGACGAGCCGACGGCGGTGCTGACCGGGGCCGAGACCGAGGTGCTGTTCCGCCTGATCCGCCGCCTGACCGCCCAGGGCGTCGGGATCGTCTACATCTCCCACAAGCTGGCCGAGGTGAAGGCGATCGCCGACCGCGTCACCGTGCTGCGCGACGGCCGCCATGTCGCCACCCGCCCGGCCGCCGCGCTGACCCAGGACGGCATCGCCCAGCTCATGGTCGGGCGCTCCATCGCCGACCTCTACCCGGCCAAGGAGGCGCCGCCCGACGACGCCCCGGCGGTTCTGGAGGTCCGGCACCTCGACGTGCCGGGCTGGGCGCGCGACGCCTCGTTCACCCTGCGGCGCGGCGAGATCCTGGGCGTCTTCGGGCTCGTCGGCGCCGGCCGCAGCGAGCTGATGGAGGGGTTGCTGGGCCTGCGCCCGCGCGGCCATGGCCGCGGCCGCGGGAGCGTGCTGCGCAACGGGGCGCCGCTGGTCATCGGCTGCCTGGAGGACGCGGTGGAGGCCGGCATCGCCTATCTGACCGAGGACCGCAAGGGCAAGGGGCTGCTGCTGCGCCAGGGCCTGCGCCCCAACCTCACCCTGCTGGCCCTGCGCCGCTTCGGCCGGGTCTTCGTCGACGAGGCGCGCGAGCGCGCCGCGCTGGAGCGCGCCACGGCGGACTTCGACATCCGGGTGCGCGATCCCGACGTGCCGGTCTCGGCGTTGAGCGGCGGCAACCAGCAGAAGCTCCTGCTCGCCAAGACCATGCAGGTGGAACCGGAGATCCTGATCGCCGACGAGCCGACCCGCGGCATCGACGTCGGCACCAAGCAGCAGATCTACCGCTTCCTGCACGATTTCGCCCGGCGCGGTGGCGCGGTGGTCCTGATCTCCTCGGAGATGCCGGAGATCATCGGGCTGGCCCACCGGGTGGTGGTGATGCGCTCGGGCACCATCACCGGCACGCTGGCCGGGGCGGCGCTGGAGGAGACGGAGATCGTGCGCTACGCCACCGGACTGAAGGGACGCAAGGAGACCGCCCATGACGCCGTCGTCGCCTGACCTCGCGGCCCGGCGCGCGGCGCCGGGCCTGGACCTGAAGCTGTGGGGGCCGTTCCTGGCGCTGGCCGCCCTGATCCTGCTGGGCTACCTGGTGAACCCGGTGTTCCTCAGCCCCGGCAACATCGCCAACGTGCTGACCCGCACCGCCTTCATCGGCATCATCGCGGTCGGCATGACCTTCGTCATCACCGCCGGCGGCATCGACCTGTCGGTGGGCTCCATGGCGGCCTTCGCCGCCGGGGTGGTGATCGTCACCATGAACGCGCTGGTGCCGGCGCTGGGGCCCGGCCCCGCCACCGTGCTGGTGGGCGTCATGGTGGCGCTGGGGCTGGGGCTGACGGCGGGGATCGTCAACGGCCTGCTGGTGACCCGGGGGCGCATCGACGCCTTCATCGTCACCCTCGGCACCATGGGCATCTTCCGCTCGCTCGTCACCTATCTGGCCGATGGTGGCACCCTCTCGCTCAACTCCGCGGTGCGCTCCACCTACCGGCCGGTCTACTACGGCGACGTGCTGGGCGTGCCGGTGCCGGTGGTGGTGTTCGTGCTGGTCGCCGCGGCGGGGGCGTTGATCCTCACCCGCACCCGCTTCGGGCGGTACTGCGCCGCCATCGGTTCCAGCGAGGACGTGGCGCGCTACTCCTCCATCCACGTCGACCGGGTGAAGACGACGGCCTTCGCGCTGCTCGGCCTGTGCGTCGGCATCGCCGTGACGGTGTACGTGCCCCGCCTGGGGTCGGCGTCGGCCACCACCGGCCTGTTGTGGGAGCTGGAGGCGATCGCCGCCGTGATCATCGGCGGCACCATGCTGAAGGGCGGCTACGGCCGGATCTGGGGCACGGTGGCCGGGGCGGTGATCCTGACCCTGATCGACAACATCCTCAACCTGACCGGCGCCATCAGCGTCTACCTCAACGGCGCCATCCAGGGGACCATCATCATCGTCGCGGTGCTGCTCCAGCGCGGGGCGGCGGGGCGGCGGTGAGACGCCGACCGGGCCCGACAAGACCCGGCCTCGAAGGACCGACACCGGACCAACAACGGACCAATGGGAGGTTCGACCATGATCGCACGTTACGCCACCGCCGCGGCCGTCGCCGCCGGCCTGGCCCTCGCCGGCGCCGGCGGAGCCTGGGCCCAGAACACCGTCAAGATGGGCGTCTCCATCCCCGCCGCGACCCACGGTTGGGCGGGCGGCCTGAACTGGCACGCCCAGCAGGCGGAGAAACGCCTGGAGGCGCAGTACCCCACCCTGGACATCCAGATCGCCACGGCCCGCGACGCCGCGTCCCAGGCCAACGACCTTGAGGACCTGGTGTCGATCCACGCCATCGACGCCCTGGTCATCCTGCCCTTCGAATCCGACCCGCTGACCGATCCGGTCCGCGAGGTCAAGGCGCAGGGCAAGTTCGTCACCATCGTCGACCGAGGCCTGACCGACCCGTCGATCCAGGACCTCTATGTCGCCGGCAACAACCCGGCGATGGGCAAGGTGTCGGCCGAATACGTCAAGAGCCGGCTGGGCCAGGGCGCCAAGATCGTCGTGCTGCGCGGCATCCCCACCGTGATCGACAACCAGCGGGTCGACGCCTTCGAGACGGAGCTGGCAGGCTCGGGCATCGAGATCCTGGCCAAGGAATACGCCAACTGGAACCGCGACGACGGTTTCAAGGTGATGCAGGACTTCCTCTCCCGCTTCCCGAAGATCGACGCGGTGTGGGCCCAGGACGACGACATCGCGCTGGGCGTCATCGAGGCGGTCAAGCAGGCCGGCCGCGAGGACGAGATGTTCATCGTCGGCGGTGCCGGCATGAAGGACATCGTCAAGCGCGTCATGGAGAACGACCGGCTGGTGCCGGTCGACGTGCTGTACCCGCCGTCGATGATCGCCGACGCCATGGAGATCACGGCGAAGCACCTGGTGGAGGGGGCCGCGATCAAGAAGGAGTACATCCTCGACGCCACCCTGGTGACGCCGGAAAACGCGAAGGATTACTACTACCCGGACTCGCCGTTCTGACCCGTCGCCCGCTCCCCCCCGGGGGGGGAGCGGGTCGGGCGTGGGGCGCGCTGCGGGACCGTCCGCCGGTTCCACGCGGCCCCCGTCGCCCGGCCCTTAGGGCCGACCGCTTTCCCCCGGGGGGAGAGTTGAGACATGGGAGACACGCCATGAAGACCATCAAGGGGCCGGCCATCTTCCTGGCCCAGTTCGCCAGCGACACGGCCCCCTTCGACAGCCTGCCCGCCATCGCCCGCTGGGCCGCCGGCCTCGGCTTCAAGGGGGTGCAGATCCCGACCTGGGACGCCCGCCTGTTCGACCTGGACCGCGCGGCCGAGAGCAAGGGCTACTGCGACGAGGTCAAGGGGATCTGCGCCGAGGCCGGCGTGGCGGTGACCGAGCTGTCGACCCACCTGCAGGGCCAGCTGGTCGCCGCGCACCCCGCCTACGACGAGGCGTTCGACGGCTTCGCCGCCCCGGCGGTGCGCGGCAACCCCAAGGCGCGCCAGGCCTGGGCGGTGGACCAGCTCCTCAAGGCGGCCAAGGCCTCGGCCAACCTGGGGCTGAGCGCGCACGTCACCTTTTCCGGCGCGCTGGCCTGGCCCTTCCTCTACCCCTGGCCGCAGCGGCCGGCGGGGCTGATCGAGACCGCCTTCGATGAGCTGGCGCGGCGCTGGCGCCCCATCCTCGACGCCTTCGACGCCGCCGGCGTCGACCTCTGCTACGAGATCCACCCCGGCGAAGACCTGTTCGACGGTGCGACCTTCGAGATGTTCCTGGAGCGGGTGGACAACCACCCCCGCTGCAACATCCTCTACGACCCCAGCCACTTCGTGCTGCAGCAGCTCGACTACCTCGGCTACATCGACGTCTATCACCCGCGCATCAAGATGTTCCACGTCAAGGACGCGGAGTTCAACCCGACGGCGCGCCAGGGGGTCTATTCCGGCTACCAGCCGTGGATCGACCGGGCCGGCCGCTTCCGCTCGCTGGGCGACGGGCAGGTCGACTTCTCCGGCATCTTCTCCAAGCTGACCCAGTACGGCTTCGACGGCTGGGCGGTGCTGGAGTGGGAGTGCTGCATGAAGCACCCCGAGCAGGGGGCGGCCGAGGGGGCTGCGTTCATCGACAGCCACATCATCCGGGTGACGGAGAAGGCCTTCGACGACTTCGCCGGCACCGGCACCGACCAGGCCGCCAACCGGCGCATCCTGGGCATCGCATGAGGAGGGCACCATGACCATCGAAGGCAAGGAAGGGGCCGGCGTCACGCGGCGCCTGCGCCTCGGCATGGTCGGCGGCGGGCGCGGCGCTTTCATCGGCGGCGTCCACCGCATCGCCGCGCGCCTCGACGACCGCTACGAACTGGTGGCCGGGGCGCTGGCGTCGGACCCGCAGCGGGCCCGCGACAGCGGCGCCGACCTGATGCTGGACCCGGCACGCTGCTACGCCGACTTCCACGCGATGGCGCAGGCCGAGGCGGCGCGCCCCGACGGCATCGACGTGGTCGCCATCGTCACCCCGAACCACCTCCACCACGCCGCCGCCCGCGCCTTCCTCGACGCCGGTGTCCACGTCATCTGCGACAAGCCGATGACCACCACGGTGGAGGACGCCGAGGACCTGGCGGCGGCGGTGGAGGCCAGCGGCCTGGTCTTCGCGCTGACCCACAACTACACGGCCTATCCCATGGTCCGCCAGGCGCGCGCCATGGTTGCCGCCGGGGCGATCGGCGCGGTCCGCGTGGTCCAGGTGGAATACCCCCAGGACTGGCTGACGGAGCGCCTGGAGGACAGCGGCCAGAAGCAGGCGGCGTGGCGCACCGACCCGGCGCGCAGCGGGGTCGGCGGCTGCATCGGCGACATCGGCACCCACGCCTTCAACCTCGCCGAGTTCGTCGCCGGCCAGCCGGTCGCCGAGCTGGCGGCCGAGCTGACCACCTTCGTCGCCGGCCGGCCGGTGGACGACAACGCGCAGATGATGCTGCGCTTCGCCAACGGCGCGCGCGGGCTTCTCTGGGCCAGCCAGGTGGCGCCCGGCAACGAGAACGGGCTGCGCCTCAGGGTCTACGGCGAGACCGGTGGCCTGGAGTGGTTCCAGGAGCAGCCCAACCACCTGCGCGTCGCGCCCTTCGGCGAGCCGCCGCGCACCGTCACCCGCGGCGGCCCCGGCGCCGACGCCGCGGCCGGCCATGCCACCCGCATCCCCTCGGGCCACCCCGAGGGCTATCTGGAGGGGTTCGCGGTGCTCTACCGCGACGTCGCCGACCTCATCGCCGCCCGCAGCGCCGGCCGCGCGCCCGACCCCCAGGCCCTGCTGGTGCCGGGCGTGCGCGACGGTGTGCGCGGCGTGCGCTTCATCCACGCCGCGGTGGCCAGCAGCCGTGCCGGCGCCGCCTGGACCGCCTTGTGACCGCCCCCGCACCAGAGGACACCTTCAACATGACCGACTCCTTCTTCGGCATCGGCGCCGTCCCCTACGAGGGGCCGGACAGCGCCAACCCGCTGGCCTACCGCTGGTACCAGCCCGAGCGACTGGTGCTCGGCAAGCCCATGGCCGAGCACCTGCGCATGGCGGTGTGCTACTGGCACAGCTTCTGCTGGCCGGGCGGTGACCCGTTCGGCCCCGGCACCTTCGACCGGCCGTGGATGCAGCCCGGCGACCCCATGGCCCTGGCGGAGCTCAAGCTCGACGTGGCGTTCGAGCTGTTCGAGACGCTGGGCGTGCCCTTCTTCACCTTCCACGACCGCGACGTCGCCCCCGACCTCGGCTCCATGGCCGAGACCCAGGACGCGTTCGCGCGCATGCTCGACAAGATCGAGGCGCGCATGGCGGCCAGCCCGGTGAAGCTGCTGTGGGGCACCGCCAACCTGTTCTCCCACCCCCGCTACATGAGCGGGGCGGCCACCAACCCGGATCCGGAGCTGTTCGCCTGCGCCGCCGCCCAGGTGCGCGACGCCCTGGAGGCGACCCACCGGCTGGGCGGTGTCAACTACGTGCTGTGGGGCGGGCGCGAGGGCTACGAGACGCTGCTCAACACCGACATGGGGCGCGAGCTCGACCAGCTCGGCCGCTTCCTGTCGCTGGTGGTGGAGCACAAGCACAAGATCGGCTTCCCGGGCACCATCCTGATCGAGCCCAAGCCGATGGAGCCGACCAAGCACCAGTACGACCACGACGTCGCCACCGTCTACGGTTTCCTCAAGCGTTACGGGCTGGAGGACGAGGTCCGCGTCAACATCGAGGTGAACCACGCCACCCTGGCCGGCCACAGCTTCGAGCACGAGGTGGCGACGGCCCTGGCCCTGGGCATCTTCGGCTCCATCGACATCAACCGGGGCGACGCGCAGAACGGCTGGGACACCGACCAGTTCCCCAACGACCACGTCGACCTCACCACCGCCATGGCGCGCATCCTGGAGGGTGGCGGCTTCACCACCGGCGGCTTCAACTTCGACGCCAAGATCCGCCGCCAGAGCATTGACCCGCTCGACCTGGTGCACGCCCATGTCGGCGGCATCGACACGCTGGCGCGGGCGCTGCTGGCGGCGGCGCGGCTGGTGGAGGATGGCAAGCTCAAGACCCACGTCGCCGAGCGCTACGCCGGCTGGGACGGCGATCTCGGGCGGCGCATCCAGGGCGGCGCCTCGCTCGCCGAGCTGGCCGACACCGGCCGCGGCCTCGACCCGAAGCCGCGCTCCGGCCGCCAGGAGATGCTGGAGAACCTGGTGAACCGGTACGTTTGACGCTCTCCGCGCCGGGGCGCGGCAGGGAGGGAGGACAGCATGTTTCTCGGCATCGATCTCGGCACCTCCGGGGTCAAGGCGGTGCTGGTCGACGAGGACCAGCGCGTCGTCGCCCAGGCCACCGGCGCGCTGGCGGTCAGCCGGCCCCACCCCCTGTGGTCGGAGCAGGACCCGGAGGCCTGGTGGCGGGCGACCTGCGAGGCCATGGCCACCCTGCGCCGCGACCACGCGGTGGCGCTGGCCGCGGTGCGCGGCGTCGGCCTGTCCGGGCAGATGCACGGGGCGACCCTGCTGGACGCCGCGGGCCGCGTCCTGCGCCCGGCCATCCTGTGGAACGACGGCCGCTGCGAGGCGGAGTGCGTCGAGCTGGAGCGGCGCGTGCCGGACCTGCGCGCCATCACCGGCAACCGCGCCATGCCGGGCTTCACCGCACCCAAGCTGCTGTGGGTCGCCGCCCATGAGCCCGAGGTGTTCGCCGCCACCGCCACGGTGCTGCTGCCCAAGGACTGGCTGCGCCTGCGGATGACCGGCGAACGGGCGTCGGACCTGTCGGACAGCGCCGGCACCCTGTGGCTGGACGTCGCCCGGCGCGCCTGGTCGGCGGAGATCCTGGCGGCGACCGGCCTCGGCGAGGGTCACATGCCGCGCCTCTACGAGGGGTCGGCGGTGACCGGCACGCTGCGGCCGGAGGTGGCGGCGCCGTGGGGCCTGCCGCCGGGCATCCCGGTGGCCGGCGGCGGCGGTGACAACGCCGCCGGGGCGGTCGGCGTCGGCGTCGTCGAGGATGGCCAGGCGTTCCTGTCGCTGGGCACCTCGGGGGTGCTGTTCGTCAGCACCGGCCGCTTCGCCCCCAACCCGGAGCGGGCGGTGCACGCCTTCTGCCACGCCCTGCCCGGGCAGTGGCACCAGATGTCGGTGATGCTGAACGCGGCGAGCTGCCTCAGCTTCGCCGCCCGGCTCACCGGCGCCACCGACGAGGCGGCGCTGCTGGCGGAGGCCGAGCGGGCCGGGCCGGGCATCGGGCCGCTGGTCTTCCTGCCCTATCTGTCGGGCGAGCGCACCCCCCACAACGACCCCCACGCCATGGGGGTGCTGTTCGGCCTGACGCCGACCACCGACCGCGGTGCGCTGGCCCGCGCCGTCCTGGAAGGGGTGGCCTTCGCCTTCGCCGACGGGCTCCAGGTGCTGGAGGAGGCGGGCACCGAAGTGGGGGCCATGCAGTTCATCGGCGGCGGCGCGCGCAGCCCGCTGTGGGGCCGCATCATCGCCAGCGCGCTCGGCCGGCCGCTGGTCTACCCGGTGGGCGGCGAGGTCGGCCCGGCCTTCGGCGCGGCCCGGCTGGCCCGCCTGGCGGCCACCGGCGAGTCGCCGGCCGCGGTGTGCCGGCCGCTGCCGGCGGCCCGGGTCGACGAGCCGGACCCGGCGCTGGCCGAGGCGATGGCGCCCCGCCTGGCCCTGTTCCGCAGCCTCTACGCCACCCTGCACGACACCTTCCGCACCGCCACCGGGTGACGCCCCGGTCGACCTGGGCCTGCCTGGGCTTGAGACCTGGGCCGCGGTGGACTAAGTTCAATGAACCAAATCCACGGTATGGGTGTGCGAGCGTATGCGGACGGTCAATATGCATGAGGCCAAGACGCACCTGTCGCGACTGGTCGAGCAGGCCGCCGGGGGAGAACCATTCATCATCGCGCGGGCCGGCAAGCCTCTGGTCAAGGTCGTGGCGCTGGACGCGCCAGCCGACCCCCACACCCGGCGGCTGGGCTTCCTTGCCGGCGCCATGGCGGTGCCCGATGATTTCGATCGCATGGGCGGCGACGAGATTGAGCGCCTCTTCACCGGTGACCGGTGACGTTCCTCCTCGACACGCACTTGTTGTTGTGGGCGGCGGGATGGCCGGACCGCCTGCCGGCGGCCGCCCGGGATCTGATCGCGGACGACCGGAACCGGCTTCTCTTCAGCGCGGCCAGCGTCTGGGAGATCGCCATCAAACAGGGACTGGGCCGTGAGGATTTCCGCGTCGACGCACGGGTTTTGCGCCGCGGCCTGTTGGAGCACGGGTGGGAGGAACTGGCCGTCACCGGTGCCCATGCCGTCGCCGTCGCGTCGCTTCCGCCGCTGCACAAGGACCCTTTCGATCGCATCCTGGTGGCCCAGGCGGCCGTGGACGGCGTGACGTTGGTGAGCGCCGATCCAATCATCGGCCAGTATCCCGGCCCGGTGCGGCTGGTTTAGTTTTCCCTTCCCGGCCCCGGCCCCGGCCCGGCTCCCGGTCGCGCTTCGCCGACCGGCGCACCCCGAACGGGGTGCGTTTGCCGCGCCGACGTGGCAGGATCAGCGCCCCGGGGGTGGCCGTGCCGCCCGCGGGGGACGACAACAGGGGGGTCCACCATATGAGCATCCGGACGGGGGCGCTGGCCCTCGGGTTCGCCGCGGGCCTGCTGGCGCCGCTTTCCGCCCACGCCGCGCCGGCCAGCGAGGTCAAGGTCGGCATGATCACCACCCTGTCGGGGCCGGGCTCCAGCCTCGGCATCGACGCCCGCGACGGCTTTGCCCTGGCCCTGAAGGAGCTGGGCGGCACCCTGGGCGGCATCCCGGCGACGGTGATCGAAGGGGACGACCAGCAGAAGCCGGACGTTGCCAAGCAACTCGCCGACCGCATGGTCAAGCGCGACGGCATCGACTTCGCCACGGGGATCATCTGGTCGAACCTGGCGCTCGCCCTGATGCCCGGCTTCGAGCGCGCCGAGGTGCTGTTCGTCAGCCCCAACGCCGGGCCCTCCCAGCTCGCCGGCAAGCAGTGCAACCGGTTCTTCTTCAGCGCCTCCTACCAGAACGACAGCGCCCACGAGGCGGTCGGCCAGCTCGCCCAGGACAAGGGCGTCAAGCGCGTCTACCTGATGGCGCCGAACTACCCGGCTGGCAAGGACGCGCTGGCCGGCTTCAAGCGCATGTACAAGGGCGAGGTGGTCGGCGAGGTCTACACGCCGCTGGGCCAGCTCGACTACGCCGCCGAACTCGCCCAGCTCCGCGCCGCGGCGCCCGAGGCGGTGTACGTCTTCTACCCCGGCGGCATGGGCATCAACTTCGTCAAGCAGTTCGTCCAGGCCGGGCTGAAGGACAGCATCACCCTCTACGGCTCCGCCTTCACCTTGAGCGAGGACATCCTGCCGGCCATGGGCGACGCCGCCCTCGGGCTGGCCAGCGCGGCGCCCTGGAGCCCCGACCTCGACACCGCCGCCAACAAGGCCTTCGTCGAGGCGTTCGACGCCGCGTACGGCCGGCCGCCCTCGATCTACGCCGCCCAGGGCTACGACACCGCCCGCCTGATCGACGCCACCGTGCGCGCCGTCGGCGGCGATCTTTCCGACAAGACCGCCGTCTCCAAGGCCATGGAGACCGCGCCCTTCGACTCCGTCCGGCCGGTGTTCTCCTTCAACACCAACCATTTCCCGATCCAGAACTACTACGCCCGCGAGGTGGTCAAGGACGCCAAGGGACGGCTGGTCAACGCCCAGCGCGGCACGGTTCTGATCCGCCACGCCGACGCGTATGCCGGGGAGTGCGCGATGTAGCTCGGGCCGGTTTCGCGCGTACGGGACGCCCGATGGACCCGATCCTCCTGTTCGAGCAGACGCTGAACGGCGTCCAGCTCGGCCTCATGCTGTTCCTGATGGCGGCCGGGCTGACCCTGGTGTTCGGCATCATGGACCTGGTGAACCTCGCCCATGGCTCCTTCTACATGCTCGGCGCGTACCTCACCGCCACCCTGGCCCAGGCGTTCGACAGCTTCCTGCTGGGGCTGCTGGCGGCGCTGCCGCTGACCGCCCTGGTGGGGGTGGCGGTGGAGGTGGTGGCGCTGCGCACCCTCTACCGCCGCGACCACCTGGACCAGGTGCTGGGCACCTTCGGGCTGATCCTGTTCTTCAACGAGATGGTGCGCATCGTCTGGGGTCCGCAGCCCATCTTCCTCGACCCGCCGGGGTGGCTGGCGGGCACGGTTGAGGTGCTGCCGGGCGTGCCCTATCCGGCCTTCCGCCTCGCCATCATGGCGGTCGGGCTGGCGGTGGCGCTGGGGCTGTGGCTGCTGATTGCCCGCAGCCGGATCGGCATGCTGATCCGCGCCGGCGCCTCCAACCGCGAGATGGTGGGGGCGCTGGGCGTCGACATCGTCCTGCTCTACACCCTGATCTTCGCGCTCGGGGCGGGGCTGGCCGGGCTGGCCGGGGCCATGGCCGGGCCGATCCTGGCGGTCCAGGTCGGCATGGGCGAGAGCGTGCTGATCCTCACCTTCGTGGTCATCGTCATCGGCGGCATCGGCTCGGTCCGCGGCGCCCTGGCCGGGGCGCTGCTGGTCGGGCTGGTGGACACGCTGGGCCGCGTGTTCCTGCCCGTGGCCCTGCGCGCCCTGCTGCCGCCCGCCCAGGCCGACGGGGCGGGGGCGTCGCTCTCCTCCATGCTGATCTACGTCGTGATGGCCGCGGTGCTGGCCTGGCGTCCGAAGGGGTTGTTTCCCGCCCATGGCTGACCGCGATCCCGCCGTGGCCCCGGCCGTCCCGGCGCACCGGGCGCCGCGCATCGGCCGCGAGCGCGCCGCCCTGGCGCTCGGCCTGCTCGCCCTGCTCGCCCTGCCGCCGGTGGCGGAGGCGACCGGCAACGGCTTCTACGTCGATCTCGCCGCGCGCGTCCTGATCTTCGCGCTGGCGGCCGCCAGCCTCGACCTCATCCTCGGCTACGGCGGGATGGTCAGCTTCGGCTTCGCCGCCTTCGTCGGGGTCGGCGCGTACACCGTCGGCATCCTGGCCTGGCACGTCAGCGACGGCAGCCCGGTGGTGAGCTGGCCGCTGGAGCTGCACGGCACCAACAGCGCGCTGGTGGCGTGGCCGCTGGCCATGCTGTTCGGCGCCCTGTTCGCGCTGGCGATCGGCGTGGTGTGCCTGCGCACCGGCGGCATCCACTTCATCATGATCACCCTGGCCTTCGCCCAGATGCTGTATTTCCTGACCGTGTCGCTGCGCACATACGGCGGCCAGGACGGCATCACCCTCTACGACCGCAACACGCTGCCCGGGCTCGACCTGTTCGACACCAACACGTTCTACTACGTCTGCCTCGCCCTGCTGGCGGCCTTCCTGGCGTTCGCCCGGCGCCTCGTGCGCAGCCGCTTCGGCATGGCGCTGCAGGGCTGCCGGGACAACGAGCGGCGGATGCGGGCGCTGGGGTTCGCCACCACCCGCTACCGGCTCGCCGCCTTCGTCATCGCCGGCGCCTTCGGCGCGCTGGCCGGGGCGCTGCTGGCCAACGCCGCGACCTTCGCCGGCCCGGCCTACATCAACTGGCACCGCTCGGGCGAACTGATCGTGATGACCCTGCTGGGCGGCATGGGCAGCCTGGTCGGCCCGGTGGTGGGCGCCGCCGCCTACCTGCTGCTGGAGGAGGTGCTGGCGGAATGGACCGAACACTGGCAGGTCGTGCTCGGCCCGGCCCTTCTGCTGGTCGTGCTGTACGCCCGCGGCGGGCTGTGGGGCTGGATCGCCGGGCCACGGGCCGGCGATGGCGGGCAGGGCGGCCATGGCTGACCGGTCGGCGCCGGCGCCCGCCATGCTGGAGACCGTCGCCCTGCGCAAGGCGTATGGTGGTCTGATCGCCACCAACGCGGTGTCGCTGGCGGTGGCGCCGGGCGAGCTGCACGCCGTCATCGGCCCCAACGGGGCCGGCAAGACCACCCTGATCGGCCAGCTCGCCGGCGAGATCGCGCCCGACGCCGGGCGGGTGCGCTTCGCCGGGCGCGACGTCACCGGCTGGAGCGCCGACGCCCGGGCGCGCGCCGGGCTGGCCCGCTCCTTCCAGATCACCAGCGTGTTCGCCCGCTTCACCGCGCTGCAGAACGTGGCGCTGGCGGTGCAGGCCCACCAGGGGCACAGTTTCCGCTTCTGGCGCCCGGCCGACGGCGACCCGGCGCTGGCCGGGCCGGCGCGGGCGGCGCTGGCCGCGGTCGGCCTCGCGGCGCGCGCCGAGGTCCCGGTCGCCCGCCTGTCCCACGGCGAGCGCCGCCAGCTCGAGCTGGCGATGGCGCTGGCCGGCGCGCCGCGCCTGCTGCTGCTGGACGAGCCCATGGCCGGGATGGGGCCGGACGAGAGCCGGGCCATGGTCGCGCTGCTCCAGGGCCTCAAGGGCCGCTACGCCATCCTGCTGGTGGAGCACGACATGGACGCGGTGTTCGCGCTGGCCGACCGCGTCTCGGTGCTGGTCTACGGCCGCCTGATCGCCTCGGGCAGCCCCGAGGCGATCCGCAACGACGCCGCGGTGCGCGCGGCCTATCTGGGGGAGGAGGGGTGAACGCGCTTCTCGAGGTGGAGGGGCTGGAGACCCGTTACGGCACCAGCCAGGTGCTGTTCGGCATGGCGCTGCGGGTCGGCGAGGGCGAGGTGGTGACCCTGCTGGGCCGCAACGGCATGGGCAAGACCACCACCGTGCGCTCGATCTGCGGGCTGACCCCGCCGTGCGGCGGGGCCGTGCGCTTCGCCGGCCGGCCGGTGCGCGGCCTGCCCTCCTTCCGCATCGCCCGCGCCGGGCTGGGCCTGGTGCCGGAGGGGCGGCAGATCTTCCCCAACCTGACGGTGCGCGAGAACCTCGTGGCGACCGCCGCCGACCCGCGCAAGGCCCGCGATCCATGGACCCTGGAGCGGGTCTACGCCCTGTTCCCGCCGCTGCGGGAGCGGGCCGGCAACCTGGGCAACCAGCTCTCCGGTGGCGAGCAGCAGATGCTGGCCATCGGCCGCGCCCTGCTGACCAACCCGGTGCTGCTGATCCTCGACGAGGCGACGGAGGGGCTGGCGCCCCTGGTCCGCCAGGAGATCTGGGCCTGCCTGCGCGCGCTCAAGGGGGAGGGCCAGGCGATCCTGGTGATCGACAAGAACGTCGATGCCCTGCTCGGCCTCGCCGACCGTCACTACGTCGTCGAAAAGGGCCGCACGGTGTGGAACGGCGATTCCGCCGCCTTCCGTGCCGACCCCGCCCTGCGCGGCCGCTACCTGGGGGTGTGACCGGCACGATGTGCCGCCCCGGCGGCACATTCTGCCACCCCGCCGGCCCCGGATGCCCGGGGCCGGCGCCGGCGGGGGGCCGCCATCCTGGCCGCGGCACGGGCGATCCCTGGCCCATCGTTTGCACACGACTCCCGGTGCCGGGGCGGCCGCCGCCACCCCGGCTGATCACCGGAGCGTCGCCATGCTGTCCTTCACCAACATCGGCCTGGTTCACCTTCCGCCGTCGGACCACCGAAGCCTGACCGCGCTGTCGGGACTGCGCCCGGTCCCGACCGCGTCCGGGTCCGCCGCCGCCACCGCCTACGCCCATGCCCAGACCGCCTCGGCCGCGCCGCCGCGGGCGGCCGACACGGTGGCGGTCAAGCCGCTCCTCCTCGACCTCGACCGCGATCATCTCGCGGCCTTCTCGGCGTTGAGCGAGGACACCCGCACCAGCCTGCTCGACCTGCACGGGCAGGGGAAGATCACGACCCACACGGTGGAAAGCGCCCTCGATCTGGCGCTGGTCGATGTCCGCCAGCGCCGCTTCACCGAGGACCGGCAGGCCAGCCTGACCGAAGCCGAGACGGCGGAGCTGGCGGACATCGACGCCGCGCTCCACAAGCCGGGCATCCCCCAGCCCGGCGAGCAGGTCCGGCTGCTGGCGCGCCGCCAGGAGGTCTGGCTGGGGATCGAGCGCAGCGAGGCGGACCGGGCGCGCGGCGGCATCCCGATTCCGGTCGGCCACCCCGGCGTGCAGATCGCCACCGGCCGCGACATCATGGAGAATCAGAAGCTCCGCGACCTGGGCGTCCACATCGGCCGCGATCCCGGCTTCGAGGAGCGGCTGATGGCCAAGCTGCGGGCCGGCGAGATCGCCCAGGTCGGCACCGTCGACTGACGGCGCCCCCGGCCGGCCGGCCGGCGCCGCGGCGATCCGCTGACCCGGAGGGCCGGGCGCCCCGAGGCCGGCTCAGCGGAACAGGTCCGGCTCGCGCTCCAGCCGCGGGGTGGTGAGGTCGCCGCAGCCGATGCCGACCAGGCGGAACTCCCGGCCGTCGGCCTCCTTGTCCAGCAGCGGCAGCGCCGCCGCCGCCAGGGCCGCGGCGTCGCGGGTCGGCGGGTCGACGCGGCGCTGGCGGGTCAGCAGCTGGAAGTCGGCGGTCTTCAGCTTCAGCACGACGCTGCGCCCCAGCACCCCCTCCTTGGCCATGCGCCGCTCCACCGTGGCCGCCAGGCGGCGCAGGATCGTCGCCAGCGCCGCGGCGTCGGCGGTCGGCCAGTCCAGGGTGTCCTCCGCCGACACCGACTTGCTCGGCGCGTCCGGCTCGACCCGGCGGGTGTCGATGCCGTGGGCGAAGCGGTGGAGCTGGCGACCCATGGCACCGTAGCGGCGCACCAGGTGGACCTCGTCGCGGGTGCGCAGGTCGGCGACCGTGCGGATGCCCTCGTCGGCCAGCCTGCGCTCCAGGGCCGGGCCGACGCCCCACAGGATGTTCACCGGCTTGTCGGCCAGGAAGGCCGCCGCCTCGCCCCGGCCGATCGCCGACAGGCCGCGGGGCTTGTCCAGGTCCGAGGCGATCTTGGCGAACAGCTTGTTGTAGCTGAGCCCGATCGAGGCGGTGATGCCCAGCTCGCGTTCGAACCGGCGCACCACCTCCACCAGGGCCTGGGCCGGGCTGATGGCCAGGCGCTCCTCGACGCCGCCGAGGTCGAGATAGGCCTCGTCGATGGACAGCGGCTGCACCAGCGGGGTGAACGCCTCCATGATCTCCCGCGCGCGCAGCCCGACGGCGCGGTACTTCGCCATGTCCGGCGGCAGCACCACCGCGTCGGGGCAGCGCTCCAGGGCACGGCCGATGGGCATGGCGGAGCGCACGCCCGACAGCCGGGCGACGTAGCAGCAGGCGGCGACCACGCCGCGCCCCTCGCCGCCGACGATCACCGGCCGCGCCGCCAGCTCCGGCCGGTCGCGCTTCTCCACGGTGGCGTAGAAGGCGTCGCAGTCGATGTGGCCGATGGCCAGGCCGTGCAGCTCGGCGTGGCGGAACAGGCGGCGGCCGCCGCAGCGCGGACAGCGTGCGGGAGGGCTGTCGCGCGGGACGGCGGGCGCGTCGCCGAGCGCGGCAGCGCAATCGCGGCAGACGGTGCGGCTGTGCGGATGGAGCGCCATGCCCCGGCTGGCCCTATCCCAATGGGAACGTGTCGCGAACATGGTCCCCGCGGCGGGGCCTGTCAACGGCGGGCGGCGGTCCGGCCCCGGCCCGCGGGCACGCGCCTTCACGAAGGCGTTACAGACGGGGACGCATGGCCGGCACCCCTGTTGGTGGACCCGTAGCTTCGCGAACACACCATCATGAGGACCACGACCATGGCCACACACCTGACCCTTGCGGCCCTGCTGGCGCTGACCCTGGGTGCCTGCGGCACCGTCGACATGGCCAGCGATTCCGGGTACAGCGGCGCCAGCGATTCCGGCGGTTATGCCCGCGACGACGACGACTACGCCACCAGCGAGGACGGCCTCGGCGACACCTGCTCCATGCGCCGCGTCGGCTCGGAGAGCGCCGTCAATTCGCTGGTCTGCAACTGATCCCCCTCCGCCTTCCGGCGGCCTGCCGTTTGGTGGGCTGACGGGCGCCGATCCGCGTGGCAGAGTGAGCGTCACCCGCCGCACGTCGCGTGCCGACGTGCGGCGGGTTCCGTTCCGGTATCCCTCAGCCCCGCCCCGTCCGCCATGTCGCGATCCGCACCCCCTCTTGCGACCCTTGCCCTCGCCTGCGCATGCGGCGTGCTGTCCGGGTGCGACCGCCAGGAGGCGGCGGTCGCCAAGCCGCCGGTGCGGGTCGCCGCCCGCGCCGTCGAGCCGGTCGCCGACGCCCCGCGCATGCGCCTGACCGGCGAGATCCGGGCGCGGGTGGAGAGCGACCTGGCGTTCCGCGTCGCCGGGCGGGTGATCGAACGGACCGCCGACATCGGCGACCACGTGAGCGCCGGCACCGTGCTGGCCCGCCTCGACCCGCGCGAGCAGGACGCCTCCGTGACCGCCGCCGACGCCGCCGTCGCGGCGGCCGAGGCGCGGCTGCGCCAGGTTTCCGCCACCCTCGAGCGGCAGCGGACGCTGCTGGGCGACGGCTTCACGACGCGGCGCGACTACGACCAGGCGCAGGAGGCGGTGCGCACCGCCCGCGGCGCCCTGGAGGCGGCGCGGGCCGAGGCGGAGTCGGCGCGCGACCAGCGCGACCAGACGGTGTTGCGGGCCGCGGTCGACGGGGTGGTCACCGCCCGTGCGGCCGAGGTCGGGCAGGTGGTGCAGGCGGCCGACCCGGTCTTCACCCTGGCCCATGACGGCCCGCGCGACGCCGTGTTCAACATCCAGGAATCCCTGTTCGTCGAGGAGCCGGCCTCGCGCACCGTGGCGCTCCGCCTGGTGGCCGATCCGTCGGTCACCGCCGAGGGGACGGTGCGCGAGGTGTCGCCGGTGGTCGATCCCGCCACCGGAACGGTCCGCGTCAAGGTGGGCATCGACCGGCCGCCGCCGGCGATGACGCTGCGCGCCGCGGTGATCGGCGAGGCGCGGGCGGCGGTGCGCCAGCGCCTGGTGCTGCCGTGGAGCGCGCTGACGTCCCAGGACGGGTCGCCGGCGGTGTGGCGGATCGATCCGGACAGCCGGCGCGTCGCCCTGGCCGCGGTGACCGTGCACCGCTACGACACCGGCCAGGTGGTGCTGGGCGACGGCCTGCGGCCGGGCGACCTCGTCGTCACCGCCGGCGGCCAGCTCCTCCACCCCGGGCAGACGGTGGCGATCGCCGACGCGCCGGCGTCCGCCCCGGCGGCGGAGCGGTCGCCATGACGGCCGCCCGTCCGGCGCCGCCGGGGGTCGGTCTGGCGCTGGTCCTGCTGCTCGCCGCCTGCGGGGAGAACGAGGCTGCGCCGCCGCCGCCGGCGCGCCCGGTGCTGTCGATGGTGGTCGGGCCCGGGCACGGGGAGTCCCAGCGCTTCGCGGGGGTGGTCGAACCGCGCTACCAGAGCGCGTTGGGATTCCGCGTGCTCGGCCGCATGGTCGACCGTGCGGTGGAGGTCGGCGACCGGGTCGCCGGCGGCGCCGTGCTGGCCGCCATCGATCCCTTGCCGTTCGCGCTCGCCGTGCGCGGCGCCGAGGCCGATCTGGCCTCCGCCGAGGCCCAGCTCGAGAACGCGGCCGCCACCGAGGAGCGCCAGCGCACCCTGCGGGCCGACGACGTCGCCAGCGAGGCGGAGGTCGAGGCGGCGCAGCAGGCGCGCGAGGCCGCGGCGGCCGCCCTCACCCAGGCCAAGGCCGCCCTGGACCAGGCGCGCGAGCGGCTGGGCTACGCCACGCTGCGCGCCGATTTTGACGGTGTCGTCACCGACGTCGGGGCGGAGATCGGCCAGGTCGTCGAGCCCGGCCGGATGGTGGTGACCCTGGCCCGTCCGGATGTGCGGGAGGCGGTCATCGACCTGCCCGAGGGGATCGCCGCGGCGCTGCAGCGCGGGGCGCCGGTGGATGTGGCCCTCACCCTGGACCCGTCGGTGCGGGCCGCGGGCACGGTGCGCGAGATCGCGCCGCAGGCGGACCCGGTGACCCGCACCCGCCGGGTGTGGATCACCCTGGCCGAGCCGCCCGCCGCCTTCCGCCTGGGCACCACGGTGACGGTGCGCCTGCCGGAGCGGGCCGGAGCGGCCGCGGGGCTGGTCGTGCCGGAGACCGCGGTGCTGGAGCGGGACGGCCGGACCTGGGTGTGGGTCGTCGATCCGGAGCGTCTGACGGTGGCGCCGCACGAGGTGCGGGTGGCCGGCCGCGCCGGCGGGGTGGTGCGGATCGCCGACGGCCTCGACGCCGGCGCCCGGGTGGTGACCGCCGGCGTCAACAGCCTTGAGCCGGACCAGGAGGTGAGGATCGTGGACGAGGCGGTGCGGTGAGCGACGGATTCAACCTCTCCGACTGGGCGCTGCGCCACCGCTCGCTGGTCTGGTACGCGATGATCGTCGCGACCCTGGCCGGGGTGATGGCCTATCTCAACCTCGGGCGGGAGGAGGACCCCTCCTTCACCATCAAGACCATGGTGATCAGCGCCCGCTGGCCGGGGGCGTCGCTGCCCGACACCCTGGACCAGGTGACCGACCGCATCGAGAAGAAGCTGGAGGAGCTGCCCGGCCTCGACTTCACCCGCAGCCAGACGACGCCGGGGCAGGCCACCGTCTTCGTCAACCTGCAATCCTCCGTCGACGGCGACACCGTGCCCGGCGTCTGGGTTCAGGTCCGCAACATGATCGACGACATCCGCGCCGAGTTTCCCCAGGGCGTGCTGGGCCCCTTCTACAACGACCGTTTCGGCGACGTCTTCGGCAACATCTACGCCTTCACCGCCGACGGCGTGTCGCAGCGCCAGCTGCGCGACCATGTGGAGCGGGTGCGCTCGCGCCTCCTCACCGTTCCCAACATCGGCAAGGTGGAGCTGATCGGCGCCCAGGACGAGGTGATCTACCTGGAGTTCTCGACCCGCCGCATCGCCGCCCTGGGGGTCGACCGCCAGGCGATCCTCGCGACCCTGCGGGCCCAGAACGCGATCGCGCCGTCGGGGGTCATCGAGGCCGGGGAGGAGCGGGTCGTGGTGCGGGTCAGCGGCCAGTTCGCCTCGGAGGAGAGCCTGCAGACGATCAACCTGCGGGTCAACGACCGCTTCTTCCGCCTGGCCGACCTCGCCACCATCACCCGTGGCTACGCCGACCCGCCGCAGAGCCTGTTCCGTTACGGCGGCGTGCCGGCCATCGGCATCGCCATCGGCCTCAAGCCCGGCGCCAACCTTCTGGCGTTCGGCGAGGCGCTGAAGGCGCGGATGACGGCGGTCACCGCGGAGCTGCCGGTGGGCGTGGGCGTCCACCTTGTGTCCGACCAGCCGGTGGTGGTGGAGGAGGCGGTCAGCGGCTTCACCCGCGCCCTGTTCGAGGCGGTCGCCATCGTCCTGCTGGTGAGCTTCGTCAGCCTGGGGTTGCGCGCCGGCTTCGTGGTCGCCCTGTCGATCCCGCTGGTGCTGGCCATGACTTTCGTGGCCATGGAGTACCTCGGCATCTCGCTGCAGCGCATCTCGCTGGGCGCGCTCATCATCGCCCTGGGGCTGCTGGTCGACGACGCGATGATCGCGGTGGAGATGATGGTGGCCCGCCTGGAGGCCGGCGACACCCTGCGCCGCGCCGCCACCGCGGTCTACACCTCCACCGCGTTCCCCATGCTGACAGGAACCCTGGTCACCGTCGCCGGCTTCATCCCCATCGGCCTCAACGACAGCAACGCCGGCGAGTTCACCTTCACGCTGTTCGTGGTGATCGCCGTCTCGCTGGTCCTGTCGTGGATCGTCGCGGTGCTGTTCGCGCCGCTGCTCGGCGTCACCTTCCTGCCCAAGACCATGAAGGGGCACGGCGACCAGCCGGGGCGGCTGACCGCCCTGTTCACCCGCTCGCTGCTCGCCGCCATGCGCTGGCGCTGGATCACCATCCTGGTCACGGTGACGCTGTTCGCCGCGTCGATCCTCGGCATGGGGCTGGTGCAGCAGCAGTTCTTCCCCTCCTCCGACCGGCCCGAGCTGATCGTCGACGTGACCTTGCGGCGCAACGCCTCGATCGCCGAGACGCGGGCGCAGATGGACCGGCTGGAGGAGGCGCTGGCCGGCGACCCGGACATCCTGCGCTGGTCCTCCTACGTCGGGCGCAGCGCCGAGCGCTTCGTGCTGTCCTTCGACGTCCAGCCCGGCAGCCCCAACTACGGCCAGGTGGTGATCGTCACCCACGACCTGGAGGCGCGCGACCGGGTGCGGGCGCGCCTGAGCGCGCTGGCGCGCGAGGCGTTCGTGGGCGCCGACGTCTACGTCAACCTGCTGCCGCTGGGCCCGCCCGCCGGGCGCCCGGTGCAATACCGCGTCAGCGGCCCGGAGATCGAGACGGTGCGCGCCACGGCGCGGCGGGTGGCGGCGCTGCTGGGCGACCACCCGCTGCTCAGCGCCCCGACCTACGACTGGATGGAGCCGGCGCGGGTGGTGACGGTGGACGTGCTCCAGGACAAGGCGCGCCAGCTCGGCGTCAGCTCCGAGGACATCGCCGGCACCCTCAACGCGGTGGTCGGCGGCACCACCATCACCGAGGTGCGCGACGACGTCCACCTGGTCGACGTGGTGGCCCGGGCCGGGCCGGCCGAGCGCGATTCCATCGAGACCCTGCGCAACCTGCAGCTTCCCGCCGGCAACGGCGACCCGGTGCCGCTGGGCGCCGTCGCGACGTTCCGGTACGGGCTGGAGCAGCCGGTGGTGTGGCGGCGCAGCCGCGTGCCCACCATCACCGTGCGCGCCGCCATCCTCGACGCCACCCAGCCGGCCACGGTGGTGGCCGACCTCGCTCCGGGCATCGCCGCGCTGGACCGCGACCTGCCGGCGGGCACCGCGGTGAGCGTGGCCGGGCCGGTGGAGGAGAGCGCCAAGGCCCAGGCGCCGATCGCCGCGGTGGTGCCGATGATGCTGTTCGTCATGGCGACCATCCTGATGATCCAGCTGCAGAGCTTCCAGCGCCTGTTCCTGGTGGTGGCGGTGGCGCCCCTGGGGCTGATCGGGGTGGTGGCGGCGCTGCTGCCCAGCGGGGCCCCGCTGGGCTTCGTCGCCATCCTCGGCGTGCTCGCCCTGATCGGCATCCTGATCCGCAACTCGGTCATCCTGATCATGCGGATCGAGGATCTGCGGGACGAGGGCGCGCACCCCTGGACGGCGGTGGTGGAGGCCTCGGTCCACCGCATGCGGCCGATCCTGCTGACCGCAGCGGCCGCCAGCCTGGCCCTCATCCCGATCGCCCGGGAGGTGTTCTGGGGGCCCATGGCCTACGCCATGATGGGCGGCATCATCGTCGGCACGCTGCTGACCCTGCTGTTCCTGCCCGCCCTCTACGTCGCCTGGTTCCGCATCGGCGAGCCGGAGCCCGCATCGGACGCCGGCACGGCGTGAGGCGGGCTCAGACCGGGGCCGATTCGCTGCCCCGGGCGGCGCCGCGGGCGGCGCGCTGGCGGCCCAGCACCCCGTGGACCGGGGCCAGCAACACCGCCAGGCCCAGCAGCAGGCCGCTGACCACGGCGATCATGCCGCTGGCGGCCAGCGAGTTGTCCAGGCCGATCCAGAACGGCCCGAAGGCGGCCAGCGTGTAGCCCGCCAGCGCCGACACCGCGGCGAAGCCGAGGCTGAGCCAGACCTGGACGGCGAGGCGGTCGGTCAGCATGCGCGCCGCCGCGGCCGGGCAGATGAACATGGCGATCACCAGGATCGAGCCGACCGCCTCGAAGGCCGCCACGGCGACCAGCCCCACCAGAACCATCAGGCCGAGGTTGACGAGGGTGGCGGGAAAGCCGAGCGTGGTCGCCAGCTCCGGGTCGAAGGAGGCGATCGTCAGCTCCTTCCAGAACGCCACCACCGCCAGCGCGGTGACCGCCAGGGCGCCGGCCAGCACCACCACCTCGCGCGGCATCTGGGCCCACACCGCGGGATCGGCCAGCGACGCGAGGTCGCGCGGCGCCAGCCACAGGATGTCCTCGAGCTGGCCGTAGAGGATGCATTCGGCGTCGAGGTCGATGTTGCCGGCGGCCGCCTGCTCCATCAGCACGACGCCGCCGGCGAACATGACCGAGAAGACCACGCCCATGGCGGTCCCCGATTCCACCCGGCCGTAGCGGCGCACCAGCTCGATCAGCACCACCGCCAGCAGGGCGGCGGCGGCGGCGCCGACGAAGACGACGCCGGTGGCCCGCGAGCCGGCGACCAGGAAGGCGACGACGATGCCGGGCAGCACGGCGTGGGAGATGGCGTCGCCCATCAGGCTCTGGCGGCGCAGCACCAGGAAGTTGCCGGGCAGGGCGCAGGCCATGGTGGCGAACAGGGCGGCGAGCAGCGCCGGCAGGTCGAGCTGGAGGAAATAGGCCATGGCCGCCGCCTTGCTTAGGGGTGCACGCTGGGGGGAACGCCGCGCAGGCGCGGCAGCCGGCCGATGGCGGCGAGCTGGTCCTCGAGCCGGCCCACCAGACCCTCGTCGAGGATGTGCTCGACCCGGTCGGCGGAGCGGTCGACCTGGGTCGGTGCGAGATGGGCGTAGTTCACCAGGAACACCTCCCACAGGCGGTGGTTGCGGGTGAGCCGCCACGCCTCCTCCTGGCCCGCGGTGGTCAGGGCGACGGCCGCGCCGGCGCGCCGCAGCAGCCCGGACTGGCGCAGGCTGCCCAGCACCAGGGCGCGGCGCAGCGGCCCCCAGGAGCGGACGATGCGCGCGCCGGCCGGGTCGACCGCCGCCGACAGCGGCAGGCCGGCCGACTCGGCCGCTTCGTAGAGCCCGCGCAGCAGGTGCTCGCGCTCGACCCGCAGGCGCAGGCGGGCCTGGCGCACGGCGCTGGCGATCACGCCATGGCGCGGCGCCAGGAACAGGCTGACCAGGAACAGGGCGCCGGCCACCAGCACGATGATGCCGCCGGCCGGGAAACGCGGCAGCAGCGCCGACAGGGCGGCGCCGGCATAGCCGCTGAGCGCGCCGAAGGCGCCGCCCAGCAGGGTCATGGTGCCGAGGCGGTCGGTCCAGAAGCGCGCCGCCGCCGCCGGCACGATGACCAGAGCCACCACCAGGATCAGCCCGACCGCCTGCAACCCGACGACGGTGACCACCACCACCAGGGCCATCATCGCCAGGTCGACGGCGGACACCGGCCAGCCCTGCACGGCGGCGTAGTCCGGGTCGAAGCAGACCAGCCGGAACTCCTTGTAGAGCAGGGCGGTGGCGCCGATCGCGCCGACCGCGACGGCGCCGATCACCGTGGCGTCGCCGGTGCTCATGGCGGCGGTCTGGCCGTAGATGAACTTGGCGATGCCGCCCTCCGCGCCGGTGCCCAGCGTCTGGATGAAGCTCAGCAGCACGAAGCCGAGGCCGAAGAAGACGCTGAGCACGGCGCCCATGGCGGCGTCCTCGGGCAGGCGCGAATGACGGCTCAGCCCCTGCACCGTCAGCACGCCGACGACCCCCGCCGCCGCCGCCCCGCCCAGCAGCACGGGAAGGCTGCGGCCCTCGCCGCCCAGCGCCACCGCCGCCAGGAAGGCCAGCGCGATGCCGGGCAGGGTGGCGTGGCTCAGGGTGTCGCTCATCATCGCCCGCTTGCGCAGCACGGCGAAGGTGCCCACCACGCCGGCCGCCAGCCCCAGCAGGGCCACCCCGACCATCACCACCGTGGTGTTGTGGCCACCGCCCAGCGTCAGGACGCGCAGCACCTCGGCCAGGGTCGGCCAGCCGCCGCCGGCGCCCTCCACCAGACCGTTCCCGGCCAGCCCGTTCCCGGCCAGCCCGTTCCCGGCCAGCCCGTTCACCGCCCGCCCCCGGCGCGGGCGAGGGCGTCGGCGGCGTCGTCGAGCAGGGCGAGCCGGCCGCCGTAGGTGCGCTGCAGGTTGGCCGGGGTGAAGGCGGTGGCGACCGGACCGGCGGCGACGACGCGGCCGTTGAGCAGCAGCACCTGGTCGAAATAGGAGTCGACCGTCTGCAGGTCGTGGTGCACCACCACCACGCTGCGGCCGTCGTCGCGCAGGCGCTTCAGCACGCCGACGATGGCCGTCTCGGTGGCGGCGTCGACCCCGGCGAACGGCTCGTCCATGAAGTAGAGCTCGGCCTCCTGGGCCAGCGCCCGGGCCAGGAAGACGCGCTGCTGCTGGCCGCCGGAGAGCTGGCTGATCTGGCGGTCCGCGAAATCCGCCATGCCGACCTGGTCGAGGCAGGCGCGGGCGGCGTCGCGGGCGCCGCGGTCGACGCGGCGGAACCAGCCGAGGCGGCCGTAGCGGCCCATGGCCACGACCTCCAGCGCCGAGACCGGGAACTCCCAGTCGACGCTGCCGCGCTGCGGGACGTAGCCGACGCGGGCGCGCACCCGGGACAGCGGCCGGCCCCAGAAGGTGACACCGCCCGAGGCCGCCGGAACCAGCCCGAGAATGGCCTTGATGAAGGTCGACTTGCCCGCGCCGTTGGGCCCGACGATGGCGGTCAGCGCACGGTCGGGCAGGTCGTACTCGACGTCCCACAGCACCGGCTTGCGGTTGTAGGCGACCGTCAGGCTGTGCACCGACAGCGGGCCGTCGGTGCCGCCGTCGGACGCGGGGAGGGGGGCGGGGCTCATGGCGATCATCCCGTCACTGTGCGGATGCCAGGCGGCCGTGGAGGCCGCCATCGGGAGTGGTCCCCCCCAGCGCCCGGGCGATGGTGGTGACGTTGTGGTCGATCATGCCGACATAGGTCCCCTCGTAGGCGCCGGGCGGCCCCATGGCGTCGGAGAACAGGGCGCCGCCGATGGCCACGGCGTGGCCGCGCGCCGCGGCCCCGGCGACCAGCGCCCGCACGGTGCGCTCGGGGATCGTCGTCTCGACGAACACGGCGGGGATGGCGCGGTCGACCAGCACGCCGACCAGCCGCTCCACCGTCTGCAGCCCGGCCTCGGATTCCGTCGACAGGCCCTGGAGTCCCAACACCTCGTAGCCGTAGGCGCGCCCGAAATAGTTGAAGGCGTCGTGGGCGGTGACCAGCACCCGCCGATCCTCCGGCACGCTGGCCAGCACGCGGCGGGCGTAGGCGTCGAGGCGGGCGAAGGCGCCCCGCAGGGCGTCGGCGTTGGCGCGGTAGGCGGCGGCACCGTCGGGATCCCGTTCCGCCAGCGCGTCGCGCACCACGTCGATGGTCTTCTCCCACGCCGTCGGGTCCATCCAGACATGGGGGTCGTGATGGCCGCCGAAACCGGGCGCGGCGATCAGCTCGTCCGTGCCGATGCGCTCGGTGACGGCGTAGACCGCCCGACCGCTGGCGGCGAGCTGCTCGAAGGCGTCGGTCATCTTCCCTTCCAGCAGCAGGCCGTTGTAGACGATCACGTCGGCGCCGAGCATGGCCGCCATGTCCGACCGCGTCGCCTTGTAGAGGTGCGGGTCCACGCCGGCGTTCATGAGCTGCGTCACGGCGGCGCGATCGCCGGCGACGCCGCGCACCACGTCGGCGATCATTCCCGTGGTCGCCACGACCGTCAACGGCGTGGCCGCCACCGCCGTTCCGGTTCCCGGCACCGGCATGGCCGCGACGCCGGCCACCGCCAGCGCCGCCGCCATGCCCAGCACCCCCCGCCGCACCAGCCGCATTCCCATCTCCATCGCCGATCCGTCCTGCCTCTACCAAATGAGATAGCCTTGGCTAAATTCAAGCGCAAGGGCTCGGATGGGTGGAATCATTCCAAACGGTGAGGTCCCGACGTGGGCGCGCCGCAGCAGAAAAAAAGATTGCCTGGGCTAAACATCCGTGCTGCCTTGAACCGGCACGATGCGCGGGAGGGGTTGCGGTGTCAGAGGGTGTGTCCGACGAGTCCCGGGCCGAGAGTTTCCGGCAGGCGCGCAGCGCCCGTCGCCTGGAGCTTGTAGAGGACTACCTGGAGCTGATCGCCGACCTGATCGACGCCCACGGCGAGGCCCGGCAGGTGGACATCGCCGCCGGCCTGGGGGTGGCCCAGCCGACGGTGGCGAAGATGCTGCGCCGCCTGTCCAAGGAGGGGTTCGTCACCCAGCGGCCTTACCGCGGTGTCTTCCTGACGGAGGAGGGCCGCGCCGTGGCGGAGCGCAGCCGGGCCCGCCACCAGGTGGTCGAGGCGTTCCTGTGCGCCGTCGGGGTCAGCCCGGAAACCGCCCGTCTCGACGCCGAGGGCATCGAGCACCACGTCAGCGCCGAGACGCTTGAGGTGTTCGAACGCTTCCTGGAGCGCGGCGGGCGGGGCTGAGGGCCGGCGGCCGCCGTCCGGATCGAGGGACGCCGACCGGTCGAGGACCGGCAGGACCGACTCCATGCGGCGTGTCGCCCGCTCCGTCGATCAGCGTCACGACCCTGGGCGGTGACCGCGGTGCGTCGCGGCGCGCCTTCCGCCGCCGGGGGCGGCACCGGGTCATGCCGTGGCGACCCAGCCGGCGGTCGATCCAACGCTCCAACGCTCCGCCACCGGCGGCCGGGCGCGTCCCACGCCATGGGTGACGTCAAGGGGAAGCGCGCGTTCCTCGCGGGCGTTGCGCGGGCATCGCGTGCAGACGAACGACGAAGGATATGCCGCCGGCGCTGTTGTGTGCCCGCTGCAGCGGTCCGCGTGTTCCATCATCCGCCGCTCTTGCCGAGCATCCCGCGCCGTGCCATACTAGTGTGCAAGCTTCGGAGGTCGTCGCCATGCGCCCGCTCCCCGCCATTCGCGATCACCGCCGGCCGCGCCTGCAGGAGGTGTACGAGGCGCTGCGCGCGGCGGTGCTGGCCGGGGACATGCGGCCGGGCGAGGCGATCTCGGAGACCCGGGTGGCGGCCCAGTACGGGGTCAGCCGCACGCCGGTGCGCGAGGCCTTCCGCCGGCTGGCCAGCGAGGGGTATCTGCGCATCGTCCCGCAGGTCGGCACCTTCGTGGCGCCGATCCAGTTGAGCGCCGTGTCCGACAGCCACTTCGTCCGGGAGAGCCTGGAGTGCCGGACGGTGCGCCTCGCCGCCGAGCGCGCCGGGGCGGCGGACCGGGCGGCGCTGGAGCGCCTGCTGGAGCGCCAGCGCGACACCCTGGCGCCGGAGCACCACGACGTCTTCTTCGCGCTCGACGACGCGCTGCACGCCGAGCTGATCCGCATCGCCGGCCGGCCGGCGGTGTGGGACCTGCTGGTGGAGGTGAAGGCCCAGCTCGACCGTGTCCGCTTCCTGGCCCTGCGGACCGAGGGCTGGACGACCATGGTCTACGACCAGCACCGCGCCATCGTCGACCGGGTGGAAGCCGGCGACGCCGATGGCGCCGAGGCGGCCATGCGGACCCATCTGTGCACCGTGTTCGCGGCGGTCGAGGAGATCGCGCGGCTGTCCACCGACGTCTTCGAGACCTGACCCACGCCAACCAGAAAGGACCCGCCTGCCGTGGTAGCCCTGACCGTCGAGAAACCCCATGTCCTGGCCCTGCGCGCCGAGGCCGCCCCCGCGGTGGCGGGGGTCGAGCCCGGCACGGTCCTGGTGCGCGTGCAGCGGGCCGGCATCTGCGGCTCCGACATGCACATCTTCCACGGCACCAACCCCTTCGCGGTGTACCCCCGGATCATCGGCCACGAGTTCGCCGGCACGGTGGAGGCGGTCGGTGCGGGCGTCGACCACCTGGCCGAAGGCGATCATGTGGTGGTCGACCCCGTGGTGTCGTGCGGGCGCTGCTACGCCTGCCGGGTCGGCCGCTCCAACGTGTGCGCCAATCTGGAGGTGTTCGGGGTGCACCGCGACGGCGGCTTCCGCGACCGGGTCGCGGTTCCCGCCGCGAACGCGGTCCGGATCAGCCCCGACCTGCCCTTCGCCATCGCCGCCCTGGCCGAGCCGTTCTCCATCGCCGCCAACGTGCTGGGCCGCACCGGCATCGACGCCGGCGACACCGTGCTGGTCTATGGCGCCGGCACCGTCGGCCTCACCGTCACCCAGGTGGTCAAGCTGCATGGCGCGCGCTGCCTGGTCGCCGATCCCGACGCGGCGCGCCTGGAGCGGGCCCGTGCCTTCGGCGCCGACGTGGTGATCGACCCGCGCGCCACCCCGGTGGCCGAGGCGGTGCGTGGCGAGAACGACGGGCTCGGCCCGTCGGTGGTCATCGACGGCGCCGGCGTGCCGTCGCTCCTGGAGGAGGCCTGCCGGGTCGCCAGCCCGGCCGGGCGCATCGGCCTGCTGGGGTTCTCCCCCACCCCCTGCACCGTCGTGCAGCAGGAGATCGTCCGGAAGGAGCTGACCCTGGTCGGCTCCCGCCTCAACCGGCGCCTGCTGCCGCAGGTGGTCGGCTGGCTGGAAAGCGGCGCGCTGACGCCGGCCGCCATGATCACCCAGACCTTTCCCGCCGCCCGGGCCGCCGAGGCGTTCTCGCTGATCGAGACCGACCCGTCGAGCACCGTCAAGGTTCAGCTCGCCTTCGACTGACCTGTTGAATCCCCCAAGCCAAACAAGAACCTAGAGGAGGAGTGTCCCCATGGAGTTCAAGACCACCCTGTCGCGTCGCGCGTTCGGCCTCGGCGCCGCCGGCCTCGGTGCCGCCAGCGCCATCGTCGGGGCGCCGGCCATCGTCCGCGCCCAGTCGGCGACGACCCTGAAGCTCGGGCACCTCGGCAACGAGGACAATGTCTGGCACAAGGCCTCGGTGAAGTTCGCCGAGGAGGTCGCCGCCCGCACCGACGGGGCGATCAAGGTCAACGTCTTCCCCAATGAGCAGCTGGGCAAGGAAACCGACCTGATCAAGGGCATCCAGCTCGGCATCGTCGACTTCACCATCACCGGCGAGTCCCTGCAGAACTGGGCGCCCAGCGCCGCCCTTCTCGCCGTCCCCTACGCCATCCGCGGGCTGGACCACCTGGACACGGTGGTCAAGGGGCCGATCGGCGCCAAGATCGCCGCCAACATCGAGGACAAGACCCAGCTGCGGCCGCTCACCTACTTCGCCCGCGGCCCGCGCAACCTCACCTCCAACCGGCCGATCAAGAGCCCGGCCGACCTCGACGGGCTGAAGATGCGGGTGCCCAACGTGCCCCTGTTCGTCAAGTTCTGGGACGCGCTGGGCGCCAAGCCCACGCCGATGGCCTTCTCCGAGGTGTTCACGGCGCTGCAGAGCCACATCATCGACGCCCAGGAGAACCCGCTGGCGCTGATCAAGTCGGCCAGCTTCTCCGAAGTGCAGAAATACGTGAACCTGACCGAGCACGTCATCAGCTGGATCTATCTGGTGGGCGGGGCCAAGAAGCTGGGCCGCCTGCCCGAGGCCCAGCAGACCGCCATCGCCGAGGCGGCCGCCGCCGCCCAGGCCTACGAGCGCACGCTGTTCCTGGCCGACGAGATGAAGCTGGCCGAGGAGCTCAAGGCCAAGGGCATGGAGTTCGTCGAGGTCGACAAGGAGGCCTTCGCCTCCCAGGGCCGCGAGGCCGTCGCCGGCGCCCTCAACCCGGAGATCAAGCCGCTCTACGAGGAGATCGTCGCGGCCTGACGCGCCGTCCGACGCACCGCCCGGCGCCGTCGCGCGCCGGGCGCCCCCCTCGCTGGTCCGGAGCGGTTCCATGGGTAAAAGTCTTGCGGTCGTCGTCGCGGGAGCGCGGGCCGTGTGCCGCTACGGCACGCTGGCCGCCTTCGCGGTGCTGATCGCGGTGGTTCTTCTGCAGGTGGCGGGGCGCGTGCCCGGCGTGCGCGCACCGGCGTGGACGGAGGAGATCGCGCGCTTCGCGCTGGTCTGGCTGGTCGCCATGTCCTGCGGGCTGGCGCTGTTGCGCGGCGACCTGGTCGGCGTCGACCTGTTCGTGGCGCCGCTGCCGGACCGCGCGCGCCGGGTGGTCGACCGGGTGGTCGACCTGGTCGTGCTGGGCTTCTCCCTGGCCATCATCCCCGGGGCCTGGGCCTACGTTGACGGCAGCTTCGGCGAGCGGGCGCGCTCCATCGACCTGCCCATGGTGGGCGTCTACCTGGTGGCCCTGGTCATTCCGGTGTCGCTGGCCTTCTTCTCGGTGGCCCGCCTGCTCGGCCTGGGGGCGCACCACGGCGCCGGCATGGACCGGGGGGAGGTGGCCTGATGCTGATCGCGGCCCTGTTCGGCAGCTTCGCCGTCGCCCTGATGCTGGGCGTTCCCATCGCCATCGCCCTCGGCCTCTCCTCGGCCGTCTACCTCTGGCTCAGCGGCATCGACCTCACCGTGGTGCCCCAGTTCATGTTCGCTGGCATGGACAGCTTCGTCCTGCTGTGCATCCCCGGTTTCGTGCTGGCCGGCAACCTGATGAACGGCGGCGGCATCACCGACCAGATCGTGCGCTTCGGCAACGCGCTGGTCGGCCACGTGCGCGGCGGGCTGGGGCTGGCCAACGTCACCGGCTCGATGATCTTCGCCGGCATCTCCGGCACCGCGGTGGCGGAGACCGCCTCCATCGGTTCGGTCATGATCCCGGCCATGGCCAAGTCGGGCTACGACCGCCCGTTCGCCGCGGCGCTCACCGCCGCCGCCTCCACGGTCGGGCCGATCATCCCGCCCAGCGTGCCGATGATCATCGTCGGCACCCTGACCGGCCTGTCGGTCGGCAAGATGTTCATGGCCGGCGCCATCCCCGGCCTGCTTCTCGGGCTGGGCATGATGGCCACGGTCTACGTGCTGGCCCGCAGGCGCGGCTACCCCAAGGAGCCGTGGGGCGGCTTCCGCCACCTGCTGCGCTCCAGCCGGGCCGCGGTGTGGGCGCTGTTGATGACCGTGATCATCCTCTACGGCATCGTCGGCGGGGTGTTCACCCCCACCGAGGCGTCGGTGGTCGCCGCCCTCTACGCCTTCATCATCGGCCTCTTCGTCTACAAGGGCTTCCGGCTGCGCGACGTGCCGGGGCTGATGCTGGAGGCCGCCATCGGCTCGGGCGGGCTGATCCTGCTGGTGGGCCTGGCCAACGTGTTCGGCTGGATCCTCACCAGCGAGCAGATCCCCCAGACCATCGCCGCGGCGATGATGGCGCTGACCACCAACAAGTACCTGATCATCTTGATGATCAACGCGCTGCTGCTGGTCGTCGGCACCTTCATGGAGACGATCGCGGCGCTGATCATCCTGTTCCCGCCGCTGCTGGCGGTGGCGGTCCAGGTCGGCATCGACCCCATCCACTTCGCCACCTTCGCCGTGCTCAACCTGATGATCGGCCTGACCACCCCGCCGGTCGGCGTGTGCCTGTTCGTCGCCGCCAACATCGCCAAGGTCTCGCTGGCCGAGATCAGCCGGGCGGTGTGGCCCTTCCTGGTGTGCAACCTGATCGTGCTGATGCTGGTGTCCTTCATTCCGGCGCTGTCGCTCTGGCTGCCCAACCTGTTGTTCCGCTGATCGAGAATAGAGAGAAAAGCCATGGAGCAGACTTGGCGCTGGTGGGGGCCGGACGACGTGATCCGGCTGGGCCACATCCGGCAGGCCGGGGCCAGCGGCATCGTCACGGCGCTGCACCACATCCCCTATGGCGTGGTGTGGCCGGTGGAGGAGATCGAGCGGCGCCAGGCCGCCATCGCCGCGGACCGGTCGCTCGGCCTGCGCTGGAGCGTGGTGGAGAGCCTGCCGGTCCACGAATCCATCAAGCTCGGCGAGGGCGACCTCGCCCCGCTGTTCGACGCCTACCGCCAGTCGCTGCGCAACCTCGCCGCCTGCGGCGTCACCACGGTGTGCTACAACTTCATGCCGGTGCTGGACTGGACGCGCACCGACCTCGCCGCGCCGGTGCCCGGCGGCGGCACGGCACTGCGCTTCAACGCGTTCGAGCACGCGGCCTTCGACGTCTTCATCCTGGAGCGCCCGGGGGCCGAGGACGAGCACGCCCCCGACGTGCTGGCCCGCGCCCGTGCCTGGTTCGACCGCGCCGGCGAGTCCGACAAGAAGGCCCTGCTGGCCAACGTCATGGCCGGCCTGCCCGGGGCCTTCGACCGCTACGACGCGCCCGGCCTGCGGGCCATGCTGGAGCGCTACCGCGGCGTCACCGCCGACACCCTGCGCGAGCGCCTGGCCCGCTTCCTGCGCGAGGTCGTGCCGACCGCCGAGGAGGTGGGGGTGCGCCTGTGCATCCACCCCGACGACCCGCCGCGCCCGCTGCTGGGCCTGCCGCGCATCGTCTCCACCGAAGACGACCTCGCCTTCATCGTCGGGGCGGTGGAGTCCGACGCCAACGGCATCACCTTCTGCACCGGCTCGCTGGGGGCCGGGGTGCACAACGACGTGCCGGCCATGGCCCGGCGCTTTGCGTCCAAGGTGTGGTTCGCCCATCTGCGCAACGTCACGAAGGACCCCGACGGCTCGTTCCAGGAGGCCGACCACCTCGGCGGCGACGTCGACATGGTGGCGGTGGTGACGGCGCTGCTGGAGGAGCAGAAGCGCCGCCGCGATGCCGGCGACCCGCGCTGGCGCATCCCCTTCCGCCCCGACCATGGGCACGAGCTGCTGGACGACGTGGGCAAGCCGACCCACCCCGGCTACCCCGCCATCGGCCGGCTGCGCGGCCTGGCGGAGATCCGCGGCGTGATGACCGCGGTGGCGTCGCTGCGCCAGCTCCCGGTGTAGCCATGGAGACCTTCGACGAGGTGCGGGTCGGCCGCGCCGCCCTGGAGGGGTTCGTGGCGGCCCTGCTGACCGCCGCCGGGTCGGGCGCCGAGGGCGCGGCGGCGGTGGCCCGCGCCGTCGTCGACGCCTCCGCCCGGTCCTTCGACACCCACGGGGTGCGGCTGGTGCCCCACTACGTGGCGACCCTGACGGCGGGGCGCATCAACCCGCACCCGGAGATGCGCTTCACCCGCACCGCCGCGGCGGTGGGGCACCTGGACGCCGACAACGGCTTCGGCCACCCGGCCAGCTACCGCGCGGTGGAGGAGGGCATGGCCCTGGCGGCGGAGGCCGGAATCGCCGCCGTGGCGGTCGCCCGCTCCTCCCACCACGGGGCCACCGGCTGCTACACCCTGGCGGCGGCGCGCCAAGGTTATGCCGCCATCGGCATGACCCACGCCGACGCCATCGTCGTGCCCCATGACGGGGTGAAGGCGTTCCACGGCACCAACCCCTTGAGCTTCGCCCTGCCGGTGGAGGGCGAGGCGCCGCTGCTGCTGGACATGGCCACCAGCAGCATCCCGCTGAACCGGGTGCTGCTGCGCCGGGCCAGCGGCCAGCCCCTGCCGCCGGACGTGGCGGTGGACGGCGACGGCGTGCCGACCACCGACCCCCACCGCGCCGCGGCCCTGCTGCCGCTGGGCGGCACCGACTACGGCTACAAGGGGGCGGGGCTGGCGGCGATGGTCGACCTGCTGTGCTCGGCCTTCACCGGCATGGCCCACGGCGCGGCGCTTCCCCCCTTCGCCGGCCCCGACCTGACGCAGAAGGCCGAGCTGGGGCACTTCTTCATCCTGCTGCGGCCCGACGTGTTCCGGCCGCTCCTGGAGATGAACGCCCGGGTCGCCGCGTTCCTGGCCGACCTGCGGGCCCAGCCGGCGCGGCCGGGCGGCCGCGTCCTCGCCCCCGGGGACCCGGAGCGCGCCCCGACCGAGGAGCGCGCGGCCAACGGCATCCCGGTGGACACCGCCACCTGGACGACCCTTGCCGACCTCGCCCGCCGCCACGGCTGCCCGCTGCCGGAGCTCGGCCCTTTGCCGGAGTGAGCGGCGGAATCCCGGTGCGGCCGTTGACCCCGTACCCCAGGCCGCCTACGTAACATGTAACGGTTTGGGACGGGGATTCCGAATGACGCAGAATGCGTTCGGCAGGGTGCGACGCCACCGCGCCCGCCTTCGGGCGGATGGGCTGAGGCCCGTGCAGATCTGGGTACCGGACACCCGTGGTCCGGGCTTCGCCGAGGAGTGCCGGCGTCAGTCCAGGCTGGCGGCCGCCGCGGACGCCGCCGATCCCGAGGTCGAGACGCTGGTGGATGGCGCAGCCGCGGACCTCGAAGGCTGGGCCGGATGAGCCGGTCCTGATGACGCGGGGTGATCTGGTCACCGTCGCCATTCAAGGAGACTTCGGAAAGCCGAGGCCGGCCCTTGTCGTCCAATCCGATCTCTTCAGAGAACACGCCACGGTGACGGTTCTTCCGGTCACCAGCACGCTGATTGAGGCCCCGTTGTTCCGGCTGACGATCGACCCAACCCCGGAAAACGGGTTGCGAAGCCGGTCGCAGATCATGGTCGACAAGATGGTGACCGTCCGGCGCGACAAGGTGGGAGCCATCGTGGGACATTTGGCACCGGGCGCCATGGTCGCCGTCAACCGGGCGCTTGCGCTTTGGATCGGCCTGGCCTGAACGGGCCGAACGCGCCGCCGCCGGACCTCAGTCCAGCACCTGCAGGGCGAGCATGCAGGCGGCGGTGCCGGAACCGACCGACAGCAGCAGAGTGCGGAAGGCGAGGTGGGCCGCCACCGTCACGGCGGCGCCGATGGCCTGGGCCAGCGGCACCGGGGCGGCGGCGGCGCCGAGGCGCCAGGCCATGTGCAGCACCAGCACCGCGAGCACGGCCGGCGGGAACAGCTCGGCGAAAAGGCGGCGCAGCGCCGGGCCGGCGATGCGCGTCCCCACCACGAAGGGCAGGAAGCGCGCCGCGGCGGTGGCCAGCGCCATCAGCAGGGCGGTGATCAGCACGGCGGTCATGGCCGGCGCGCGCCCCCACGCTCGACCACCACCACCGCCACCAGGGCCACCGCCAGCGCCGGCAGCAGCGTGCCGGACGGACCCAGCACCAGAAGCACCGCCGCCGCCGCGGCCGCCGCGACCATCGCGGCCAGGGCCTTGCGCCGGGTGCGCATCTGTTCGACCAGCAGCACCAGGAACAGCGCGGTCAGCGCGAAGTCCAGCCCGGCCACCGCGCCGGGCAGGACGCTGCCCAGGGCGGCGCCCAGCGCGCAGCCGGTCACCCAATAGACCTGGTTGAGCAGCGCCACCCGCCACAGCAGGCCCGCCGCGTCCGGCCCTGCCGTCTCGCCCGGCGGGACGGCAGCCAGCACCGCGTAGGTCTCGTCGGTCAGGGCGAAGGCGAAATAGGCCTTGGCCGCACTCCAGCCGGGAAAGCGGTCGAGGAAGGCCAGGCCGTAGATGGCGTGGCGGGCGTTCAGGACCAGGGTCGCCAGCGCCACCTCCACCGGCCCCTGGCCGGCCGCCAGCATGCCCGCGGCCATGAACTGGGAGGCGCCGGCATAGACCAGCAGGCCCAGCAGCGGTGCGCCCAGGGGCGGCAGCCCCTGCTGCACCCACAGCACGCCGAAGGCGATGCCGATGGGGACGTAGCCCACCAGGATCGGCAGGCTCAGCACCCCGGCGCGGCGCCACGGGTCCGGCCGGGCGGGGGCGGCCCCGTTCACGCCGCCCCCCCGCGCGCGGCGCGGCGCAGCGGCAGCAGTTCCACCGCCAGGATGCAGGCCAGCATCAGGGCGCAGCCCGCCAGCGCGGGAGCGCTCAGGCGCTCGCCCAGCACCAGGGCGCCGGCCAGCGCCGCCACCACCGTCTCGCCGCTGAGGATGATGGCGGCGTCGGCCGGGGCGGTGTGGCGCTGCCCGACCACCTGCAGGGTGTAGGCGATGCCCACCGACAGCAGCCCGGCGTAGGCAACGGTCCACCACGCCTCCAGCAGCGCGGCCGGCCCGGTGCTTTCCAGCGCCGCGGAGGTGGCGGCGCCCAGCACGCCGCACACCGCGAACTGGCCGGCGGCCACCACCAGCGGCGCCCCGGTACGCCGCGCCATGGCGCCCACCAGCAGGACGTGGATGGCCCAGAAGACGGCGCCAGCGATCACCCACCAATCCCCCTCGGCGACCGTCACGGCACCGGCGCCGCTGAGCAGCCAGGCCGCGGCCAGGCAGCCGGCGGCGGCCGGCCACACCACCGGGTGGGGCGCCTGGCCCAGCGCCAGCAGCCCGATCAGCGGCACCAGCGGCACGTAGAGGGCGGTGAGGAACCCGGCGTTGGCGACGCTGGTCGCGCCGATCCCCACCTGCTGCAGCAGCGAGCCGAGGAACAGGGCCACCCCCGTGGCGGCGATGCCCAGCCGGTCCCGGCCATCCAGCCGGCGCCGCCCCGGCGCCGGGCGCAGCGCGAACGGCAGAACCGCCAGCGCGCCGACCACGAAGCGGGCGCCGGTGAAGGCCATCGGCTCCACCGTGGCGTCGGCGATGCGCTGGACGACGAAGGTGGAGCCCCAGATCACCGCGGTCAGGGTGAGCAGCAGGTTGGCGTGCAGGCGGCTCATGGGAACGGGCGGGCGGGGTCGCGGTGGATCGCGGTCACGGTGGCGTCGCCCTCGCGGGCGACGCCGCGGTACATGCCGCCGGTGTCGAAGGGCAGGGCGACGGCGCCGCTGCGGTCGACGGCGATCAGGCCCCCGTCCCCGCCGACCCGCGGCAGCTTGGCCAGCGCGCGGTCGGCGGCGGTGGCCAGGTCGAGGCCGCCATAGGCCATCATGGCGGCGAGGTCGTGGGCGGTGACCGCGCGCATGAAGCCCTCGCCGGTGCCGGTGGTGGACACGGCGACGGTGGCGTTGTCGGCGTAGCAGCCGGCGCCGACGAGGGGGGAATCGCCGACCCGGCCCGGCCGCTTGTTGGTCAGGCCGCCGGTGGAGGTGGCCGCCGCCAGGTTTCCGGCCCGGTCCAGCGCCACCGCGCCGACGGTGCCGCGCTTGCCGTCCGGGCGGATCGGGTCGGCGTCCCCGCGGGACGGGGCGTCGGCGTCGTGGTCGAGCGTGGCGCCGCGCCCGGCGGCCTGGACGCGGCGCAGCTGGTCCAGCCGCTCCGGCGTGGTGAAATAGGCGGGCTCCACCAGCGGCAGGCCCTCGGCCGCCAGGAACCGCTCCGCCCCGGCGCCGATCATCAGCACGTGGCCGGAGCGCTCCATCACCAGCCGGGCCCCGCGCACCGGGTTGCGCACCCGGGCCACCCCGGCCACCGCCCCGGCGGCCAGCGTGCGCCCGTCCATCACGCAGGCGTCCAGCTCGTGGGTGGCGTCGGCGGTCAGCACGGCGCCGCGGCCGGCGTTGAACAGCGGGCAGTCCTCCAGCCGCATCACCGCCTCGCACACCGCGTCCAGCGCGCCGCCCCCGCCCTCCAGGATGGCGCGCCCGGCCTCCAACGCGTCGCGCAGGGCGGCGTGGGTGCGGGCGGCGCGGGCGTCGTCGAGGGCGTGGCGGGCGATGGTGCCGGCGCCGCCATGGACGGCAAGGACATAGCTGGGCATTGGGGTTCGGAGGCGGGATTCGGAAACGGCGTTTCGGAAGCAGGGGCGGGGAGGGGGATCAAACCCGCATCCGGCGCGCGCCGCAACCCGGAAAGCGGCGGGCCGTTGCAGCCTAAAAAATAGGCAAACCGTTCCGGCCCTTATCCCCTGGGATCATTCACGGAGTCGTCCCGGAATCACTCACAGGCTTTTCCGCACCTTCTGGGGATATCTGACGAAGGGCGGTGGGCCTTGCGCTTTCGCGCTATGTCATCGGGCGAGCCAGCCGCCGTCGACCGGCAGGACGGTGCCATGGACATAGTCCGCCGCCGCGGACGCCAGGAACACCGCGGCCCCGCCGATGTCGGCGGGAACGCCCCAGCGGCCGGCGGGAATGCGCTCCAGGATCGCACCGTCGCGCACCGGGTCCGCGCGCAGCGGTGCCGTGGTGGCGGTGTCGATGTAGCCCGGCGCGATGGCGTTGACGTTGATGCCCAGGGGGGCCCATTCGTTGGCCAGCAGCCTGGTCAGCCCGGCCAGGCCGCTCTTGGCGGCGGTGTAGGACGCCACGCGGATGCCGCCCTGGAAGGACAGCAGGGACGCCACGTTGATGATGCGGCCGCGCCGTCCCGCCGCCAGGGCGTGGCGGGCGAAGGCCTGGGCCAGGAAGAAGGCCGATTTCAGATTGACGTCCATCACCGAGTCCCAGTCCTCCTCGCAGAGGTTGAGGGCGGCGACGCGGCGGATGGTGCCGGCGTTGTTGACCAGGATGTCGAGGCGCCCCAGCCCGGCCACCGCGGCGTCGACCAGGGGGCCGGTGCCGCCGGGGTCGGAGAGGTCGGCGACGAGGGGGAGGAAGCGGCGGCCGCAGGCTTCCACCCTCCGCCCCGTCTCGTCGGGCGGCGTGCGGCCGGCGGCAACAATGTCGGCGCCGGCCGCGGCCAGGGCGCACGCGATGCCCTGGCCGATGCCGGTGTTGGCGCCGGTGACCAGCGCCACCGTGCCGGTGAGGTCGAAGGGTGACGCGATCATGTGCGGTGCCTCCGACTCAGGGCATGAACTGGCCGCCGTTGACGTCCAGCACCTGGCCCGTCACGTAGCCGCTGCAGGCGTGCGAGGCGAAGAACAGGAAGGCCGGGGCGCAGTCCTCCGGCGTGCCGATCCGGCCCATCGGCATGGTCCGGCCGATCGCCGCCTTGGTGTCGGTGTCCTTGTCGGCGTGGAACGCGGTGTCGATGACGCCGGGGGAGACCATGTTGAAGCGGATGCCGTCCTTGGCGTGGAAGGTCACCCAGTTCTTCTGGATGTTGTGCAGCCACGCCTTGGCCGCGCCGTAGAGGCCGGCGCCCGGGCCGCCGCCGGTGTAGCCGGCCACCGACCCCACCGAGATCACCGCCGCGGTGGTCCCGGAGGCCGCGGCCGAGGCGCGCAGATGGGGCACGGCGAAGCGGGTCATCATCAGCGCGGAGCGGGCGTTGAGGTTGGCCACCGCGTCGAAGAAGGCGTCGTCGATCTCCTCCAGCGGGGTGCGGCCGACCAGGCCGCCGGCGTTGTTGACCAGCACGTCGAGGCCGCCGAAGCGGGCGACGAAGGCCTCCACCAGCCCGGCGCAGGCGCCGCTGGCCGCGACGTCGGCCGGGAAGAAGGCGACCGCGCCGCCGGCCTCGCCGGCGATCCCGTTGAGGCGGGCCAGGGTCTGCTCCAGGTCGGCCGGCGTGCGCCGTCCGTTGATGCCGACCGTGGCGCCGGCGCGGGCGAACGCCTCCACCACCGCCAGGCCGATGCCCTGGGTGGAGCCGGTCACCAGAACGCGCTTGCCCTTCAGATCATTGAACATGCCATGTCTCTCGCAGTCGTGGTCGGTCGGGCCCGCCGCGACGGGGCGGCGGGCGGGGGGTGGCGCGCGGTCACTGACCGCTGGCCGCCGGGTCCAGGGTGGCCTCCCGCGGTGCGGCGTCGGCGCCGGCCGGGCGCGCCGGCGGGCGGGTGTCGGTGCGGTGCGCCAGGTAGCGCCGCACCAGGGGGAAGAACAGGGTGATCGCGGCGGCGCCCAGCAGCACCACGGTGATCGGCCGGGTGTAGAGGAAGTCGAGGCCGCCCTCCGACAGCGACAGGGCGCGGCGGAAATTGGCCTCGGCCATCGGCCCCATGATCAGGGCCAGCACCACCGGCGACGCCGGGAAGTCCCACTTCTGCATGAAGTAGCCGATGACGCCGGCCACCAGCATGATGCCGACGTCGAACAGGCTGTTGTTCAGGGCGTAGGTGCCGACGATGCACAGCGCCAGGATGGTCGGCGTCAGGATCGACTTCGGCATCTGCAGCACCCGGCCCATGAAGCGCAGGGAGCCCAGGCCGATGATCAGCATGACGACGTAGCAGAAGATCATGCCGGCAAACAGGGTGAACACCAGGTCGGCGTGGTCCTGGAACAGCAGCGGCCCCGGCTGCAGGCCCTGCAGGGTCAGGGCGCCGAGCATCACCGCGGTGACGGCGTCGCCGGGGATGCCCAGGGTCAGCATGGTCAGCAGCGCGCCGCCGGTGCACCCGTTGGCCCCGGCCTCGCAGGCCGCCACGGCGGTGGCCTCGCCCTTGCCGTAGTTCTCCGGCGTCCGGCTGAAGCGCTTGGCCTCGTTGTAGGCGACGAAGGCGGCGATGTCGGCGCCCGCACCGGGGATCATGCCGATGATCACGCCCAGGCCGGTGGAGCGCAGCACCGTGCCGAGCATGCGGCGGTAGACGCTCCACGGCGGGATGATCCGGCCGAGCGCCGCCGCCAGGCCGCCGCGCACCTCCGGGTGCTCCATGGCCTTGAAGGCCTCCGCCGCCGCGAACAGGCCGATCATCACCGGGATGAAGGGCACCGTGAACAGCTCGGTGAAGCCGCCGGTGTAGCGCGGGAAGCCGGCCATCGGGTCGAGGCCGACGGTGGCCAGCAGCAGGCCGAGGAAGCCGGCGATCAGCCCCTTGATGACCGACCGGCCGGAGATGCTGGCGATGATGCTCAGCCCGAACACGGCCAGCGCGAAGGATTCCGAGGCGCTGAACTCCAGGGCGAAGCTGGCCAGGATCGGCGCCATGAAGATCAGCACCAGCACCGACCCGGTGCCGCCCAGGAAGGACGAGAAGGTGGCGGTGCCCAGCGCCAGCCCGGCCTCGCCCTTCAGCGTCATGGCGTAGCCGTCCATGGCGGTCGCGGCGGCGGCCGGCGTGCCCGGGATCTTCAGCAGGATGGCGGTGACCGAGCCGCCGTAGATGCCGCCGAAGAACACGCCGCAGATCATCAGCAGGCCCGACAGGGGGTCCATGCCGAAGGTGAAGGGCAGCAGGATGGCGACGCCCATGGTGGCGGTCAGGCCGGGCATGGCGCCGATGACGATGCCCAGGGCCACGCCGACCACGGCGAGCAGCAGCGCGAACGGCTCGGCCGCCAGCGTCTGCACCCCTTGGAGGAGAAGATCGAATTCGAACATGTCAGGCCTCCGCCGGCGGCTGTCCGTGCCGGATCATTCGAAGAGGCTTCCCTCGGGAAGCGGGACGTTCAGGCCGTCGACGAAGGCGACGTAGATGACCGCCGTCAGGCCGGCGGCGAACACCGCGTTCCAAAGGAGGTTGCGCCGTCCCATCAGGCGCATCAGCGCGAACAGGAAGACGGCGGTGGCGGGCAGGAAGCCGGCGTAGCCCATCACGACCAGACAGGCGACGGTGGCCGCCATGCCCAACGCCACGTTGATGTAGCTCGGGCGTTCGGCCTCCGGCACCTCGCGGGGCGGGGCGGCGGGGGCACGCACGGTGTTGACCGCCAGGATCGCGCACAGGACGATCAGGGCGACGGCGTAGATCGTCGGGAAACGGGCCGGGCCGACGTCGGTGGCCAGCCGGGTCGCCGGGAAACCCAGGGCGACGATGATGGCGGCGACGGCGACGGCGACCACCAGCGCGGCGATGACGAGGATGGCCACGCGGTCCTGGGGGCGCAGGCCGCCGTCGTCCTCGGTGGGATGGGCTTGGCTCATGGCGGACCTCGCTCGGGGGGCGGATCCCCGGCGGCGGGCCGCCGGGGGCACAGGGCCGGCTCAGGCCCCGGCGGCACGCCGCCGGGGCCGCGGGCCGGTCACTGGGCGATGCCGAGCTCGGTCATCAGCTCCTTGAAGAAGGCGTTGTCCCGCTCCATCACCTTGGCGAAACGGCCGCCGTCCGCGTAGGCGAAGGTCAGGTTCATCTTCTTCAGCTGCTCCTGGAACGCCGGCTCCATCACCGCCGCCTCGGTGGCCTCGCTGAGCGCCTCGACGACCTCCTTGGGCGTGCGCTTCGGCACCACCACGCCGCGCCACGTCGCGACGGTGACGTCGAGGCCCTTCTCCTTCAGGGTGGGCACGTCGGGGAAGGTGGTCGACCGCTCCTCGTCCATCACCGCGAGGATGCGCAGCTTGCCGGCCGCGACCTGGCTCGACACCTCGGCCGGGCTGACGGTGACCGCCTCGATGTGGTTGCCGAGCAGGGCGGTGACCGCCGGGTTGGCACCGTCATAGGGGATGTGGTTGAAGGTGGCGCCGGCCTTCTTGCCCATGGCCTCGGCGGCGAGGTGCCAGATGGCCCCGGTGCCGGAGTTGCCGATGCGCACCTTGCCCGGGTTCGCCTTGGCGTGGGCCAGGAACTCCTCGATGGTCTTCCAGGGGGCGTCGGCGTTGACGGTGACCGCGCTGGGCTCGGCGTTGAGGCGGGCGATCGGCGTGAAGTCGTCGACCGTGAAGCTGGCGAGGCCCATGTGCGGCAGCATGGTGATCTCCACCGTGCCCATGCCGATCTTGTAGCCGTCGGGGCGGGCGGCCATGATCTCGGTCAGGCCGACGGCGCCGCCGCCGCCCGTCTTGTTGACCACGCCGATCGCCTTCGGCAGATGGCGGTTGGCGGCGTCGGCGAAGGCGCGCGACACCAGGTCCGTGCCGCCGCCGGCGGAGTAGGGGACGATCAGTTCGATCTGCTTGGCCGGATAGTCCGCGGCCGAGGCGCCGGCAACCAGGCCGAAGCAGAGGGCAGCCCCGGCGAGGGCGCCGGAGACGAGACGTGAACACTTCATAGCGAATGACTCCCTTGGGTTTTGGGTGTGCGTCCGGCGCGTTCTGAGGCGCCGGGGGTGGGAAGCCGCACCGCCGCGGCGTGGGCGGAGCGGCGGGACCTCAGCCGGTCTGGAGATCCCTCCAGGCGGCGACGAAGCGTCGGGCCCGGGCGCCCAGCTCGGCGGCGGGCAGGCCCGGGGCGTAGAGGGCGGAGCCCAGGCCGAAGCCGGCGGCGCCGGCGCGGACGTAGGGCTCCATGGTGTCGGGAGCGACGCCGCCCACCGGCAGCAGGCGGGTGCCCGGCGGCAGCACGGTGCGCAGGGCCTTGAGCACCGGCGGCGTCAGCAGTTCCGCGGGGAACAGCTTCAGCGCGACCGCCCCGGCGGCCAGCGCCGCGAACGCCTCCGTCGGGGTGGCGACACCGGGGACGCAGGCCAGGCCGGCGGCGGCGGCGGCGGCGATCACCGCGGTGTCGGCGTGGGGCATCACCGCCAGGTCGGCCCCCAGCCGGGCGAGGCGCTCGACCGCCGCCGTGGTGGTGATGGTGCCGGCGCCGACCAGGGCGTCGGCCGGCAGGCGGCGGCGGATGCGGTCGATGCTGTCGTACGGCTCGGGCGAGTTGAGCGGCACCTCGATCAGGCGGAAGCCGCTTTCATAGAGGACATCGGCGGCCGCATCGGCCTCGCCCGGTGTCAGGCCGCGCAGGATGGCGACCAGGGGCAGGGCGGCGACCGCGGCGTCGAAGCGGATGGTTTGGGCGGCGTCAGGCATGGGCGTGCTCGATGTGGGGGGTGGCGATGAGTCCGGCCGCCGCGGCGAAGCGGTGGAGCCCGCCCGGCGCCGTGTTCTCCAGGAGCGCGGCGGGCCGCACCCCCAGCCGCTCCAGCGCCGTGGCGTAGCGGCGGCACAGCGCCGGGGCACCGACCAGCAGCAACGGCGTTCCCGGTGCCAGGGCGTCGCCGCCGTGGGCCAGGCCCGACACCAGCTCGTGGCCGATGAGCAGGCCGGACAGGTAGTCCTTGAGCAGGTCGGGGGCCATGCGGCGGGTGAGGCCGAGCGTGCGGGCGGCGAACATCTGGTGGGTGAGGTCGCCGGGTCCCGCCGCCCGGGCGGCGTCCAGCCCGGCGCCAAAGGCCGCGGCCGCGGCGTCGGGATCGGCGGCGGGCGCATCGGGCATCAGGCGGCCGAGGATGGAATGCTCGCACAGCAGCGCGAACAGCTCGCCCGTCATGTGCGTGGCGAAGCCGCGGATGCGGCCCTCGGCCACCCGCACCCATTTGGAATGGGTGCCCGGCAGAACCATGCACGACGCGCGCGCCCAGTCCGGGTGCCCGGCCAGCGCGCCGGCGATCTGGATCTCCTCGCCGCGCATCACGTCGGGCGCCGCCCCGGCCGGCTCGTAGAGCACACCGGGCGCGATCAGCACGCGCAGGCCGGCGGCGGTGGTCACGGCGACGGCGTGGGCCGCCAGCGTGGCGGTGTCGGCGGGGCAGGGCACGTAGGGCGCTTCCGCCCAGCCCTGGGCGCTGCCCACCATGCCGCCGGCCACCACCGGCAGCGGCGAGGCGGCCAGCCAGTCGCCGCACAGCGCGTGGAGCGCACGCTCGAACCCGTCGGCCCCGGGTGCCGGCAGATGAAGGATGCCGTGGGCGGCGGACCGCTCCGCCAGCACCCGGCCGTCCCGGTCCATGAGGTAACCCCGCAGACTGGAGGTGCCCCAGTCCAGCGCGATCAGCGCCGCCCCGTCGGGGTGCTTTCCGGTGTCCATCCCAATTCCCTCGAAACAGCGGCGGCGGTGGCGCAGACCAGCGGGCCGAGCTCCGCCATCCGCTCGTCCGGCATGTAGGGCACCGCGGTCGCCACGGAGACGGCGGCGACCACCCGGTTGCGGATGTCGCGCACCGGCGCACCGACGCAGCGGATGCCGATCTCGTTCTCTTCCAGGTCCATCGACCAGCCCTGGTCGACGTAGGATTGCAGGCGCGCCGCGAACGCGGGCCAGGGGGCGAGGCGGGGCCGCTCGGGCGCCGCCGCCGTGAGGTCCGCGGCGCGGTCGTAGAGCGCGCGCCACTCCGTCGGCGGCAGGCCCAGCATCAGCGCCTTGCCCAGCCCGGTCGAGGCCAGCGGCATGCGGCTGCCGACGCGCGAGCGCATCTCCAGCCCGCGGGTGCCGGAAATCTTGTCGAGATAGAAGACCTCCGCGCCCTCGACCACGCCCAGATGGACGGTGTCCATGGTGCCGCGGGCCAGCTCCTCGATGTGGGGGCGGGCCAGGGCGACCAGCGGGCGCTGCTCCAGCGCCTTGGTGCCGAGCGCGATGAGTTTGGGCCCCAGCAGGTAGCCGCGGTAGGGCACATGGTGCAGGTAGCCCTCGGCGACCAGGCTGCTCAGCATCCGGTGGGCGGTGCTGCGCGGGGTGCCGAGGCGGGTGGCGATCCCCTTGACGTCGCCGATGCCGTCGGCGACGCACTCCAGGAAGGCCAGGCCGCGCAGCAGTGTCTGCGTGCCCTTGACCGGCGCCCGTTCCGCCGCCTCCTCACCCTTGACGCGATCCTCGCCCATCGGACGGTCCCGTTTTTATCGTTCTGGGGACAGCCTAGGATCGTGTGGGCAATGTGTCAAATAGGAAGATGATCGCCCACATAGTGAGACATATCGAGCAACCGCGCGCCGCTCCGGCCGGGCGGGCCCGAACGGGGCCTTATGCCTAAATTTTGTGCATGTTACCGCAGGCCTTGATCCGCGTGACGATTCACCGGCTCGTCCCGGAGTCCCCCACACACTTATCCGCACCATCTGGGGATATCCCGCGATGGTCCGGGTCCGCCAGGGAGGCGGGGGGCGCATGGATGGGCTGCGTTAAGCGCATGACTTCGGCGCACGCGTAGTGCCAGGGCCGGTTCCGGGGGTCGCCGGCCCAATGGGGGTGGCCGGGGAGGATGGGGTGTCCGCAATGGCAGCAGACGGGCGGCGTGGACAGGGAATCCCCTGCCAGGGAAGAGGCCGTCGTCATCGCGAGGGGTCTGTCGTTGTGGCTGGAGATAACCGCGCGGGGAGCGGCGGTCATACGACGGCCGCGCCGCGTCCGCCATCGCAAGGAAGGGGTAGGGTTGCACCCGTGGTGGCGCGCCGCCGCACCGACGGCAGCCTCTCAGCGCAGGTCGATGGCGATGCGGTGCAGGAGGTCGATCAAACCCGCCTTGTTGTCGTGGCCGACGATGCGGTCGAGCTCGGCCGAATGGGCCTGGGCGTGCACGGCGAGCGAGCGGCGCAGCGCCTCCCCCGCGGGCGTCAGGGTCAAGGCGTGGCAGCGGCGGTCGCCGAACAGGCGATGCTTCTCCACGAAGCCGCGCCGCACGAGCTCTTCCACCACGGGGGTGAGACTCGACTTGTCGCGCCCGCTGGCGCGACTCAGCGCGGTCTGGGTGATCCCCGGGTTCTCGGCAATCAGCGCGATGTAGGCGACATGGCCGGGGTTGAGCTTGAAGCCGGCCAATTCTTCGTCGGCTGCTATGCGCTGCAGGAATGCGTGGTAGGACGCCTCCTGGGCCAGGCGCAGGTGGAAGCTGACGAGATCGGCCAGCGCGCCGAGGCGGATCTCGCCGTGTTCGGCGGCCTCTGCGCCCGCCCGCCTACGATCATATGCCATCACAAATCCCCCCCTGATCCCCGATCCTGTCCACGCGTCATTGGAATTCGTCCGGTTCTTCGCCGTTCCGCGCAGTGCAGGGTGTCGACAAAACGTCGTGCTTGATCCTTCGTGGTTCGGCCATTTGTGCATTGGTACATCGCCGGGGCCGGCGGGTATTGACAGGCTGGCACGTGATACATGAAATGACCACCGGCATCCTATCGCCAAGATAGCGGTACGGCCCGCGCGGAGCAAGCTGGTTATGCGTCCAACAGTGCGTCGTCCGAACAGATGGCCGGCCCGCCGGATCGGTGGCATGTCGTAGGCCGTGTGGCCGATGTTGAGAACTTTTTAAACCACGTCAGCGAATGCTTCGCACTTTGCGAATCGGATCCCGACCCGCTGAAGGGGTCCGAGCGTTCGAAGAAGGAGTGGGCGGATGAGCGGCAAGACGATGGGGGCGACGATGACGCCCGCCAGGCGCGGACGGTTTGGCATCGGAGGGAAGCTCCTGGTGTCGGTTGGCGCGATTTCCGCCCTTGCGGTGCTGGGGGCGGGCGTCGGCTGGCTCTCGTTCGGCACCGTCGACACCTCGCTGCGCGAGGTCACAGGGGAGGCGATACCGAGTCTGTCGGCGGCCCAGGGACTGGCGACGGAGAGCGCGCGGATCGTCGCCGTGGCGCCGGCGCTCGCCGGTGCCGCGACCCAGGAGGCCCGGGCCTATCTGCAGGAGGACCTGCTGCGCCAGCAGGAGTCGCTGACCGGGCTGATCGCCGAGGCCGAACGCCTCGGCGCCGCCCCGGACACCCTCGCCAGCCTGCGCGGCGAGGCGGACTCGATGGTCGCCAACCTGACGCGGCTCGACGCCGCGGTGGAGCGGGGGATCACCGCCAACGGCAAGGTGGCCGACGCCCTCACCGGCCTGAACGGTGCCCACCGCGCCCTGGTGGCCTTGATCCAGCCGCTGGTGGACGCACGGAGCGCGGCCCTCGAGAAGTCGAACACCGAGCTTGAGAACGGCATCACCTCCACCGCCGACCGGCTGGACAACGAGCTGAGCGCCGACCTCGTGGCGGCGTTCGAGGCGCGCATCGCGGTCATCACCATGGCGCGCGCCCTGCGCAGCGTCACCCAGGCCGGGACCGTTGCCGAGGTGAACGAGGCGATGACCCAGTTCAGCATGGCCGCCCCGAAGGCGCTGCTGGGCGCCAAGCGCTTCGCGGAGAACCGGCAGGCCGCCGATCTCGGCGGGCAGCTCGACGCGCTGCTGAAGCTGGGGGTGGCGCCGACCGACGTCTTCGCGTGGCAGCGCACCGTCCTCGACCCGGCGACGTCGGTGTCGGACCGCATCACGCTGAGCACCGACGTCGCCCTGTCGGTCGCCAACGCGGCCGAGCTGGAGGCGGCGATCGCGAACACCCTCGACAGCCTCATCGTGCGTGCCCGCGGCACCTTCAAGCTGTCGACGGTGGATCTGAAGTCCACCGCCTCCGACAGCCTGATCTGGGTGCGCCAGGATCTGGCGGCGGTGCGCACGCTTCTTGAGCTGTCGGCCTACGCCAACCTGATGGCCGGCCAGATGAACCAGGCGGGCATGGTCCCCTCGGCGGACGCGCTGGGCGGCCTGGAGACCGCCTTCACGGACGCCCGGGCCGCCTTCGAGAGCCGGCTGGCGGCGGTCGGCGGCGCCGCGGCGGGCGAGCTCGGCGACGGCGCCAAGGCGTTCCTGGACTTCGGCAGCGGCGAGAACGGCATCTTCGCCGTGCGTGCCGCGGGCCTGGCGGCCAAGGCCGAGGCGGCGGAGCTGCTGACGGCGAACGCGCGCTCGGCGGCGAACCTGAGCGCGGCCGCGGAGAACCTGGTGCGCACCGCCAAGGAGCAGGCGGCAACGGCCGCGGCCGACGCCGACAACGCGGTCGGCCAGGGGCGCGCATGGCTGACCGGCCTGGCGCTGGTCAGCGTGCTGGCCTCGATCCTGGTGGTCTGGCTGGTGGTCGGACGCCACATCGTGGCCCGGCTCACCGCCTTGGCCGAGGCCATGCGCTCGATCGCCGCCGGCAACCTCGACCACCCGATCAAGGCCCATGGCGGCGACGAGATCGCCGACATGGCCAACGCCCTGGTGGTGTTCCGCGACACCGCGCGGGAGGTGGAGGTGGCCAACACCCGGGCCGAGGAGGAGCGCAACCGCGCCACCCAGGAGCGCCGGGCCGCCATGCTGGCGCTGGCCGACGACCTCGACCGCACCATCAACGCGGTGGTCGGCACCCTGTCGTCGCGCGCCGACGAGATGCACACCATGGCCAGCGAGATGACCCACGCGGCCGAGCAGAACCGCAGCGAGGCGACGGAGGCCGCGGCCACCGCCGGGCAGACCCACGCCAACGTCGAGACCATCTCGGCGGCGGCCCAGGAGCTGTCGGCCTCGATCGGCGAGATCGGCCGGCGGGTGTCGGACAGCGCCCGCTTCGCCGGCCAGGCGGCCAACGAGGCCCAGCGCACCGACGAGACCGTGCAGACCCTGCAGAGCTCGGCCGCCGAGATCGGCAAGGTGGTGGAGCTCATCTCGGCCATCGCCAGCCAGACCAACCTGCTGGCGCTCAACGCCACGATCGAGGCGGCGCGGGCCGGCGAGGCCGGCAAGGGCTTCGCCGTGGTGGCCAGCGAGGTCAAGAACCTGGCCAACCAGACCGCCGGAGCGACCGAGCAGATCGCCCAGCAGATCTCCGCCATCCAGAGCGTGACCATGGAGGCCGCCGCCGCCATCCGCCGCATCGTGGAGACCATCGCCACCATCAACGAGATCTCCAGCGGCATCGCCGCGGCGGTCGAGGAGCAGGAGGCGGGGACGCGGGAGATCGCCCGCAACGTCGAGCAGGCGGCGACCGGCACGGTCGCGCTGTCGGGCAGCATGGAGACGGTGTCGGCCGCCGCCACCCGCACCGGCGCCGCCGCCACCCAGGTGCTGGGCGCCTCGGCCGAGGTGGCGCAGCAGACCGAGACCCTGCGTGAGGGCATCGACAAGGTGCTGCGGGAGATCCGCTCGGCCTGACGGCCTGTCGGTTTGCGGTCCGAAGGCCGGGCGGTCCCAGGGGGGCCGCCCGGCCTTCGTCGTTTCGGGCATCGCGTCAGGCGCCGTTGACGACATACCGACTGGTTGGTATGTTCCTGTCCAAGGAGGACCGCATGGTCAACGACGCCGCGAAACCGGACGCCCGGAGCAAGCTGCTCGACGCCGCCCTGACGGTGATCCGCGCCAAGGGCTATGCGGCCACCACGGTGGACGAGCTGTGCGCCGCCGCCGGCGTCACCAAGGGCGCGTTCTTCCATCACTTCAAGAGCAAGGACGCCCTGGGCGTCGCCGCGGCGGACCACTGGTCGGCGGTCACCGGCGCCCTGTTCGCCGCCGCGCCCTACCACGACCATGCCGATCCGCTCGACCGGGTGCTGGGCTACGTGGCGTTCCGCAAGGCCCTCCTGCGGGGCGGGGTGGCGGAGTTCACCTGCCTGGTCGGCACCATGGTCCAGGAGGTGTTCGAGACCACCCCCGCCATCCGCGCGGCGTGCGAGCGCTGCATCGCCGGCCACGCCGCGACCGTGCAGGCCGACATCGCGGCGGCGATGCGGCAGCGGGGGATGGCCCCGTCCTGGACCGCGGAATCGCTGGCGCTGCACACCCAGGCGGTGCTTCAGGGCGCCTTCATCCTGGCCAAGGCGACGGGCGGGGCCCAAATCGCCGCGGACAGCGTCGACCACCTGCACCGCTACATCGGGATGCTGTTCGGCGCCGCCGCACCGCCCCGCAACGAGGAGGGACCGCGATGACCGAGCTCGTCACCTGCCTGTGGTTCGACCATGGCGAAGCCCGCAAGGCCGCCGCCTTCTACGCCGACACCTTCCCCGACAGCCGCGTCGGCCGGACCAACGCCGCCGCGGCGGACTTTCCCGGCGGGCAGGTGGGCAGCGAGCTCACCGTCGAGTTCACCGTGCTGGGCCGGCCGTTCCTCGGCCTGAACGGGGGCCCGGTCTTCCAGGCCAACGAGTCCGTCAGCTTCATGGTGCTCACCGAGACGCAGCAGGAGACCGACCGCTACTGGGACGCCATCGTCGGCACCGGCGGCAGCGAAAGCGACTGCGGGTGGTGCAAGGACCGCTGGGGGTTCTCGTGGCAGATCACGCCGCGGCGTCTGATCGACCTGATGGCCGACCCCGACCGGGCCAAGGCCGGCCGGGTGATGGAGGCGATGATGACCATGCGCAGGATCGACATCGCCACGCTCGAGGCCGCGGCGGACCGCCCCACATAGGCCCGGCCCGCCGGGATGCCCCCGTCACACGGAAAGGAAACGTCCATGACGAGCACCGTCAGGCTGCACCGCGTTCTCGCCACCACACCCGACAAGGTCTTCAGGGCCTTCGTCGAGGCCGACGCCGTCGCCAGCTGGCTTCCCCCCAACGGGTTCGTGTGCACCGTGCACGGGCTCGACGCCCGGGTCGGCGGCACCCACCGCATGTCCTTCCGCAACTTCACGACCGGCGACAGCCATGCCTTCGCCGGCACCTACCAGGAGGTCGTTCCCGGAGAGCGCCTGGTCTACACCGACCGGTTCGACGATCCCGGCCCGCCGGGCGAGATGACCACGACCGTGACCATCACGGCCGTGTCGGTCGGCACCGAGCTGAGCATCGAGCAGCGGGGCATCCCGGACGGCATCCCGCCCGAGGCCTGCCACCTCGGCTGGCAGCAGTGCCTGCTCAAGCTCGCCACGCTGGTCGAGCCCGACATCCCCCGGTAGCGGCCCGGGTCGCGGCCCGGGCAGCGGCCCCGGGGGGCCCGGGGGATCAGGCGGCGGGCGGGCCCAGCGCCGCCACGGCGGCGGTGTGGCAGGCCAGGGGATGGCGGGCCAGGCCGCGGCCGACGATCCCCGCCTCCCCGGCCGGGTCGAGGGCGCCGAGGCAGACCGCCGGCGGCTGGCCGGTGCCGACCACGGCGCGGGCGTCCAGGCCGACGCGGCGGCCCAGCGCCGGGTGCGCGACCCGCAGCAGCCGGTCCGCCAGGTCCGGCGGAAGGGTGGCGACGGCGGCGGCGAGGTCACGCCGCAGGTCCGGTGCGGCGTCCAGAGCGAAGGCGCCGAGGCCCACCGCGTCGATCACCGCGCTGTCGCCGATCGCCGGCAGGCGCGGCCGGGGGGCGCCGCCGGGCGGGCCGGCGTCGGGGCCACCGGTCGGCGGCTCCGCCGGGGCGGCGAACCACCGCCCGGTGGCGGTGCCGGACAGGCCGATGCCCATGTCCACCCCGTTGCCGCCGGCCGCCGTCACCAGGGCGCTGCCGGGCACGCCATGGCCGGCCAGCATCATCGCCTTGCAGGCGGCCATCCACAGGTTGAGGAAGAACTGGCCCGCCCCCTCCAGGAAGGCCACCGCCTCGGCCGATCCCAGGCGGGGAGTCAGCAGCGCCGCCAGGCGGCGCGACGAGGCGGTGGTGACGCCGTGCAGCTCGTCGCCCTCGGCCAGCGCCGCGGCGGCGATGGCCACGAGATCGACCGGATCGTCCAGCGCCGCGGCCAGCGCCGGCCCCACGGCGCCGCGCAGCAGGTGCAGGCGCTCCACCACCGCCGGGGTGGCGATGCCGAAGCGCAGCGCCGGGCCGCCCCCTTCGTTGAGCGGGGCGCAGGCGCTGACCCCCTCGGCCTCGACCACCTGCAGCCAGGTGGAGCGCGACACCACCGAGGCCAGCGGCGTGACCACGCCCAGGTCCTGGGCGGGGCGTAGGGCGACCGAGCCGTCGCGCACCAGGGTGCGCGCCGCGTCGAGATCGCCGGCCACGCCCTCGAACACCAGGGCCGCGGCGGCGGCGTTGAGGATGGGCGGGCAAACCGCGGCTGGATCGGCGAAGGGCGGGCCGGCGTGCAGCAGGGTGGCCGCGTCCAGCCCCAGCCGGTCGCCGGCGGTCTGCACCGCGGTCCAGCGTGGCCGCGCGGCGGCCAGGCGGCGGGCCGCCATCAGGGTGGCGCTGTCGCTGAGGTCGTCACTCACGGGGCATCTCCTCACGCGCCGGGCAGCACCAGCGGCGCCCGGCCGTAGCTGTTGTTGGCTTCCACGAGGTGGGCGAGGGCGCGCAGGAAGGCGGCGCGGTCCTCGCGGGGCAGGGCGGCGACCGTGCGCTCGTGCGCGCGCTGGGCCCGCCGGTCCATGCGGCGCAGCAGCTTGCGCCCGTCCGCGGTGAGCGCGGCCAGCTTCATCCGCTTGTCGCTGGGGCTGGCGCGGCGCTCCAGCACGCCGCGTTCGGCCAGCCGGGTCAGCACGCCGGTGGTGGTGGTGCGGTCGACGCCGACCAGCGTCGCCAGGGTCGCCTGGTCCAGCTCCCCGTGGGAGGCCAGCACCGTCAGCACGCTGTACTGGACCGGGGTGACGGCGAACTCCGCGCACTCCTCCATGAACATGGCGACGTGAATCTGGTGCAGGCGGCGGATCAGGAAGCCGGGCCGGTCGGCGAGGGCGTGGTCGACGCTCTCGTCCGCCGCGCGGTCGAGGGAAAGGCTGGTCATGGGAACTGCGGTCACCCCTGGGCCATCAGCGAGACGTGGGCGGCCACGATACGCCAGCCCTCGGGCCGGCGCACCCAGGTCTGCGTCTGCCGCCCCACCCGGTCCGTCCCCGGCCGCTCGAACTCCGTGCAGGCCGTGGCGATGTCGGCGCCGAAGGTGGTGATCACCGTGTTGCGCAGGCTGCGATCCAGCCCGGCCGCCGGCCGCGCCTTGCGGAAGGCGGCGATCGCGTCATAGCCGTAGAGGTTCTCGCCGGCGCCATAGCGGACCGTGCGCGGGTCGTTCCAGAACAGCTCGTCCAGCACGGCGACGTCGTTGCCGACGAGCGCCGCCTCGTAGCGCCGGAAGGCCGCGGTGACCTCCTCGAGCACGTCGGGGCGGTTGATGGCGAGGCCGGGGATCTCCGGGATCATGGGACGGGCACTCCGAGGCGCAGGGCGAGGTCGAGCAGGGCGCGGTCGGCGCCGCGCGGGGCGATCAGGGACAGGCCGACGGGGCAGCCGTCGACCAGCCCCGCGGGGATGGAGACCTGGGGCAGCCCGGCCAGTCCGGCCGGGCAGAGCAGGGCCAGCGCCCGGTTGCGGGTGGCGTCCAGCGCCGGGCCGGTGGCGCCGCAGGGGGGTGCCGCACCGGCCGCCGTGGGCAGGACGATCACCCCGTCGCCGTCGATCAGGTCGTCGAGGCGGGCGCGCACGTCGGCCCGTGCCGCCCGGGCGGCCGCGACGGCCGCCGGGTCCAGCGTCGCCGACGCGGCGAAGCGCTCGCGCACGCCGGGGCCGAAGGTGGGGCGCACCGCCTCGATCCAGGGGCCATGGGCCTGCCAGGCCTCGGCGGCCTGGACGGTCTGGAAGACCGGGCGCCAGGCGTCCAGCCCGGCCGGCGCAAGGCGCACGGAGGCCGGCGCGCCGAGCCGCGCGACCACCCAGGCCAGCGCCTCGGCCAGGGCCGCGCCGACCGCCTCCCCCGCGGCCTCGAAGGCGTCGTCGGCGCGCAGCAGCCGGGTCGGGGCGCCGCCCGCGTCGGGCGGCAGCAGGACGGCGCCGACCCGGGACAGGGTGGCGGCGTCGCGCGCGAACCAGCCGACGGTGTCGAGGCTTGGGGCCAGCGGCACCAGCCCCTCGGCCGGCACCGCGCCGTGGCTGGGGCGCAGGCCGTAGAGCCCGCAATAGCTGGCGGGCAGCCGCACCGAGCCGCCGGTGTCGGTGCCCACGCCGGCATCGGCAAGGCCGCTGGCCACCGCCGACGCCGACCCGCTGGAGGAGCCGCCGGGAATGCGCCCGGGGGCGCGCGGGTTGACCGGCGTTCCGTAATGGGCGTTCTCGCCGTTCAGGCTCCAGGCCAGCTCGTCGGTGACCGTCTTGCCGACCACCCGGGCCCCGGCGTCCAGCAGCATCTGGACCGCCGGCGCGGTGCGCTCCGGCACGGGGTGGGTGCGCAGCCAGTCCGGGTTGCCGGCGCCGGTCGGCACCCCGGCGATGTCGAACAGGTCCTTCACCGCGACACCCAGCCCGGCCAGCGGGCCGGCGGGGGCGCCATCGATGGTGACGCGGCCGTGGGGGGCGAAGGCGCCCAGCGGATCGCCGCTCATCCCGCCGACCCGCTGCGCCGCTTGCCGGGCAGCAGCCCCTTGATCCAGTCGCGCAGCATCGCCCACAGCAGGGCGCCGGCGTTGAGCTGGCCGGCCGGTGCCGGGGCGGGGCGGGGCGGCGGGGCGGCCGTCGTGCTCTCCTGGGGGCCGGCTGCGGCGTCGGCGGAGGGGGCCGGCGCGGTGGCGGCGGCGGAGTCGGCGGCCAGCGTCGCTTCCAGGTTGCGGGCGAACTCGGCGGTCAGGCGGCGCGCGATGTCCTGGACGATGGCGCCGCGGCCGAACTGGGCCAGCGCCCCGCCCAGGGTGAAGTCGACGGCGAGGTCGACCCGGGTCGCCGCCCCGCCCTCGGCCTCCAGCACCGTGAAGGTCACCGTGCCCTTGGCGCGCGAGTTGCTTTTGGAATCGGTGCCCTGGCCTTGCAGGGTGCCGCTGTGGCTGGCCGGGTCCATCGCCAGCTCGCCGCGCCCGGCGAAGGAGGCGGCGATCGGGCCGAGCTTGACGCCCATGGCGCCGGTGAACGCGTCGCCCTCGACCGGCGCGGTCAGCGAGGCGCCGGGCATGCAGGGGACGACCCGTTCGATGTCGCCCAGCACGGGCCAGACCTGGGCGCGCGGGTAGGCGACGGTGAAGCTCTGGGAGATCTGGGGCATGTCAGTCCGGTTGTGCGTTTCGTTCGTCGAGGACACGGCGGATCGCGTTGACGATGCCGACGTAGCCGGTGCAGCGGCAGAGATTTCCGCTCATCGCCACGCGGATCGCCGCGTTGTCGGCGTCGGGGCGGCGCAGCACCACGTCGCGCGCCGCCACCAGCATGCCCGGCGTGCAGAAGCCGCACTGCAGGCCGTGCTCGGCCGAGAAGGCGTCGCGCAGATGGGTCGCCACGGGGTCGTCGTCGAGGCCCTCCACCGTGGTCACGGAGCGGCCGTCGCAGGCGACGGCGTAGGTGATGCACGAGCGCGCGGGCTGGCCGTCGATCAGCAGGGTGCAGGCACCGCACACCCCGTGCTCGCACCCCAGATGGGTGCCGGTCAGCAGCCGCTGCTCGCGCAGGAAGTCGGCGAGGTGGGTGCGCGGCGACACGGTGGCGGTGACCGGCGCGCCGTTGATGGTGAGGGAGATGGTCCGGGTGTGGGCGGTCATGGGGTCACCTGGGCAGGAGACGTCGCCTGCGCGATGGCGCGCCGCAAGGCGACGATGTGGGCGGCGGGGTCGATGCCGTCGAGCCGGCCGGCGACGGCGGCGGCGCGCCGCTCGGCGTCGCCGACGAGGGCGGGGTCGTCGAACACCAGCGGCGGGCCCGACGCCGCGGCGACAACGCAGCGGGCGACCCCGCGCGGCGGGTCGAGCAGGACGGCGCCGGTGGCCCGGGAGAACTCCCCGGTCTTGCGGCAGACCTTGGTGTAGCCCCAGCGCGCGGCGGCCGACAGGGCCGGGACGCGCACCGCCACCAGCAGCTCGCCCGGCTCCAGCGCCGTCTCGAAGGCGCCGACGATGAAGCCGTCCATGGCGACCGCGCGGCGGCCCCGCGGCCCGGCCAGGACCACCTCCGCGCCCAACGCCGTCAGCACCGCCACCCAGTCGGCCGCGGGGTCGGCGTGGGCGAGGCTGCCGCCGATGGTGCCGCGGGTGCGCACCGCCCGGTAGGCGATGCCCGCCGCCACCGCCGGCAGCACGCCGCGGGTGAGGTCGGGGTAGCCGGCGTCCTCCAGCGTGGCGTGGGTGACGCAGGCGCCGATCACCAGGGTGTCGCCTTCGGCGGCGATGGCCGTCAGCTCCGGCAGGCGGCTGATGTCGACCAGCAGCTCCGGCTGGGCGAGGCGCAGGTTCAGCATCGGCCCCAGCGACTGGGAGCCGGCCACCGGCCGGGCCAGCGCGTCGTCGCGGGCCAGCAGGGCCAGGGCGGCGTCCAGGCTGGCGGGGGCGGCGTAGTCGAAGTCGACGGCCTTCATGCGCCCCTCCCGCCGCCGGCCAGGGCGGCGAGGATCACCTCGGGGGTCATCGGCACCGCGCTGACGGTGGCGCCGAGCGGCGCCAGGGCGTCGTTGACGGCGTTGCACAGCGCCGCCGGCGGGGCGATGGCGCCGCCCTCGCCGATGCCCTTCATGCCGAATTCGGTGTAGGGGGACGGGGTGTGCATGTGCAGGATCCTCACGTGCGGGACCTCGGTGAAGCCGGGGACGAGATAGTCCATGAAGGTGGAGGCCAGCGGCTGCCCCTCGGCGTCGTAGCGCGTCTGCTCGTAGAGCGCGGTGCCGACGCCCTGGGCGACGCCGCCGCAGATCTGGCCGTCGACCACCATCGGGTTGACCATGGTGCCGGCGTCCTCGACCACCACGTAGTCGAGGATCTCGACGTCGCCCAGCTCGGTGTCGATGGCCACCACGGCGGCGTGGGTGGCGTAGGAGAAGGTGCCGTGGTCGCTCTTGGGCTTGTAGCCCGCGGTGACCTCCAGCCCGCCGCGGTCGACGTCGGCGGGCAGCAGCTGGGGCGCCCGGTACCAGGTGTGGGCGACCTCGCGGATGGTGACGCTGGCCGCCCCGGCGCACACCGCGCCGTCGGCCAGGGCGGTCCGGTCGGGTGCCACCTGCAGCAGGTGGGCGCCGATGCGGCGCACCCGCTCGGCCAGCTGGCGGCAAGCGGTGGCGACGGCGCCGCCGGCCATCACCATGCTGCGCGAGCCCCAGGTGCCGGTGGAGTAGGGGGTGAGCGCCGTGTCGCCGTGGATCAGCTTGATCCTGTCCAGGGGGATGCCCAGCACCTCGTGGGCGACCTGGGCGAAGGTGGTCTCCATGCTCTGGCCGTGGGACTGCACGCCGGCCCGCAGCTCCAGCCCGCCGTCGGGGGTGATGCGGGCCTGCACCTGCTCGTGCCCCGGCACCATGGGGATGCCCCAGCCATGGTAGACCGCGGTGCCGTGGGCCGCCTGCTCGCAGTAGGTGGCGAAGCCGACGCCGATGCGCCGCCCGTCCGGCTCGCCCGCCGTCTGGCGCGCCCGCACCGCCTCCAGGCCGATGGCGGCCACCGCCCGGCGCACCGATTCCGGGTAGTCGCCGCTGTCGAAATGCTTCTTCGTCACGTTGTCGAAGGGCATCTGCTCGGGGCGCACCAGGTTCTCCAGGCGCACCTCCCAGGCCTCGCGCCCCACCGCCGCGGCGATGGCGTCGATCATCTGCTCCATGGCGAAGCACACGCCGGTGCGGGCGACGCCGCGGAAGGGGACCAGCGGCGGCTTGTTGGTGGCCACCGAATGGGTGCGGCAGCGGTAGTGCTGGAAGTCGTAGGGTCCGGGCAGGATGCTGCCGATCTGCGCCGCCTCCAGGCAGGCGGTGAAGGGGTAGACGGAATAGGCCCCGGCGTCGACCCAGGCCTCGGCCTCCAGGGCGATCAGGCGGCCGCGCCCGTCGGCGTAGGCGGTGATCTCGTAGTGGTGCTCGCGCGCGTTGGCGGCGGCCACCAGGTGCTCGCGGCGGTCCTCGGTCCAGCGCATCGGCCGGTCGAAGCGCCGCGCCAGCCAGGCGGCGATCACCTCCTCGGGCTGCAGCAGCCCCTTCCAGCCGAAGCCGCCGCCGACGTCGGGGGCGATCACCCGGATCAGCCCCTGGTCGAGGTCCAGGCACTCCGCCAGGCCGGCACGCACGATGTGCGGCATCTGGGTCGAGGTGGTGAGGACGAGCTGCTCGGTGTGGCGGTCCCAATGGGCGACCACCCCCTTGCCCTCCATCGGCACCATGCACTGGCGCGCGGTGCGGATGGTGCGCGTCACCTTCACCGGGGCGGCGGTGGCCGCCGCCGGCAGAGGCCCGCCCACGCTGGTCTCCAGGAAGACGTTGTCGGGCCAGTGCTCGTGCACCCTGGGGGCTCCGGGCTTGATGGCCTCCAGCATCTCCACGTTGACCGGCAGCTCCTCGTAGTCGACCAGCACCGCGGCGGCGATGTCCTCGGCCTCGGCCCGGCTGGCGGCGACGCACACGGCGACGGGCTCGCCGACGAAGCGCACCTTGCCGTCGGCCAGCGGCGGCTGGTCCGACACCTTGAAGCCGGGCAGGCCGGAGGAGGCGCGGATCGGCCGCACCCCGCCGCCGGCGAGGTCGTTCCAGACGAAGACGGCGCCGGCATGAGCCCCGGGGATCGCGACGCCGGTGATGCGGGCGTGGGCGACCGGGCTGCGCACGAAGGCGAAGTCCATCATGCCGGGCAGCGCCACGTCGCCGACGAAGCGGCCGCGGCCGCGCAGCAGGCGGTCGTCCTCCTTGCGCCGGACCGGGGCGCCGACCCCGGACGTGGTGGTCCCGGCGGCGGTGTCCGCAGTGGTGGTTCCCATGATCCAGGTTCTCTCTTCTCAGCCGCCGAGATAGGCTTTGCGGATGTGGTCGTTGGCGAGCATGGCCCGGCCGGTGCCGTGCTCCATCACCTCGCCGCTCTCCAGCAGGTAGGCACGGTCGCACATGTCCAGCGCGGCGTAGGCGTTCTGCTCCACCATCAGCACCGTGGTCCCTTCGGCGCGGATGTCGCGGATGATGGCGAAGGTCTGCTCCACCAGGTTCGGGGCAAGGCCCAGCGACGGCTCGTCGAACAGCACCAGCTTGGGCCTGGACATCAGCGACCGGGCGATCGCCAGCATCTGCTGCTCGCCCCCCGACATGGTGCCGGCGGCCTGGCCGATGCGCTCCTTCAAGCGGGGGAAGCGCTCGAACATGCGCTCCAGGTCGGCGGCGACGCCGGCGCGGTCGCGGCGCAGGTAGGCCCCCATCTCCAGGTTCTCGCGCACCGAGAGCTGGGGGAACACGCGGCGCCCCTCCGGGCAGTGGGCGACGCCCAGCGCCAGGACGGTGCGCGGCTCGGCGTTGCCGATCGCGCGCCCCTCGAAGGTGATCCGCCCCTCGGCCAGCGGCAGCAGGCCGCTGATGGCGCGCAGGGTGGTGGTCTTGCCGGCGCCGTTGGCGCCGATCAGGGTGACCAGCTCGCCCTCCTCGACCTCCAGGGAGACCCGGCGCAGCGCCGGGATGCGGCCGTAGCACACGGTGATGCCGTCAAGCTTGAGCATGGGCGACCCCCTGTCCCAGATAGGCACGGATGACGTCCGGGTCGCTGCGCACCGCCGCGGGCGGCCCGTCGGCGATGATCCGGCCGTGGTTCAGCACCACCACCCGGTCGGAGATGCTCATCACCATGCGCATGTCGTGCTCGACCAGCAGGACGGTCACGCCGCGCCCGCGGATGCGCTGCACCACGCCCATGAAGGCCTCCGTCTCCGACGGGTTGAGGCCGGCCGCCGGTTCGTCCAGCAGCAGCAGGCGGGGGGCGGCGGCCAGCGCGATGGCGATGCCCAGCAGGCGTTGTTCGCCGTAGGACAGGCCCGAGGCGAGGTCGTCGGCGCGGTGGGTGAGGCCGACGAAGCCGAGGATCTCCGCGGCGGTCGCCCGCAGCCGCTCCGCCTCCCGGCGCACCCGCGGCGGCCGCAGCAGGGCCGCCCAGGTCTCGGTGCGGCCCTGGCGGTGCAGCCCGGTCAGCACGTTCTCCAGCACGGTGCAGCCGGCGAAGATGCTGGTGCGCTGGAAGGTGCGCACGACGCCCAGGGCGGCGATCCGCTCGGGGGGCAGCCGCGTCAGGTCGGCACCGTGGAACAGCACCGAGCCGCCGGTCGGCTTGAGGAAGCCGGTGATGACGTTGAAGGCGGTGGTCTTGCCCGCCCCGTTGGGGCCGATCAGGCTGACGATCTCGCCCTCGTGCACCTGGAAGTTCATGCGGGCGATGGCGACGAGGCCGCTGAAATGGACGGCGACGTCGCGCACCTCCAGGGCGGCCGGGGTGGCCGCAGTGGCCGTGTTGGCCGGGGTCGCGGCGGTCATGCCGAGGTCTCCTTGCCGATGCGCCGCGACGCCGGGCGCAGCGCCGACAGCCGGGCGCGCAGGCGCTGGGCCAGGTTGCGCACCGCCGGGACGATGCCCTGGGGCAGGAAGAAGACGACCAGGATCATGGCGACGCCGTAGACGATCCACTGCACCTCGGGCCGCGCCACCTCGCGCAGCACCTCGGGCAGTGCGCCGAACAGCAGGCCGCCGACGACCGGACCGGCCAGCGTCCCCTTGCCGCCGGTGATGACCATGATCACCATCGTCACGGTGTAGATGAACAGGAACACGTCGGGGTCGACGATGCGGACGTAGTGGGCGTAGAGCGCCCCCGCCGCACCGGCCATGCCGGCGGCGATCACGGTGGCCACCACCAGGTAGCGGGTGACCGGGATGCCGACCGAGCGGGCCAGGGACTCGTTCTCGCGCAGCGCCACCATGGCCCGGCCGACCCGGGATTCCACGATGCGCTGGATGACCAGGTAGCACAGCACGGCCGCCGCCAGCACGATGAAGTAGTTGGGCAGCTTGCCGTAGAGCGCCACCACCCCCTCGCCCGGCAGCCACAGCGACAGCGGCGGGATCGAGGTCAGGGCCATGGGCCCCTCGGTGAGGTCGACCCAGTTGAGCGCGACCATCCGCATGACCTGGGCGAAGCTGATGGTGACGATGACGAAGTAGGCGCCGCGCACCCGGAACGCCAGCTTGCCGATCAGGCCGCCGCACAGCGCCGCCACGGCGACGCCGCCGGCGAAGGCGACCCACACCGGCTGCGGCCCCAGGGCGAACGGCTCGGCGCCGCCGAGGTCGAGGTCGAAGCCCAGCGACAGCAGCGCGCTGGTGTAGGCGCCGATGCCGAAGAAGGCGATGTGGCCGAGGCTGAGCTGGCCGGTGTAGCCGAGCAGCAGGTTCAGGCTCATCGCCCCGATGATGAAGATGCCGGTCGAGGTGAGGATGTAGAGAATGTAGAGGTCGGTCATCCACAGCGGCAGGGTGGCCATCGCCGCGACGAAGCCCCAGGGCAGGACGTGTCTGGTCATCCGATGCGCTCCCGTGCGGCAAAGAGGCCCTGCGGGCGGATCAGCAGGACGGCGATGATCAGCAGGAAGCCCATGGCGTCGCGGTAGCCCGAGGAGACGTAGCCAGCCCCGAACTCCTCGGCGAAGGCCAGCACGAAGCCGCCGATGCTGGCGCCCACGATGTTGCCCAGCCCGCCGAGGATGACGATGGCGAAGGCCTTCAGGGACACCAGGTCGCCCATGGTGGGCTGGACCAGGAAGATCGGCCCGAGCAGGGCCCCCGCCACCGCGGCGAGGCCGGAACCCAGGGCAAAGGTCAGCGTGTACATCACGCCGTTGTTGACGCCCATCAGGGCGGCGGTGTCGGGGTCCTGGAAGGTGGCGCGCATCGCCACCCCCAGCCGGGTGCGGTTGATCAGGGCGTAGAAGCCGACCAGCAGCAGCAGCGCCACCCCCAGCACGAACAGGCGGATCGGGCTGATCGACACCGGGCCGAACTGCAGGGGGTCGTTGGGGAAGGGGTTGGGCACCGACTTGGCGACGCCGCCCCAGGCGAGCTGCTCGCTGGCCTGCAGCGCGATGCCCGCGCCGATCATCACCAGCATGGTGGTGTCGATGTCCGCGCCCTTCAGCGGCCGCAGCAGCACCCGCTCGATCACGGCGCCGAGCGCCACGCCCAGCACCGCCGCCAGAATCAGCGACGCGAAGAAGTCGACGCCAAGCAGCGACGTCAGCATGAAGATCATGTAGGCGCCGAACGTGTAGAGCTCGCCATGGGTGAAGTTCACCACGCGCATGATGCCGAAGATCAAGGTCAGGCCGATACCCAGAAGCGCGTATGTGCCACCCAGTATCATTGCGTTGGCGCAATGCTGGAGGAATTCCGCCATCCTGCGCGTCTCCTTAGGAACAATGGTGTGCACACGAAGCGGTGCGGATCGTCGGGTTCGGCGGCCGCCGGCGAAGACCGGCACCGCGTCCGACTTGGCTACGCAACCGATGTGCCAAACGAACACGGCCGCGGATTTGCTGGAATCGCGTGCCGCGGCGGCGGCGTCCATGTTTTCAGCGTGCTGATGAAATGGGCAGCGGCCGGCGGCAAAAAGCCCGATCCGGACTGGGGGCAAAGGGGCAAAATCATTGATCCATATCAATTCGGAGGCCGATTTTTGCCCCGATGGGGGCGGTGCAAATGTGTGCAGCCCATGCCCATCCTCTGGACACTCTTCAGCACGCTGAAGAAATGCGGCGACGCACAATCGGTGCAATCCATGGCGATACCCCGGAGATCGTGCCCGCGGATGCCGCCATGGCCGTCGCGTTCCGGCCATCGGGGCATCGATCCAATATATTGATTACAAAGACAAAACACTCTTCGTTCGCAGGCGGGGCGGCGCTCAAGAATCCATATCCGGGTATTCCATCAGCAGGCTGAAGAAAATTTTCGCAGCCCCGGCCTCGGCCCGGCGCTGGCATGGCGCTTGCTGAAAGGCCGGCAGCTTTTCATCACCGCGCATCGAGGGGACCGCATGCCGTCGCAGCACACCTACGACCTCCTTCTCCGTGGCGGGCGGGTCATGGATCCCGCCGGCGGCGTCGACATGGTCGGCGACGTGGCCGTGGCGGACGGCCGCATCGCCGCCGTGGCGCCCGGCATCCCGGACAGCGCCGCGGCGCGCGTGGTCGACGTGTCGGGCAAGCTCGTGACTCCCGGCCTGATCGACACCCACGCCCACGTCTTCCAGCACGTCACTGGCCGCTTCGGGCTCAACCCCGACATGGTCGGCGTGCGCTCCGGCGTCTCCACCCTGGTCGACCAGGGCGGGCCCAGCCTGATGACCCTGCCGGCCTTCCGCCGCTTCATCGCCGAGCCGGCGCGCTCGCGCACGCTCTGCTTCCTCTCCGCCTACCTGGTCGGCGGCCTGGAGGGGCACTACTACCCGCAGCTCTACCGGCCCGACTGCGTCGACGTGGACGCCACCATCCGCGTCGGCCTGGCCAACCGCGACATGGTCAAGGGCATCAAGGCCCATTGCGAGATGGGCGGCGCCTCGCGCTGGGGGCTGGAGGTGATGAAGCTGGCCAAGACGATCGCCGTGGGAGTCGGCGTGCCCCTCTACGTGCATCTCGGCCGGCTGTGGCCGGACGCCGAGGGGGCGCCGTCGGTCGATCCCGACCTGCTGGTCGAGGAGCTGATCCCGATCCTGGAGCCCGGCGACATCCTGGCCCACCCCTTCACCCGCCACCCCGGCGGCTTCATCTCGACCCGCACCGGCGCGGTGCACCCGATCATCCACAAGGCCCTCGACCTCGGCCTCACGGTGGACGTCGGCCACGGCTCCCACTTCAGCTTCGAGATGGCCAGGCGCACGCTCGCCGCCGGCATCCGGCCGACCACCCTGGGCGCCGACCTGCACGGCTACAACGTGCGGGCGCCCAGCGACGAGGCCGACCCGGACATGCAGGCCAACTCCTTCTTCGGCGTCGCCCCCTTCAGCCTCGCCCACGCCATGACCGAGCTGCTGGCGCTGGGCGTGCCGCTGGCCGAGGTGCTGGCGACGGTCACCTGCAACCCCGCGCGGATGCTCGGCATGGCCGACGAGATCGGCGGGCTGACGCCGGGCATGGCCGGCGACATCGCCGTCCTCGACCTCAAGCCCGGCCGCTGGCAGCTCAGCGACAACAGCGGCGAGGTGGTGGTGACGGACACCATGGTGGTGCCGGACTTCTCGGTGCGCGCCGGCGTGGTGGAGGAGGTCAACAGCCCGCTGCTGCCCGCCCCCATCCCGGCGGCCGCGGCGTGAGGGGCGCGACGATGACGCTCCAGGGCAAGGTCGCGGTTGTCACCGGCGGCGCCAAGGGCATCGGCTTCGCCATCGCGCGCGGCCTGGCGGCGCGCGGCGCGCGTCTCGTGGTCGCCGACCTGGCCGGGGCGGAGGACGCCGCCGGCCGGCTCGCCGCGGAGGGCATCGAGGCGATCGGGGTCACGGTCGACGTGTCGGCCGAGGCCGACACCGCGGCCATGGCGGCGGCGGCCGAGGCGGCGTTCGGCGGGCTGGACATCCTGGTCAACAACGCCGGGATCTACTCCGCCCTCACGCCCAAGCCGTTCGAGGAGATCGACCCGGCCGAATGGCGCCGGGTCATGGAGGTCAACACCCTGGGCCCGTTCCTGTGCTGCCGCGCGGCCCTGGAGCCGATGCGCCGGCAGGGCGGCGGACGGGTGATCAACATCTCCTCGGGCGTGGCCTTCAAGGGCAACCCCTTCATGGCCCACTACGTCGCCAGCAAGGGCGCGGTGGTGTCGCTGACCCGGGCGCTGGCCAGCGAGCTCGGCCGCCACGGCATCCTGGTCAACAGCGTGGCCCCGGGCTTCACGCTCAGCGACGGCGTGCAGGGCAACCCGGTGCTGGTCCAGGGGGTGAAGGAGCCGTCGCTGCGCACCCGCATCCTGGCCCGCGACATGCTGCCGGACGACCTGGTCGGCGCCGCCTGCTTCTTCGCCGGCCCGGACTCCGCGTTCATCACCGGCCAGACCCTGGTGGTCGACGGCGGCGCCTACTTCCACTGACCCCACCCGACACCCGCACGCCACACGGAGGCGACATGACGTCCACCATCCCGGTCATCGACATCGCACCCGCCCTGCACGGCGGGCTCGAGGAGCGCCGGGCGGTCGCCCGGGTGATCGACCGGACCTGCACCGAGATCGGCTTCTTCACCATCACCGGCCACGGCGTGCCGACGGCGGTGATGGACGACCTGCGCCGCACCGCCTACGATTTCTTCCTGCTGCCGGCGGAGGAGAAGCGGCGGGCCGAGCATCCGGTGCCCGGCACGCCGCGCGGCTACCGGGCGCTGGGCATCGAGGCGCTGGCCGCCGGCAACGGCGCGGACACCCCGCCCGACCTCAAGGAATACTACCATTTCGGCCGCGAACGCTGGCCGCAGGACCCCTACTACACCTCGGCCGAAGGCCAGCGCTATTTCATCCCCAACCTGTGGCCGGAGCGTCCGCCCGGGTTCGCCGCGGCGGCCGAGCGCTACTACGCCGAGATGGAGCGCATCACCGCCTGCATGATGCGCCTCACCGCCCTGGCGCTGGGCATCGAGGAGACCTTTTTCGACGACAAGATCGATCGCCACATCACGGCGATGCGGATCAACTTCTACCCCGAGCAGCCGCGCCCGCCGGCCCCGGGGCAGTTGCGTGCGGGCGCCCACACCGACTACGGGCTGCTGACCATCCTGAACGGGGAGAACGTCCCGGGCGGGCTGCAGGTGCTGACCCGTGGCGGCCAGTGGATCGACGTCGAGACGGATCCCGGCAACTTCGTGATCAACATCGGCGACCTTCTGATGCGGTGGACCAACGACCGCTGGGTGTCCAACACCCACCGGGTGGTCAACCCGGCCGACGAGGCGGCGGCCACGGCGCGCCGGTTGTCCATCGCCTTCTTCCATCACCCCAACTACGACGCGCTGGTGGAATGCGTCGCCCCGCCGGGCGCCGCCAAATACCCGCCGGTGCTCTCGGGCGACTACCGCGACCTCAAATACCGGCAGACCCGCGTCTCCGCGGCGTGAGGCCTGCCGACAACGACCGTGCCAACAGGGGGCTAAGGAGAGACACCGCATGACCAGAATCACCCTAGCGACGACCGCCGTCCTCGCCGCGCTGCACGCCGGTTCGGCGTTGGCCCAGGACACCATCAAGATCGGCGTGACGGAGCCGCTGACCGGCGCGGTCGCCGCGTCCGGCAACTACGTCACCGACGGCGCCCGCATCGCCGAGGCCGTGGTCAACGCCAACGGCGGTGTTCTCGGCAAGACGATCGAGCTCGTCATCGAGGACAACAAGAGCAACCCCAAGGAGGCGGTCACCACCGCCGAGAAGCTGATCCTGCGCGACAAGGTGCCGGTGCTGATCGGCGCCTGGAGCTCGACCTTCACCCTCGCCGTCATGCCCAAGCTGATGGAGTACGGGGTGCCGATGGTGGTGGAGACCTCGTCGTCGGGCAAGATCACGACGGCGGGCAATCCCTGGATCTTCCGCATCGCCCCGACCTCGGCGATGGAGGCCAAGGCCTTCACCAAGGTCCTCGACCACTTCGACCCGCCCATCAAGAAGGTCGATTTCCTGTCGGTCAACAACGACTTCGGCCTGGGCGCCGCCAAGGCGTTCCAGGAGGAGCTGAAGGCCAAGGGCATCACCATCGGCGTGGTCGAGACCATGGCGCCGGAGGCCACCGACCTGTCGGCCCAGCTCACCAACATCAAGCAGTCCGGCGGCGACACGGTCATCGTCACCTCGGGCGTCGAGCAGATCACGCTCGCGGTGAAGCAGGCGGCCGAGCAGGGCCTCGACACCCGCATCCTGTCGACCGGCGGCTCCTTCCCCGGTGAGCTGATGCAGAAGGGGGCGCCCGGCAACGGCAGCTACCACCTGCTGTTCTTCCCGCCCTGGTTCCCGGAGAAGGCGGCCAACCCGGAGATCGCCAAGGGCTTCGTCGAGGCCTGGAAGGAGCGCGGCTACGAGTTCGCCGGCCTGACCGAGGGCTTCCGCGGCTACGACGCCGTGCTCACCGTCGTCGAGGCCATCAAGAAGGCCGGCAAGGCCGAGCCGGAGGCGATCCGCGACGCCCTGTGGACCACCGAGGTCAAGGGCGTCAACGGCGACATCGCCTTCCTTAAGGAGGGCCCGGAGGGCAAGGAGAGCGGGCAGAACGTGCCGAACGTTTACGTCGTCCACCTCAAGGACGGCGAGGTGTCGATGCCCTGAGGCAGGAGGGCGCGCCCCCTCTCCCCATTGGGGAGAGGGGTGGAGTGAGATGAGGAGCCCGGCCGGTTCCGCAACTGCGGGGGCGGCCGGGTTTTCTTTTGGGGCGGGCCACCTGGGTCCTGCCCAACTTATTTATTCAAGAATAAATTCGGCCCCAGATAAAGTCGGGAGGCTGGCGATGCACACGCGTCGACGGGCGCGCGTCAGGCCGTCCCCGCACACCCCCCCGGCCAAGCGGCCTATCCCCTCGACAGCGCGGCCGGCGGTACCACCTTTGTGGCGCGGACCACAAGGAGAGGGGAGGTTTCCGTGAGACATTGGGTGCTCGCCGCCGTCACGGCGGTTGGGGTGGCGGTCGGGGCGGGGATGGTGCCGGCGCCGGCCGCGGCGCAGATCGTCACCGGGACCGTCGTCTACGAGGTCGACGGCAAGCCCTACGAGGGGTTCTTCGCGCGCAACGCCGGGGATCCCGGCAACCAGCCGCTGGTCATCGTGATCCACGACTGGGACGGCCTCGACGCCTACGAACAGCGCCGCGCGGAGATGCTGGCCGAGCGGGGCTACGCCGCCTTCGCCGTCGACCTCTACGGCCAGGGCGTCCGGCCGAGCACGACCGACGACAAGAAGGCGCAGTCCGGCGCCCTCTACGCCGACCGCGCCGCCATGCGCCAGCGCCTGCAGGCCGGCCTGGAGACGGCGCGCGCCCAGGCCGGCGTCGACGGCGGCAAGGTCGCCGCCATGGGCTATTGCTTCGGCGGTGCGGCGGCCCTGGAATGGGCCCGCTCGGGCGCCGAACTCGCCGGCTTCGTGACGTTCCATGGCGGGCTGAAGACGCCGGCCGACCAGGGCTACGACACGGTCAAGGGGCCGATCCTGGTGCTGCACGGCACCAACGACCCGGCCGCGCCGATGAGCGAGGTGGCCGAGCTCGCCGCCGCCCTGAACGGCGCCGGCGTGGACTACCGCATGGAGCTCTACGGCGGCGCCAAGCACGCCTTCACGGTGTGGGGCACCCCCGACGCCGGCGCCGTCGCCTACGACCCGGTGGCCGACCGCCAGTCCTGGGACGAGGCCACCGGCTTCTTCGACCAGGTGCTGCGCTGACGCCGGGCGCCGCGGCGGGCGGGGCGGGCAGGCCTACTGCCAGCTCACCGACTCGCCGCGGCGCAGCCCGGTGGCCCGGGGCGGCGCCGTGCGGGCCGCGAGGTCGGCGCCGGGATGGCCGAACAGGTAGCCCTGGGCGAAGCGCACCCCCTGGGCGCGCACGAACGCGGCCTGCTCCTCGGTTTCGATCTGTTCGGCGATGATCTCGGCCTGGAGATGGCCGGCGATCTCGATGATCGACTGCAGGATCGCCCGCTCCCGGCCGCCCCGCACCGCCCCGCGCACCAGCGGGCCGTCCAGTTTCACGAAGTCCACCTTCAGCGCGCTCAACGACATGAACGAGGTGGTGCCGGCGCCGACGTCGTCCAGGCAGACCCGCACCCCCAGGGAGCGCAGGCGGTCGATGGCCCGGCCCAGCGCCGCGATGTCCTTCACCACGGCGGTTTCGGTGACCTCGACCAGGAGCTTGCGGCGCAGCGCCCCGCCCTCGACCAGCAGGCGTTCGAGCCGCTCCAGCAGGGCCGGGTCGGCCAGCGTGGCGGCCGAGGCGTTGACGGCGACGTCGGGCAGGGCCGACCCGGCCTCGCCGTGGCGCAACGCGTCGAGCACCGTCCCGAACACCAGCAGGTCGACCTCGCCGATCAGCCCGACGCTCTCGGCGAACTCGATGAAACCGGCCGGGGACGCCCCGTCGCCCAGCCGGATCAGCGCCTCCATGTGGTGCAGGCGCCGCCCGGCCATCGAGACGATGGGCTGGTAGACCATGCGGAAATCGCGCGCGTCGAGCACGCGGCGGCAGGCGCCGACCCGCGCCACCGAGTCCTTCAGCAGCGCCGCCATCGCGCCGCCGGCCCCGCCCACGCCCGATTCGCCGCCGGCGCGGGCGAACGCCTGCAGGGTGTAGGCCACCGCCCGCGCCGCATCGGCCGTCGGCATCGCCGATTCCCGGGTCAGGGCGACCTGCTGGAGCATCAGCGCCTCGCGCAGCGAATCGGCGCCGCGCTCCTCCAGGATGCGGTCGATGTCGCGACGGATCTCCTGGGCGGACAGCCCCTCGTCGTGGAGCACGGCGTAGCGGTCCTCGGCCAGGCGCGCCGCCCCGTCGCCGTCGGTGGAGATGGACAGCAGATAGGCTTCGAGCGCCAGCACGAGGTCCCGGTGGTCGTCCGACCGGCCGCCCTGCGCCGCCGCGTCGAGGCCGTCGAGGAGCATCAGCGACAGGCTCTGCGGGCGGTCCAGCGCGGCGCTCGCGCCGATCCGCGCCTCCAGCCCGTCGAGGAACGGGGCCAGGGTGGGAAGCCGCCCGTCGCGCAGGCGGTGGGCGACGCTGGCGCCGACGACCACCGACAGGAAGTTCGTGTCGGGGTAGAGCGGCAGCCGGCAGCCGCCGATCTGCGCGGCGATCGCCTGCCCGGAGGCGGTGCGCAGATGCACCCGGCAGGGATCGAGCTTGCCCTGCTCGGCCAGGCGCCGCAGCAGGCGCTTCAGGTAGGGTTGCTCGTCGGGCGGGCAGAACTCCATCAGGTTGCGGCCCACCAGGTCGTCGACCCGTCCGGTCACCAGGCCGCAGCGGGCGCCGGTGGCGTAGCCGATGGCGCCGTCCCCGTCGGTCTGGATCAGCAGATGCCCGCCGGCGAAGGCGAAGCCGATGAAGCGGTCGCGCAGCAGCGACGCTGCGGTTCGCGCTGGGTCCGCAAGCGGCGAGGCGGGCGGCTGAGCGGCGGACATCGTCTCGTCAACTCCATACCGGGGGGAGGGGAGGGCACCGCCGGCCGCTGCCGAGCGGCCCAGGCACACGACCGTCGCGACGGCGGGCCGCCCCGTTGCCCGCCCATCCGTTGCGCCCGTCGCTCAAGGGCCGTACTGATGGCTGGAAATCCGTAAAAGAAAGTATAAAATTCACGACAAAGCCGGCTGTAGCGGATCGTTACGGCAAGTGGTTTGATCTTCGGTCTGTGCAACCCGACATTGGGAAATATAGTATTCCTGCGCGTGTATGGCAATAAAGTGTTGCAGGGGTTCGGGGCCGTCACGCCGTCGGCGGGCGGCGCGGTGTCGGCGCCCGCGTCTTTGCGGACGGTGCCACAATGCCGCCGGATTGATGGGATAGCGACCGTCGGTTCCGGCGGACGATCATCGTGGCGGGCGGCCCGACGGGGCGCCGGTGCCCAGGAGAAACGGATTGGCGCGCAGTGCCGTGACCCACGCAGCCGCCCTCCTGCTGTCCCTGGCGGCGGCGGCGGCCATGCTCACCCTCGACCGGCTCGACCGCGAAAGCCGGGAGCAGGTCGCGCGCAACCAGGTGATGCACCAGCTGGGTGTCGCGCGCTCGCGCCTGGAAGGGTTGCTGTCGGCCTCCCTGCTGACCTCGCGCGGCATCGCCGCCCCGCTGCGGATGCAGGGCGGGCTGGTGCCGGCCGTGTTCGATCAGCTGGCGCGGCAGCTCATCGGGTCCCAGGACTACGTCCGCAACCTGGGCGTGGTTCAGGACATGGTCATCACCCGCGCCTACCCCGACAACTCGGTCGCCGGGACCGACCTGCGCGGCCTGCCCGACCAGATGGCCTCGGTGCAGCGGGCGGTCGCCGCGCGCGAGGCCGTCGTGTCGGGGCCCACCCCGGTGGTCCAGGGGGGGGAGGCGATCCTCGGCCGCCTGCCGGTGTTCGCTGACGACGACGGCGACCGTCCGGGCCGCCTGATCGCGACGATCTCGGTGGTGGTCGACGTGGAGCGGCTGCTGGCCCGCGCCGGCATCGAGGGCGATGGCGAGGGCGTCGCGGTGGCGGGGCTGGAGGACGGCGCGGTCCCGCTCGACCTGGCGATCCGCGGGCGCGACGGGCGCGGTGCCGACGGCGCGGTCTTCTTCGGCCGCGGCGCCCTCTTCACCGACCAATCCGTCACCACCGAGGTGGTGTTCCCCGGCGGCACCTGGCAGATCGCCGCCCGCCCGCACGGCGGCTGGGCGGCGGTGGTGCGCGACCCCACCATGCCCCGGCTGCTGGGCGGGGCCATCCTCGCCCTGCTGTGCGGCACGCTGTTCGGCCTCGCCCACCACGCCAACTGGCTGCGCCGCGCCCAGGAACAGGCGCGCGGCAGCGAGCAGCGCTACCGCACGCTGGTCGACACGGCGCCGGTCGCCATCTTCATCCACCAGGGCGGCCGCATCGTCTTCGTCAACGGCGAGGCGCTGCGCCTGGCCGACGCCGCCCGGCCGGAGGACCTGCTGGGCCGCCGCATCCTCGACCTCGTCCACCCCGACTGGCGCCATGTCGCGCGCCGTCCGCTGGATGCCCTGTCGGCCCTCACCACCACCGAGGAGGAGCGGGTGCTGACCCTGGCCGGCCGGCGCGCGGTGGTCGAGGTGGCGGCGGCCCCCTTCCATTTCGCCGGCGGCCCCGCCGTGCTGATCGCGGCGCGCGACATCACCCGGCGCAAGGAGGCCGAGGACGGCATCCAGGAGCTCAACCGCAGCCTGGAGCGCAAGGTGGAGGAGCGCACGCGGGCCCTGGAGGAGGCGCTGGAGGCGCTGCGCCGCGCCAAGGAGGGGGCGGAGGCGGCCAACCGCGCCAAGTCGCTGTTCCTCGCCCACATGAGCCACGAGCTGCGCACGCCGCTCAACGCCATCATCGGTTTCGCCGACGCCATGCGCCTGGGCGCCTTCGGCGACAAGACGATCCGCGAGTGCGCGCCCTACCTCGACGACATCGGCCGCTCGGGGCGCCATCTCTGCGCGCTGATCGACGACATCCTCGACCTCGCCAAGGTCGAGGCCGACGAGCTGCAGTTGCAGGACAGCCCGTTCGTGCCGGCCGAGGTCGCCGAGGAGGCGGTCCGTCTCGTCGAGCACCGGGCGGCGCAGGCCGGTGTCACCGTCGCGCTGGCCGTGCCGGATGACCTGCCGGTGCTGCGCGCCGACGCCCGCCGGGTGCTGCAGGTGCTGCTCAACCTGCTGACCAACGCCGTCAAGTTCACCCCCGGCGGCGGGCGGGTCACCCTGTCCGCGGCGATCGCTCCCGACGGCGCGATGGTTCTCGAGGTGGCCGACACCGGCATCGGCATCGCCGGCGAGGACCTGGCGCTGGTGCTGCAGCCCTTCGGCCAGGTCACCAGCGCGCTGCAGCGCAACCACGACGGCACCGGGCTCGGCCTGCCGCTGGCGCTGCGCTTCATGGAGGCCCATGGCGGCACGTTGACCCTGGACAGCCGGGTGGGGGAGGGGACGCGGGCGATTTGCCGCTTTCCCGCCGACCGGGTGGGCCGTGCCCTTCCCGCCGACCCGGCCTTGACCACAGAAAGCGATTGAGCTTCGCGCGCGAATCTGGCGTATACCCCCGGATCCCCGCCGCGGCCCGCCGTGCGTCGCGCGGCCCGGCGGCTTTCGCAAGAGGATGTGCGCATGATCAAGGTTGTCCGGGCCAAGCTTCACGGCATCCGCGTGACCGACGCCCACCTGGACTACCAGGGCTCGATCACGCTCGACCCCGACCACTGCGAGGCGGTGGGAATCCTGCCGCTGGAGTTCGTCGAGATCTGGAACAAGGCCTCGGGGGCGCGCATCAGCACCTATGTGATCTTCGGCGAGCGCGGCTCCGGCTGCTGCGTGCTGAACGGGGCGGCGGCGCGCACCTGCCAGCCCGGCGACACCGTGATCGTCGCCGCGTCCTGGTACGGCCAGCCCACCGAGATCGCCACCCTCAAGCCCCGGTTCGTCACCTTCGACGCGGACAACCGGATCGCCGGGCGGTTCTGCTACGACGTCACCGCCCGCGACGGCGGGGGCCACGACTTCGCCATCGTGCCGCTGCCGCTCCCGGCGCCCCAGGCCGGCGCCGGCCCGGCGGATGGCTGATCCAGCCGGCGCCCGCGCCCTGGTGTGCCGGCGCTTCGGCGAGCCGGCCCGGGCGCTGCGGCTGGAGCATGGCCCGGCGCCGGTCTGCCGGCCCGGCGACCTGCTGGTGCGGGTGACCGCCCGGGCCGTCAATCCGTCGGACCTGCTCACCGTGCGCGGCGCCTACGCCGCGACCACCGCGCTGCCCTTCGTTCCCGGGTTCGAGGGGGTGGGCGTGGTGGAGGGGGTCGGCCCGGGCGTGGACGCCGCCTGGGTCGGGCGGCGGGTGCTGGCGCTGCGTGGCGACGGCACGTGGCAGGACCTGGCGCGGGTGCCCGCCGCGTGGGCGGTGCCGGTTCCCGATGCCATGCCCGACCCCGTCGCCGCCCAACTCTACGTCAACCCGCTGTCGGTGCGGCGGATGCTGACCGAGGACCTGCGCCTGGCCCCTGGCGCGGTGGTCGTGGTGAACGCCGCCGGCTCGGCCTGCGGCCGTCTGGCGGCCGGCACCTGCGCCGAGCTGGGCCTGCGCATGGTGGCGCTGTGCCGCGGCGGCGCCCACGCCGCCGCGCTGCGGGAGCGTGGCGCCACCGCGGTGGTCGACACGACGCGCGAGGACCCGGCGGCGGCGGTGGCCCGGCTGACCGGCGGCGGCGGGGCGCAGGCGGCCCTCGACGCCGTGGGGGGCGACGCGGGGGCGGCCCTGGTCGCGCTGCTCGAGCCGGGGGCCACCATCCTGGCCTACGGCCTGCTGTCGGGAGCGCTGCTGGCGCGCGACCTGCCGGCGGCGCGGGCGCGCGGCGTCGCGGTGCGGTGGTTCTGGCTGAAGCCGTGGGTCGATGGCTGCACACCGGCGGCGTGGCACGCCGCCTTCGCCGCGGTGATCGACCGGGTGCTGGACGGCCGCCTCGACCTGCCGGTGGCCGGCCGCTTCGGTCTGGCCGACGTGGCCGCCGCGCTCGCCGCGGCGGCGGCGCCCGGCCGGGTCGGCAAGGTGGTGCTGGCGGGGTGAACGGGAACCGGCGATGATCGAGCTGCAGGACGTCCACCATGGCTTCGACGAGCGCCCGGTGCTGCGCGGCGTGACGCTCGCCCTGGCGGAGCGGCGGATCGGCGTGGTCGGCGCCAACGGCTCGGGCAAGAGCACCCTGGCCCGGCTGCTCAACGGGCTGGTGGTGCCCGACCGCGGCCGCGTGCTGGTGGACGGGCTGGACACCAGGGGCGAGGGGCGGGCGGTGCGCCGCCGCGTCGGCTTCGTCTTCCAGAATCCCGACGTGCAGATCGTCTACCCCACGGTCGAGGAGGACCTCGCCTTCGGGTTGAAGGCGATGCGGCTGGAGCGCGCCGAGATCGCGCGCCGCCTCGACGCGGCGCTGGCCCGCTACGGGCTGGCGGCGCACCGCCACCAGGCCGCCCACACGCTCAGCGGTGGCGAGAAGCAGCTGCTGGCCATCGCCGCCGTTTTGGCCATGGAACCGGCCTATGTGGTGTTCGACGAGCCGACCACGCTGCTCGACCTGCGCAACCGGCGCCGCGTCGCCGAGGCCATCGCCGGTCTGGCCCAGACCGCCATCGTGGTCACCCACGACCTCGACCTGCTGGCCGGCTTCGACCGCGTCGTGGTGCTGGCCGACGGCCGGATCGCGGTGGACGACGCGCCGGGGCCGGCGGTGAACGCCTATGTGGAGCGGCTGGCGTGACCCCCGGCCTCTACCTGCACCGGGACTCGCCGGTGCACGCCCTGCCGGCGGGGGCCAAGCTGGGCGGGCTGCTGGCGGTCGCGGCGGGGCTGCTGGCGCTGCCCGGGCTGTGGGCGCTGGCCGTCGGGGCGCCGCTGGGGCTGGCCCTGCTGATCGCCGCGCGGCTGCCCGTGGCGGCGGTGCTGGCCCAGCTGCGGCCGGTGTTCGCGGTCATGATCGTGTTCTTCGCCGCGCAGGCGGTGCTGGCCGGGCTCGGCTGGCTGGAGGGGCTGGCCGCGGCGGGGCGCTTCCTGGTGCTGGTGCTGCTGGCCACGGTGGTGACCCTGACCACGCGGGTCAGCGACATGGTGGCGTTGCTGGAACGGGTGTTCGCGGTGCTGCGTCCGTTCGGCGTCAATCCGGAGAAGCTGGCGCTGATGCTGGCCCTGGTGGTCCGCCTGGTGCCACTGCTGGTGGAGCAGGTCCGCGACATCCGCATGGCGCAGCGGGCGCGCGGCGTCGAGCGCAACCCGCTGGCGCTGTTCGTGCCGCTGGTGGTCAAGGTGATGGGGTTGGCCGATGCGCTGACCGAGGCGCTGGAGGCGCGCGGCTACGACCCCGCCGCCGGCAAGAGGAAGGAGGACGGGTCGTGACACTCGACACGCGCGACATGGTGCTGTGCGCTCTCTTCGCCGCCGTGGTGGCGGCGCTCGGCCTGGTGCCGCCGATCCCGCTGGGCTTCCTGCCCGTGCCGATCACCGCCCAGACCCTTGGGGTGATGCTGGCCGGGGCGGTGATCGGGCCGCGGCGCGGCGCCATCGCCATGGTCCTGTTCCTGATCCTGCTGGCGGCCGGCCTGCCGCTGCTGGCCGGCGGGCGGGGCGGCGTCGGCGCCGTCTTCGGCCCCACCGCGGGCTTCCTGCTGGCGTGGCCGGCCGGCGCCTTCACCGTGGGCTGGCTGGCCGGGCGGTTGGGTGTCGGTGCGCGGCCGCTGCCGCTCTTCGCGTGCTGCGCCGTGGGCGGCATCGCCGTCCTCTACGCCGGCGGCATCCCCTGGCTGGCGCTGGTCGCCGGGGTGCCATGGGACAAGGCGGCCATGGGCACGCTGGCCTTCGTGCCGGGCGACCTCATCAAGGCCGGCGCGGCGGCGGCGGTGGCCGCCACCTTGCGGCGGGTGCGGCCGCTGGAGGCGGCGCGGCGGTGAGCCTGCTGGCCCCGTTCGCGGACCACGCCCGGCGCCGCCCCGGGCGGCCGGCCCTCCGCTTCGGCGAAACCGCCGTCGCCTACGGCGCGCTGTTCGAGGCCGCGTGCCGGTTCGCCGCCGGGGTTGGCCGGGGCGACCGGGTGGCGCTCGACCTCGGCAACCATCCGGCCTTTCCCGAGGCGTTCCTCGGCACCGTGCTCGGCGGCGGCGCGGTGGCCCTGCTCGACCCCAAATGGAGCGCGGTCCAGCGCGCCGCGGCGCTGGAGACGGTGCGCCCGCAGCGGGTGGTGGACGCCGGCGCGGCGGGGCGCTGGCGGGGCGGCGCCGCCGTCGATCCGGTCGACGCCGGTCCCGGGACGCCCTTCCTGATCGGCTTCACCTCCGGCACCACCGGGCGGCCCAAGGCGTTCATCCGCAGCCAGGGGTCGTGGACCGCCAGCCTGGAGGCCAGCCGGGCCGAGTTCGCGATCGGCGCCGACGACGCCGTGCTGATTCCCGGGCCGCTGGTCCACGGCCTCGGCCTCTACGCCCTGGTGGAGGGGCTGGCCGCCGGCGCCTGCGTCCACGTGATGGAGCGCTTCGACGCGGCGGCGGCCGTCGAGCGGCTGGACGTCCACGGCCTCACCACGCTGGTGGCGGTGCCGACCATGCTGGTGGCCCTGCTCGACGCCGTCGAGGGACGCGGTCTTCGCCTGCCGGCCCTGCGCCGGGTCGTCGCCTCCGGCGCGACGCTGCCGCCGGCGCTGCACGAGCGCCTCGCCGCCGCGTTTCCGGCGGCCGCGGTGTTCGCGTATTACGGCGCCTCCGAACTGAGCTTCGTCAGCGTGCTGGCGTCGCCGGAGGGGGGGCCGGCCGACAGCGTCGGCCGGGCCTTCCGCGGCGTGGAGCTGGCGGTGCGCCGCGACGACGGGACGCCCGCCGCCGCGGGCGAGGTCGGCACCGTGTGGGTGCGCAGCGCCATGCTGAGCGACGGCTATCTCGGCGACCGAGGCGGCGACGGCAGCGGCTTCCGGCGCGACGGCGGGGGATGGGCGACGGTCGGCGACCTCGGGTCGCTCGACGCCGCGGGCTGGCTGCGCCTGGCCGGGCGCGCCGGCGACATGATGATCTCCGGCGGCCTCAACGTCTACCCGGCGGAGGTCGAGGCGGTGCTGCGCGCGGCACCGGGCGTGGCCGAGGCGGTGGTGTTCGGCCTTCCCGATCCCTATTGGGGCGACGCCGTGGCCGCGGCGCTGTGGTGGCGGGACGGGGCGGCCCGCGACGCCGGGGTGGTCCGCGCGTGGTGCCGCCAGCGCCTCGAGGCGTACAAGTGCCCGCGCCGCCTGTTCACCGCCGGCGACACGCCGTTGACCGGCAGCGGCAAGATCGCCCGCGCCGAGGTGCGGCGCCGGGCGCTGGCCGGCGACGTCCGGCTGGCGGCGCTGGACTGACCGGCCCGGTGGCGCGGGACCCGCGGCGGCCGGCCATGCCGCCGGGAGCGTGGCGGGATCGCGGGTTGCAAGCTTACATCGTGTGGGTTACAAAAAAACGATCGGGCGTTCCAGTCGTTGGTGCAACTTCCGGCCATTCGCCATGCCATCTATTTGCATGCGTTGCAACTGCGGCTTGAAGATCCCGCGCGACGGGCGAGTGACGGCGGAAACAATTTGTTTCATTTCTTTCGTTGACGGGGTGGGCGAGTGGCTTACACTGCTGCCCCAGCGCCCCGTCACTCGGTCTGCTTGCCTTTCATGCTTCCCAAAGATTCAGCGGCGCCTCGTCGGCCGACGGACGGTCCCGCCGCGACGGGTCGATTGACCGCGTTCGGGCTGTGGTCGGCGTGTCTCCTGTGCGCCGCCATTCTGCTCGTGCTGGCCGCGGTGCCGGTCGGCCGTGACGCCAACGCCGCCATCTCGGTGGTGATCGTCGCCGTCGCCTTCGTGCTGGGCCGCTTCGCCGAGACCTCGTGGCACGCCCGGACGGTGACGGTGCTGCTGCTGGCGTTCATCACCCTGCGCTACTTCATGTGGCGTCTCAGCGGGACGCTGCCCCCGGTGGAGGAGACGCCGGACTTCATCGCCGGCGCCATCCTGCTGGCGGCGGAGCTGATGACCTTCGCCATGTTCTTCCTGTCGCTGTTCGTCATCCTGGACCCGATCCAGCGCCAGCCCAAGGCGCCGGTGGGGGACCCGGCGGCCTGGCCGACCGTCGACGTGCTGATCCCCAGCTACAGCGAGGAGCCGGAGCTGCTGGAGACCACCCTGGCGGCGGCGCTGGCCATCGACTACCCGCGCGACCGGTTCCGGGTCTTCCTGCTCGACGACGGCGGCACCGATGAGAAGATCGCGCAGGCCGATGCCGCCGCGGCCGACGCCGCGCGCGACCGGCGCCGCGTCCTGCGCGCCATGTGCGCCCGCATGGGGGTGGACTACATCGCCCGCGAACGCAACGTCCACGCCAAGGCCGGCAACATCAATTTCGCCCTGCAGCGGACCACCGGCGAGTACGTCCTGATCCTCGACGCCGACCACGTCCCCACCGTCGACTTCCTGCGCTCCACCGTCGGCTTCCTGCAGGAGGACGCCGACCTGTTTCTGGTCCAGACCCCTCATTTTTTCGTCAATCCGGATCCCGTCGAGTACAACCTGCACACCTTCGACCGCATGCCGGGCGAGAACGAGATGTTCTATTATTCGATCCAGCCGGGGCTGGACCGCTGGAACGCCTCGTTCTTCTGCGGGTCGGCGGCGCTGCTGCGGCGCAGCGCCCTGGAGGAGGTGGGAGGCATCGCCACCGGCACCATCACCGAGGACTGCGAAACCGCGCTCGAGCTGCACGCCCGGGGCTGGAAGAGCGTCTATCTTCCCCGCCCCATGGTCGCCGGCCTGCAGCCCGTCACCTTCGCCAGCTTCATCGTCCAGCGCTCGCGCTGGGCCCAGGGGATGATTCAGCTCTTCCTGCTGCGCAACCCGCTGTTCAAGCGTGGCCTGACCATTCCCCAGCGCATCTGCTACACCAGCACCATGATCTTCTGGTTCTTCTGGTTCTGGCGGCCGGTGTTCATGCTGGCGCCGCTGTGCTACGCCTTCTTCGGCCTGGAGATCTTCCGGATCAACCTTTACGACTTCGTCTGCCTGGTGCTGCCCCACATCTTCTCCGCCCTGTTCCTGGCCCACCTGCTGCACGGGCGGACGCGGTGGCCGCTGTTCTCGGAGCTCTACGAGTACGTGATGTCACTGCACGTCGGGCGGGCGGCGATCGCGGCCATGCTCAATCCGCGCAAGCCCTCCTTCGCGGTCACCGCCAAGGATGAGTCGGTGGCGGAGAACCGCTTTTCCGAGCTCGCGGCGCCCTTCGTCGTGATGGCGCTGCTCCTGCTGGCCGGACTGGTCCTGTGCGTCTGGCGCTACGTCGCCATTCCCGAGCAGGGCAACGCCCTGGTGCCCATCATCGTGTGGAACGCCTTGAGCTTCGTACTCGCCGCCAGCGGCGTCGCCGTGGTCTACGAGCGCAAGCGCGTGCGCCGGCAGGAGCGCATCGCCATGAACCTGCCCGGCGTGCTGACGCTGGGCGACGGCGGCGAGGTCCCGGTGACGGTGCTCGACGTGTCGGCCGGCGGCCTCGGGCTGCGCGCCGAGGCGCAGTGGCGCAGCCGCCTGGCCGAGGCGGCGGAGGGCGTCGTCGCGGTGCAGGACCCGCTGGACGGCGACCCGCTGCGCGTCACCGTGCGTCTCACCCGCAGCCAGACCAAGCCGGGCGACGTCCACCTCGGCGCCGGCTTCGCGCCCAAGGACCGCGACGAGATGCTCACCGTGTCGCGGCTGGTGTTCGGCAACAGCGCGGGCTGGGAGGCCTGGATCGGGCGCAAGCGCACCAACCGGCCCAGCCTGCTGCTCGGGTTCGGCTACTTCTTCCTGCGCATCCTGCCCCGCGCCGCCGTGGCGATGACCGTCCTGGCCGGGCTGGGGCTGCGCCGCCTGGCCGGACGCCGGGGCGTGGAGCGGGCATGATCCGGCTGGCGGCGATCACCCGCGCCCTCGCCCTGGCGGGGGCGGTGCTCGGTCTGGGGGCGGCGCTGCTGATCGCCGGCGCCGGCGCGGCCGCGGCGGAGCAGCGCTTCGTCCCCCTGTCGAACCTGCGCGGCGGCGCGGCCCAGGCCGAGCTGTCCGGCGAGCTGGACGAGGCGACCTTCACCGCCGTGCTGCCGCCGATGGCGTCCCTGACCCAGGTGGTGCTGACCCTGGTCTACGAGAACGGCATCGATGTGCTGCCCGAGCACAGCCGTCTCTCCATCACCCTCAACGGCGAGGCGCTGGCGGAGCTGCCGATGACCGCCTACCGCGGCCCGGTGACCGCGGCGATCACGCTGCCGGTGGAGCGGCTGCGCGCCGGCGCGAACCGCATCACGATCCGCCAGGACGCCCGCCACCGGGTGTTCTGCAACGTCCGCGGGACGTTCGACCTGTGGTCGCGCCTGCACCTCGCGCGCTCCGGGCTGCGCCTGGTCAGCGCCGGGCCGGCGCCGACGCCGACCCTGGCGATGCTGCCCGACCTGCTCGCCGCCAGCGACCGCGCCGACCAGCCGCTGACCCTGGTCCGGCCCGAGGCGGCCATGCGCGCCGACCAGCTCGGGTGGTCGGCGCTGGCCGCGCAGGCCTACGCCCGGGCGCTCGGCACGGTGGCGCCGCGGGTGGAGACGCGGTCGCTGGCCGCCACCCGGGACAGCGGGGTGGTGCCGGGCGCCAAGGCCGTGGTCATCGGCACCCGTGGCGACCTCGCCGGGATCGCCCCGCCGGAGGCGGTGCAGCAGATGACCGGACCGTTCCTGGGTGTCTATCCGCAGCCCGGCGCGGCCGGCGGATTCCTGTTGGTGGTCGGCGGCCGCACACCGCAGGAGGTGGACCGCGCCGTGCTGCGGCTCTGGGACCTGCGGCGGCCGCTGCCGCCGCAGGCGGCGACGGTGCTCGACCCGGCATCCGCCCTGGAGCCGGCCTCGGCCCTGGCGGCGGCCGACCCGCCACTGCGCGCCGGCCGGCTGCGGCTGGCCGATCTCGGGTTCGAGACCCTGGCCCACGGCGGCTACCGGTTCCGCGCCGGCGTCGACCTGCGCCTGCCCACCGACTTCAAGCCGATCGCCGACAGCACCGCGGCCTTGCGCGTCGACGCCTCGTTCGACACCGAGGTCGGCCGGGGGGCGGTGCTGAACGTCGTCGTCAACGACCACGTCGCCGGGTCGCTCGATCTGGCGGACCGGTCGAGCGGCGACCTGCGCCACGCCGAGATCCGCGTGCTGATGTCGGCGTTCCGCCCCGGCCCCAACCGGGTGGAGTTCGTGGCCGAGCTGGCGCCGGGCCAGGAGCTGGACTGCGCCTACGTGGTGCGCCGGCCCAGCTTCACCCTCTACGCCTCGACCGAGCTGGAGATCCCGGCCTTCGCCCGCCTGGTGTCGCTGCCCGATCTCGGGCTGACGGCGCGCACCGCGGTGCCGCTGGTGCCGCCGTCGCGCGCGGGGGCGGGCGTCCCCTTCGACCTGGTGGTGGTGGGCAGCGACGAGGGCTGGTACGGCGCCGCGCTCACCCTGCTGGGCCGGCTCGGCCAGGGCGCGGACACCCTGCTGTGGCCGGTCCCGCACGTCGGGTGGACGCTCCCGGTGGACCGCAACGCCCTGGTGGTCGGCCCGGTCGGTCAGCTTCCCCAGGCGGCGCTGCGCAACGACAACGTGACGCCGGGCTGGCTGTCCGGCGTGCTGGAGGCGGGCACCCGGCTGTCCCAGGTGGCGGCCGCCGGCGACAGCTTTCCCGACGAGGAGCGGCGGCGCATCGCCGAACGCTTGGCCCAGCTCGGCTCCGGCGGGGCCGGCGGCGGCCCGCTGGACGCCGGCCGGCGGGCGGCGGCGGCCGGTGGCGGCGGGGTGGGCGGCGGCGGGGTGGACGGCGGCCGGCTGGACGGCGGCGACCCGGCGTCGCGCTGGACGCGCGGCCAGGGCGGCGACGAGGCCGCCGCGCCGGATTCGTGGCGGCACAGCCTGCTGGCCGTGCTCGACGCGGTCAGCGGCTTCGACGTGGCCGGCGGCGACCGCGCCCGGGGCGAGCGGCCGACCGTGCCCCGCCTCGACGGCACGCTGCCCGACGCCGCCCTGCTTCAGATCGTCGCCACCGACGGGGGGCGGCGCACCTGGACGGTGCTGACCGGCCTCGACGGCACCACGGTGGAACGCGCGACGGCGCGGATGGTGACGGCCACGCCCTGGGCGCAGCTGGACGGCAGCACCGCCCTTTGGCAGAGTGTCGGTGGCCCCGTCCGGGCGGTGTTCCCGACGACGACCTACGCGGTCATCGACGACTGGTACGATCCCCGCAATCTCTTCCTCATCCTGGCCAGCCTGCTGTCGCACCGGATCGACGTCCTGTTCGGGCTCCTGCTCGGCACGGTGCTGGTGCTGGCCGTCGCCATGCACGCGCTGCTGCGGCGCGGGCGGCGGCGCTAGAGCGTGGTGGTGCCGATGACGACGCGATCCAGCCCCGCGACCCCCTCCCGCCGCGCGGTCATCGCCGCCGCCGCCGCGCTGGCGGCGGGGACCGGCGCCGCCCCGGCCCCGGCCCGGGCCCTGGCGGCGGCCGGCGCCCTGCCGGCGGCGGAGTGGCGCGGCTTCGTGGACCGTTTCGTGACCGCCGAGGGGCGGGTCGTCGACATCGGCAACCGGGCCATCAGCCATTCCGAGGGGCAGGGGTACGGGATGCTGCTGGCGGTCGCCGCCGGCGACCGCGCCGTCTTCGACCGCCTGTGGGAATGGACGCGGCGCACCCTGGCGGTCCGCGACGACGGGCTGCTGGCCTGGAAATGGGAGGAGGGCAGGGGGGTTCCCGACCCCAACAACGCCTCCGACGGGGATGCGCTGATCGCCTGGGCGCTGCTGCGGGGGGCGGAGGCCTGGGCCGACCCGGCGCTGCGCCCGCCGGTCGACGCCGCCCTGGCCGCCCTGCGCGACCGGGTGGTGGTGCGGCACGCCGGCATGACCCTGCTGCTGCCGGGACGCGAGGGGTTCCGCCGCGACGCCGCCGTGGTGGTCAACCCCAGCTACCTCGTGCTGCCCGCCTTCCGCGCCTTCGCCGCGGTCGACGGCCAGGGGCCGTGGAACGACCTGATCCACTCCGGGCTGGTGCTGCTGGCCAAGGCCCGGTTCGGCCAGTGGCAACTGCCGCCGGACTGGGCGCAGGTCGACCCCGCCGGCGCGGTGTCGCTGCCCGACGGCTTCGCCCGGCAGTTCGGCTACGACGCCATCCGGGTGCCGTTGTACCTGGCCTGGGCCGGATACGAGGACCCCTACTATTTCCGCCCCTACGCCGCCTTCGCCGCCCGCCACGACGGCGGGCCCATCCCGGCCACGGTGTCGCTGCCCGGCGGCACCACCGGCCAGGTCGCGGCGTCGCGCGGCATGCTCGCCGTCTACCGCCTGGCGACGCGGATCGCCAACACCGGCAACGCCGTCGCCGTGCCGCCGGGGGCGGAGGGCGACACCTACTATTCGACCGTCCTCGGCCTGCTCACCCGGATGGCCGAGCACAGCATAGGGCTGTCACCATGACGCGCAGCGCCCTCGTCACCCTGGCCGTCCTGCTCGCCCTCGCCGCCCGGCCGGGAGCGGCGCAGACGCCGGAGCGGTCGCCGCACGCCCTGGCGCCCGGCGTCGAGGTCGACCTGCAGGGCCCGGAGGGCGGCGGCCCCGGCGCCGGCGGGATCGACGTGACGGCGCTGCGCTATTACGCCCGCATCGGCGACGTCGCCCGCCTGGAGGCGGAGATCGCCCGCCTCAAGGCGATCGATCCGACCTGGCAGCCGCCCGGCGACCTGTTCGCCCCCCAGGCGGCGCCGTCGGGGGTGGACGAGACGCCGATCTGGCAGCTGCTGTCCGCCGGCGCGCTGGCCGAGGCCCGGGCCGCCATCGCCGAGCAGCGGCGCACCGCCCCGGACTGGGTGCCGTCGGAGGGTCTGGCCACCGAGCTGGAGCGCGCCGAGGGTGCCGCCCGTGCCCGCGCCGCCAGCGACGCCGGGAACTGGCAGGAGGTGGTGGACGCGGCCCAGCGCGACCCGCAGATCCTCGCCTGCAACCGTCTCGACACCATGTGGCGGACCGCCCAGGCCCAGGCCGAGCTGGGGCGCACAGCGCAGGCCTACGACCTCTACCGCCGGGTGATGGTGGAATGCCCGGACGCCGCCGACCGCCGCGCCACCCTGTTCAAGGCGGCCCCCTACCTGGACCAGGACCAGCTCCGGGCTCTGGCCGAGCTCGGTGCGACCCCGGCGGAGGGGGCCGCGGGGCAGGACTTCGGCGCGGTGCGCGAGGGTCTGGCGGAGCTGGGCGCCGGGCGCATCCTGGAGCGCCTGTCGGACCCCAAGGCGGCCGTGCCGCCCGAGGATCTCGCCCGCGCCGAGGCCTTCGTGCGCGAGCGGCGCTCCGCCGACGCGGCGCTGGCGCTGGGCTGGTACCACCAGAACCGGCGCCAGCACGAGGCCGCGCGCGCCTGGTTCGCCCGCGCCGCGGAGTGGGAGCCGAGCGACCGCGCCGCGGAGGGGCTGGTGCTGGCGCTGGCCGGGCTGGGCCGGCGCGACGAGGCGCTGGCCATGGCCAAGCCCTGGCTGTCCGACTCCCCCCGGGTCGCCCGCGCCGCCGAGAGCCTGCGCCGCGGCGGCGGGGGCGGCGGCGGGGGAGGGGGGCGGCCCGACCCGGCGGCGCAGGCCTGGGCCGGCATCCGCCAGGCGGTCGCCGCCCGCGACTGGAGCCGCTGCCTGGCGCTCACCACCGGGGAACGGCGCGCCGGGCGGGCCACCGCAGCCCTGGTCCAGCAGAGCGGCTGGTGCCTGATGGAGCTGAAGCGCACCACCGAGGCCGAGCTGGCGTTCCGCGAGGCCGAGACCATGGCCGCCACCGCCGGCGCCCAGGAGGCCCGCGCCCGGGACGCGGAGCGTCTGGCCGACGAGGCGCGCTACGGCTCGATGATCGCCCGCCTGAAGCGCGACGACACCGCCGCGGTGCTGCGCGACCTGCCCGACTCCGGGTTGAGCGCCGTGCAGCAGCGCAACATCCGGGCCGACGCCTACGGCGAGCTGGCGCTGCGCGCCTACGACGAGAAGCGCTACCGCGACACGCTGCGCCTGCTCGACGCCCGGCGCGAGCTGGTGCCGGAGACCCGCGGCCTGACCCTGATGCGGGGGTGGTCGCTCTACAACACCCGGCGGACCGCCGAGGCGCTGGACATCTTCGAGGAGCTGGACCGGCGCCTCAGCACGCCCGACACCCGCAACGCGATCGACGTGGTGCGGCTGTCGCAGTACGGGGGATGAGACCATGACACGTCCGACCCGGCGCGGCGCGGCCGGCCTGATCCTGGCGCTGGCGCTGCTGCCCGCCGCCTGCGCCCCCGGCTTCCGGCGCGACGAGAGCGGCCGCGTGCCGGAGCTGTGGCGCAGTGTCCCGGCGGACGCCATGCCGGTGCTGATGCCGCCGGGCAGCCCGCCGCTGCTGGGTGCCCAGACCCGGGCGATCGGCGAGATCTTCCGCTCCTACCACGCGGTGCTGGCCAACCCGACGGTGCTGCCCGGCGAGAACCGCCTGGACATGGACGTGGAGTGGCTGGCCAGCGGCATCCTGTCGGCGCTCGACCGGCCGGCCAAGCCCTATCCGGTGCCGCTCTACACCTTGGAGCGCCTGACCGAGACCATGGAGCGGGAGTTTCCCGGCCTGACCCCGGCGGTGGCCGACGTCGGCGCCGTCAACCGCTACGGCGTCTTCGACTACGCCTACGCCACCGACGGCGCGGTGGTCTGCGTGCTGGCCTGGCAGCTCATCACCGACACGGAGCGCGTGCTGCCGGAAACCATGGCGTCGATCCGCCTGGAATGGCGGATGTGCGGCCCCGGCCACGAGCCGGCCCCGCTGCTGGCGCCCTTCGAGGGTCTGCGCCTGACCGTCGACCCGGGCATCCTGGAGCTGCCGGCCTTCGGGGGGTGAGCGCGGCGCGGCGGGTGGCCGACGAGGGGACGGCGGTCCGGTCCGTCGCTCAGGCGTCCTCTCCGGGCCAGAACGCGTCGTCCATCATCTGCTCGACCCGCCAGGGACAAGCCGGCGGGAAGGTTGTGCGGGCCAAGCCTGTCTCGCGCTCGGCCTCGACAAGGGCAAGGCGATAGGCGTTGGCGATCGCCTCGTCCAGCTTGGCCGCGAGGCTGGGGTTGTCGGCGAGATGGTCGGCCAGCCGGTAGCGCTGCTCCTCGATGCTCAACCGCCAGGAATTGCCGCGCAGGGCCGGCTGGTGCTGCCACTTCAGCAGGTGCAGCGACAGCACGGCCAAGCGGTTGACGAGCTCGCGCTTTTCGCTGCGCCCCATGCTCTCGATCTCCTCGGCGATGTGGGCGATGTCGGCGGCCGACACCTTGCCGGCGCGCAGCAGCGCCGCCTGCTCGTTCGCCCAGGCGTAGAAATCCGTCTCGTAGAGGTCCGTGCTCATGCTCGCCTCCTCCGTGCCTCCCGGTGAAGCCGGGCCCTCAGGGCTTGTTGGGCGATGGCCACCTGAAGACCCGCCGATCGAATTACCATATGAATCGCACTGCAGAATAGAATCCACCTCGGCGGACCGATGGTCACATAAGCAGAATTATGGAAAATATTGCACAGATGGAGGGAGAGGCCCTCTGTCGCGCGGGCCACCAACCGGCGCGTCGAGGCCCGCAGGCCGGGGATTGGCGCTGCGCGGTCCCGGCCCCATACTCGATCCATGCTCCGCTCTCTCGCCGCGCTCCGCCAAGCCGCTCCCACCGAAGCCGTGATCGCCGCCGCGGCCGACCAAGCAGCCCTGCGCAGCGGCGGCGGCACGTACGCGATGCCGTGGCACTGGCACGACTGCATGATGCTGATCCTTCCGTCGAATGGCGCGCTGGATCTGCGCCATGAGGAGCGACCGGAGGGGGGCTGGTTGACGGACGACCGCTTCGCCGTTGTCCCCGCCAACCGTGCCCACGAGACCCACGCTGTCACCGAAGGGCACGCCCACGTCGCCCTCTACGTCACCGACCACGCGCTCACCGGCTTTGAGGCCGAGTCGGGGTCGCTCGCGCGCGTCCGCGCGGCCACGGGACGCACGGCCGTGTTCCGGGTGTCGCCGGACATCCGCGAGCTGCTGCGCCTCGTCGAACGGCGCGGCGCAAGCGGCTTCGGAACGGCGTTGGTTCACCGTCATCTCGCATCCGCGCTGCTGATCCGATGCCTCGCCCAGGCCGAGCGCAATGCGGTGATGCCGATGCCCTCGGCGCAAGGCCACGGCCGCGCCCTGGTGGAGGAGATCAAAGGCTACGTTTCCCGCAACGCCGCCGCTGACCTCCCCCTCGACGCGCTGGCGGCACGGTTCGGCGTGTCCCGTCGCCACGCCACCCGTCTGTTTCGCCATCACGCCGGCGTGTCCATCGGCGACTACCACCAGGCGCGACGGCTGGAGGCGGCACAGCGCCTGTTGGCGGAGACCGACTTGCCGGTCGGCGAGGTCGCCTTTCGGGTCGGCTTTGACAGCGGCTCGGCGCTCGCCCGCGCCCTGCGGCGCGACCACGGGCTCTCCCCCACCGACCTGCGCAGCGCGGTGGCCCGTTCGGTCAAGCCCTGAGGCCCGGCCGGCCGCGCCGGCCGACCCCACGTTCTCCTAGACTGGTTCGATCGCCGAACGATCAACCCAGGAGAACGCCCATGATCGAGGTGGAGCCGGACGACCTCGTGATCTTCAACACGGTCACCAAGTCCTTCGCCCTTGACGGCAGCCGCTACACCGCCATCGCCGATGTCACGCTCAAGATCAAGCGGGGCGACATCGTGATCCTTCTGGGGCCATCGGGCTGCGGCAAGTCGACGCTCCTGAACCTCGCCGCCGGGCTGATCGCGCCCAGCCAGGGCCGTGTGCTCTATGGCGGAAAGGGGGTGGACGGGCTGAACCCCCGTGTCGCCTACATGACCCAGGCCGACCACCTGTTTCCCTGGCGTACGGTCGCCGCCAATGTCGCCCTGCCGCTGGAGATTGCCGGCGCGCCCCGCGTGGCGCGCGACCGTCGCGTCGGCGAGTTGCTCGACCTCGTCGGCCTTGCCGAATTCGCCACCTCCTACCCCCGTCAGCTTTCCGGCGGAATGCGCAAGCGCGCCGCCCTCGCCCGTCTGCTCGCCGCAGACCGCGAGACCCTGCTGCTCGACGAGCCGTTCGGGGCGCTGGACGCCCAGCTTCGCCTCACCCTGCAGGCCGAACTGCTGAAGGTCTGCCGCGGGCTGGGCAAGACCGTGCTGTTCGTCACCCACGACATCGAGGAGGCGGCGGCCCTGGCCGACGTCTGCGTCGTCTTCCACGGCCGGCCCGGCCGCATCGCCGCGGTGGTGGACAACCCGCTGCCCCGCGAGCGCGATCTGATGCGCCTGCGCTTCGATCCGCGCCACCACGCCTTTACCAACGAGCTGTGGGCCATGCTGACCCCGGACCTCGCCGCGGACCTGCCCGTTCCGGCGCGGATGCAGTGAGGAGGGCCGGCACCGTGATGACCTACCGCTCCTCCCTTCTCCTCGCCCGCACCGCCTTTCTGGCGCTGTTCCTCCTGGCGTGGGAGTTCGGCTCACCGGCCGGCGGGATCGATTTCTACCTGTCGACGCCCTCGGCCATCGCCGCCAGCATCTGGGGTCTGGTGCGCTCCGGCGACTTCCTCTTCCACGCCGGCATCACCACGGCGGAGGCGCTGCTGGGCTTCCTCGCCGGCGGCAGCGCCGGCGTGGCGGTCGGCCTGGCGTTCGGCCGCTCGCGCTTCCTGGCCGATGTGTTCGACCCCTTCCTGACCGCGTTCTACAGCCTGCCCAAAGTGGCGATGGCGCCGCTGTTCCTGCTGTGGTTCGGCATCGGCATCGAGATGAAGATCATCCTGGCGGCCGTCACCGTGTTCTTCCTGGTCTTCCTGAACACCTACACCGGGGTGCGCAATGTCAGCCGCGAGCAACTTTTGGTCATCCGCATGATGGGGGCGAACGAGCGCCAGCTCCTCACCAAGATCGTCCTGCCCTCGGCCATCACCTGGGTGTTCGCCGGGCTTCGCCTGTCGGTGCCCTACGCGCTGATCGGCGCCATCGTCGGCGAGATCATCGCCTCCAACCGCGGCCTCGGCTTTCTGGTGTCGGACGCCGCCGCCAAGTTCGACACCGCCGGAGTCTTCGCGGCACTCGCCGGCATCGTCACGCTCGCCATGCTCCTCAACCTCGCGGTCAAGTGGGCCGAGACGCGGCTGATGCCGTGGAAGGCCGGCGAGCAGACCCGCGAGGCGACGGTCTGACCGTCCGCGTCCACACCCCGCTTCCCACTCACCGCATTCGCTTCGGAGACTCGCCATGCGCCTGTCACGCCGCCACACCCTTGCCCTGGGCCTGGGCTCCGCCGCCGCCGTCGGCCTCGCCGCGGGTGCCCCCGCCATCGTCCGCGCCGCCGGCCGCCGCGTCGTCATCGGCCAGCCATCGGAGGGCTTCATCTACCTGCCCCTCTACGTCGCCCGCCATCTCGGCTATTTTGCCGAGGAGGGGGTGGACGCCGAGTTCATCACCTTCCACAAGGGCGGCGGCGAGGCCATGGCGGCGGTGCTCGGCGGCCAGTCCCACATCTATGTCGGCAACCCCGGCATCCAGCTCCGTGCCCAGGAGAAAGGGCAGGCGGTGACCACCTTCGCCGCCGTGCAGAGCCAGTTCGGCTCCAACCTCGTGATGTCGGGCGAGGCGGCGGCCCGGGCCGGGCTGTCCCCGACCTCCGACGCCGAGACCAAGGCAGCGGCGCTCAAGGGGCTGACCATCGCGGTGGCCGGTCCCGGCAGCCTCACCGATCTGATGGTCCGCCACATCGCCCGTTCCGGCGGGCTGGAGCCGGACCGCGATCTCACCATCACGCCGATCGGCGGCGGCGCCAACATGCTGGCCGCCTTCCAGCAGAAGCGCATCGACGGCTACGCCCTGTCGGCGCCCACCTCCACCGCCGGAGTGGCGCGGATGGGCGGCGTCGACCTGTTCGACTTCGCCCGCGGCGAATACCCGCCCTTCGCCGACTTCCTGTTCTACACCCTGATCGCCCGGCAGGACTGGATCGACGGCGACGCGGAGTCCGCGCGCAGGGTGGTGCGTGCCCTGTGGCGCGGGCTGGCGCTGCTGCGCAAGGACCCGGCCACGGCGGCCAAGGCGGTGCGCACCTTCTTCGAAAAGACGCCCGAGGACGAGTTCAGTCTGGCCTTCACGCAAACCCTTCCCTCCTTCCCCGCAACCCCGCGGATCGAAGCCGGGGGCATGCTCAAGAACTTCGCCTTCCTGCGCGAGGCCGACGGCCGCGACGTGGCGGTGCCGCTGGAGGCCAGCTTCACCAACGCGGTGGTCGACGCCGTCGCTCAGTCGATGAAGGGGTGAGGGATGACGACGGTCACAGTGGTGAACGTGTTCACCGTGAATGGGGAGGGGGGAAACCCCTGCCCCGTCGTCACCGACGCCGGCGGGATGGCGCCGGAGGCGATGCAGGAGGTGGCGCGTCGGCACGGCCATGAATCCGGCTTCGTGCTGCCCCCCTTGGGCGGCGAGTTCGACCTGGCCCTGCGCTTCTGGGTGCCGAACCACGAGATGGAGATGTGCGGCCACGCCACCATCGGCGCCCTGTGGCAGGTCGCCGCCGAGGGCCGGCTGCCCGGCCCGGTGGTGCGCATCGAGACGCGCAGCGGCCCGGTCACCGGCTTCGTATCCGGTACCGGCGTGGACGGCCGGACCGCGGTGGAGATCACCCAGCCGGCCGGCCGCACCATGGCGCTGGGCCGCGAGGCGCGCGCGGTCGTTCTGGACGCGCTGCGCGTCGACGCGGCCGACCTGCTCGACCTGCCGCTGCGCAACGCGGTGACGTCGCGGGTCAAGACCCTTGTCCCCTTGCGCGATCCGGACCGCCTGAACACACTTCGGGTCGACCCGGCGGCGGTGGAGGCGGCGTGCCGGGCGGTCGGCTCGACCGGCCTCTATCCCTTCGCCCCGCTCGACGCGTCGGCCGGCCGTTTCGAGGCGCGGCAGTTCCCCCGTGCCTCCGGCTATCCGGAGGACGCGGCCACGGGCATCGCCGCCGCCGCATTGGCCTTCGGTCTGCTGGAGGACGGCCTGACGGGTGCGGACGATCGGCAAATCAGGGTCACCCAAGGACGGGCCATGGGCCGCCTGTCGGAGATCCGGGTCCGCGTCGGCTTCGCCGGCAGCCGGGCGATCGGTTGCCTGCTGGGTGGTGATGTCACGCCCGCTGACACGTGCGGGCGGTAGACCATGACCCGTCCTCTCCAGGGTGTCGCCCACCGCCTGGTGGCGGCCGGGCTGGTCCTGCCGCCGGCCCCGGCGCCGCGGGGGGCCTACGATCCGGTGGTGATCCACGGCGGCTTCGCCTTCGTCAGCGGGCAGACGTCGCGCACGGACGCCGGAATGATCGTCGGCCCGGCCCGTGAGGCGGATCTGCCAGCGGCGGAACGGGCGGCGCGGACGGCGATCCTGCGTGCCCTGGTGGCCCTGAACGCCACCCTTGGCGACCTCGACCGCGTGGTTCGGATCGTCCGGCTGACCGGCTATGTCACCACTTCCGCCGGCTTTGCGCGGCACTCCGCGGTGTTGGATGCGGCCTCCGCGCTGCTGGTCGAGGCCTTCGGCGACCGCGGGCGACACGCCCGCTCCGCGGTGGGCGTGTGTTCGCTTCCCGATCAGGCGCTTGTCGAGGTGGATCTGCTGGCGGCCGTGGCGGAATGAACGGAGACGCGGGGGGCCCGCCGCTCCCTGCGCTTTCCATCGCCGTGTTCGTGCAAAGGGAGTTTCGGATCGAATCAGGCGACCTCAATGGACCGACCCAGCGGCCGCGTCCGGCCCGCCTCAGCCCTCGCGGCCCTCGTGCAGGGATTCCTTCACGTCGGTGATGGAGATCAGCGGCAGGACGCGGACGAACACCAGGAACAGGGTGAGGAACAGGCCCAGCGTGCCGGCCAGCAGGGTCCAGTCCCACACCGTGGGCGTGTAGGACTGCCAGCGCGCCGGCAGCAGGCCGCGGGACAGGCCGCTCACCAAGAGCGCGTAGCGGTCCACCCACATGCCGACGACGACCGCGGCGGCGACCGCCGACAGCGCCGCCGGTGAGCAGCGCACGGCCGGCCGCAGCAGCAGGACGACGGCCGCCAGGCTCACCGCCAGCGCGCCCCAGTAGAGCACCGCCTCCGGCCCGGTGGCGCGGGCCACCAGGGCGTCCAGGCCGGCGCCGGCGCCATAGAAGGCGTGGAACTCCTTGACCGCGTGGGCGTAGAGCGTGAGCGCGCCGAACAGCACGATGGCGCGGCCGAGATAGTCGAGGTGCACGCTGCTGAGATAGTCGTGCAGGTCGAAGGCCTCGCGCAGCACCACGGTGACGATGGCCAGCAGGGCGAAGCCGGAGAACAGCGCGCCGAACATCACGTAGGCCGGCAGGATCGTGCTGTGCCAGCCCGGCAGCGGTGCGGCCGCGAACAGATAGGCGCCGCCGGTGTGGACGAAGACGGCGGGAATCGCCAGCGCGGCGAGGCTGCGGTAGACCCCCCGCCACGCCGCCCACTGCGCCGCCGAGCCGCGCCAGCCCAGCGCCGCGAGGCCGTAGAACAGGGCGGCCCAGCGGTTCCGCGCCCGTCCCCGCAGGATGGCGAGGTCGGGGATCATCCCGACATAGCCGAAGACGAACACGTAGACGAGGTAGAACAGGTAGGAAAAGACGTCCCATTCCAGCGGGCTGCGGAACTGCGGCCAGACCCCGGTGGTGCTGGCGTAGGGCAGCATCCAGTAGAAAAGCTCGGGGCGGCCGAGGTGCAGGATGGGAAAGACGGCGGCGCAGAGGGCGGCGTAGAGGGCCATGGCCTCGCCATAGCGGTTCAGCGAGGTCCGCCATTCCTTGCCGATCAGCAGCAGCACCGCCGACAGCAGGGTGGCGGCGTGGGCGATGCCGATCCACCAGATCGTGCTGACGATGGCGATGCCCCAGGCCACCGTGTTGTTGATGCCCCAGATCCCGATGCCCTGCGTCAGCAGGGCACCCGTGGACACCGCGCCCGCGGCGGTCAGCAGAAGGCTGGCGGCCAGCAGCCACCACCAGCGCCGCCGCGACGGCGAGTCCAGCGGGAACACGGCCAGCTCGTGGGCGAGCGCCCCCGCCCCCTTGGCGGGCTGGTAGGCCTGGGCGGTGAAGCCGTGGGGATGGAGGCCGGGATCGCTCATCGAGGCTCCGTTCGGGCGGCGCGGGCGCCGCGGGCACCCCCGGGGTAAACGCCGCCGCCGCGGATTGTTCCCGGCCGGGCCGTCAGGTCGGCAGCACCGCCCGGATCGCCGAGACGATGTCGCTGGGATTGACGGGCTTGAGCAGCACGCGAACGGAGGGCGGCGCACCGGGGCTGCCGGTGGCGCAGAGCGCGTCGATGTCGCCGTCCGGGGGGTAGCCGGTCATCACCACCACCGGCAGGTCGGGCCGCCGCCGCCGCAGGCGGCGGATCAGGCCCAGCCCGTCCAGGCGCGGCATGCGCAGATCGGTCACCAGCACGTCGACCGCCCGCCCCGCCGTGTCGCCGGCGGCCGCCTCGAACGCGGCGTCGGCGGCCTCGCCGTCGCCCGCCAGCACCACCCCGAAGCCGGCGCGGCACAAGGCGTCCTCGATGGCCAGCGCGGCGAGGACCTCGTCCTCGGCGACCAGGACGCGCGGCGCGTGTCTCGACCCCATTCCGCACCCCACCCCGGCCGACGGCCCATAAACCGTTGATCAACCCTACATGAGGAGTCGGTCGGCAAACCGCAAGCGGAGCCGTCGCGTGGCGTGCCGTGGCGCGGCGGCGCCACCGGACTGTAGCGTGGCGCGGCGGCGCCACCGGACTGTAGCGTGGCGCGGCGGCGCCACCGGGCTGTAGCGTGGCGCGGCGGCGCCACCGGGCGGAACCCGCCCCCGGGGCGCCCGCGTTGCCCCCGCACCCCCCGCCCCCCCGGGGACAGACCCCCTGCCGCCCCCCCCCGCCGTGCCCGCCGTGGCCGAGGCATCGCAGATGCTGGTGGAGGCGCGGGCCGCGCCCGCCGTGGTGCGCCGCCTGCTCGACGCCCCCGGGACGGCCGCCCTGGACGCCCTGGCCGACCGGCTGCGCGCCGCGCCGCCGCCCTTTGCCATGACCGTGGCCCGCGGCAGCAGCGGCCACGCCGCCGCCTACGCCCGGGTGCTGTTCGAAACCCGCCTGGGCCTGGTCACCGCCCCGGCCGCGCCGTCGGCCGTCACGGTGTATGGAGCCCGGCTGCGGCTCGAGGGCGCCCTGGTGCTGGCGGTCTCCCAGTCCGGGGAGAGCCCCGACCTGCTGCGGGTGGTCGAGGCCGCCGGCGACGGCGGCGCCGTCACCGCCGCCCTGGTCAACGTCCCCGGCGCGCCCCTGGCGCAGCGGGTGGCGCATCCCCTGGCGCTGGGCGCGGGGCCGGAAACCAGCGTGGCCGCCACCAAGACGGTGCTCGCCAGCCTGGCGTCGCTGGCCCGGCTGGCCGGCCGCTGGGCCGGCGACGGGGCGCTGCTGGACGCCCTGCCGGCCCTGCCCGACCGGCTGGTCCGGGCGCTGCACGCCGACTGGTCCGCCGCCCTGCCGGTGCTGGCCGCGGCGCCGGGTCTGCTGGTGATCGCCCGCGGGCTCGCCCTGCCCGTCGCCGCGGAGATGGCGTTGAAGGCCAAGGAGACGGCGGCCCTGCACGCCGAGCCCTTCAGCAGCGCCGAGCTCCGGCACGGGCCGATGGCGCTGGTGCGGCCGGGTGCCCCGGTGCTGGTGGTGGCCACCGCCGACGCCGCGCTGGCGGGGGTGCTCGACACCGCCAGCAGCCTCAAGGCGGCGGGGGCGCACCTGCTGGTGGCGGCCGCCGAGGGGCCGGCCCTGGCGCTGGCCGACACGCCCCTGCCCCTGCCCGCCCCGCTGCACCCGGCGCTGGACCCGCTGGTCGCCCTGCAGGCGTTCTATCCCTTCGTGGCGGCGCTGGCCCGCCGTCGCGGCCTCGACCCCGACCGACCGCCCCACCTGCGCAAGGTGACGCGCACCGTGTAGGGGCCGGCCGCGTCAATGCACGGTGCACACCATGCAGGGGTCGAAGGACCGGACCACGTGCTGCACCGCCAGCGGGGTGGTGTCGCCCGGCCGCACCGGGGCGCCCACCAGGGCGCGCTCCAGCGGTCCCGGCACGCCGTCCAGGTCGCGGGGCGAGAAGTTCCAGGTGGTGGGGGCGATGATCTGATAGCCGGCGATCCGCCCCTGCTCCACCACCAGCCAGTGGCCGAGCGCGCCCCGCGCCGCTTCGGTCAGGCCGACGGCGCGGGCGCGGGCCGGAGTCTCGCCCTGGACGCACCAGGCCGCGGAGGGGTCGAGGGCGCGGGCCCAGCCCTCCATGGCCACGGTGGTGCGGGCGAGCTCCGTCAGGCGGGCGACGACCCGGGCGAGCACGCCGGCCCCGTTCCCCGCCACCAGGGCGCCCGCCAGCGGGTCGCCGGCCACCACCTGGCGGGCCAGCGCCCCGGTCTCGTACGGCCGGCCGGCGAGACGCGGCGCCTTGCACCAGGTGTAGCCCTCGGTGTCCGCGCCGTCGGGCTCGGTGGAGCCGGCGAAGGGCGGGTGCGGGCGGTCCTGGCCGGCCATCCGGCTGTAGCGGTGGTGCTCGGCCACCGCGGCCGGGTCGAACGGGGTGGCGGTGCCGTCCGCCACGGTGCCCCGCGGGTAGAAATGGCCGCCGCCGGGCAGCGGGTAGGCGCCGTGGCTGAGGAAGCGGTCGTAGGCCCGGCCCAGGCCGGCCAGCTCCAGGTCGGCGGCGATCTCCAGGAACAGGCGGAAGTCGCCGGCCGGGCCGCCGCGGCGCCAGCGGTCCAGGTCCTCGGGCGCGGCGAGGTCCAGCACCGCCTCCAGCGGCGCCCCGTAGAGGGAGGATTCCAGGAACCGCCGGAAGGCGCCGAGGATGGCCAGCAGGCGCACCCGGTCGCGGCCGTCCAGCGCGCGGGCCACGCCGCCCGGGCGCAGGGTCAGGGTGTGCGGCCACTTGCCGCCCATCAGCCCGAGCGCGTGGAACAGCTCCGCCCGCGCCGCCAGCGCGCCCCGCACCGCGGTGCCCGCGGCGGCGGCGAAGCGCGTCTCGGCCGTCGCGAACCAGGGCCGCCCGGCGTAGTCCGGGCGGGCGAAATCGGGCATGAAGAACAGGTGGAAGTGGGTGAGGTGGTCGGCCACGTTCTCGGTGGCCGTCATCAGGTTGGTGGCCAGCAGACCGTTGTCCGGCATCGCCACGCCCTGGGCTGTGGCCAGGGCGAGGGCGGCGGCGTGGGATTGGGACACCGAGCAGATGCCGCAGATCCGCGGCGCCACCACCAGCGCGTCCTCGGGCGCCCGGCCCTCCAGGATGCGTTCGAAGCCACGGAACAGGGGGGCGTTGACGTAGGCGGCGGCGACGGCCCCTCCCGCCACCTCCAGCCGCACCTCCAGGTCGCCCTCGACGCGGTTGAAGGGGCCGACGATCAGGCGGGTCGGCGGGTCTGCGCTGGCGGCCACGCGCTCACCCCTTGTTGGTGCTGCGGATCGACGGCGGCACGACGATGCGGTCGGCGGCGGCGTTGCGGCGCACCCGCTCCGGCGTCGCCGCCTTGGCCAGGGAGGCCAGGGCCACGAACCACGCCTTGGGCATGTCCGTGGGCAGGCCGACGGGGATTCCGGCGAAGGTGGGGGTGCGCTCGAACGGGTGGCCCGGCTCCTCGAAGCCGGGGGCGGTGCAGTTGATGCACGCGTAGCCGCCGCGGGTGCAGGACCCCTCGCCGTTCCACAGCCGGGTGTTGCAGTCGGCGTGGGCCTGGGTGCCGAGGCAGCCCATGTGCTCCATCAGGCAGCCGAGGTCGCCCGGTGTCCCGGCGCTGGCCTTGTACTCGTAATACTCGTTGCGGGTGCAGCCGTGATGGACCAGGTGGTCGGCGTAGAAGCGCGGCCGCTGGAAGGCGTCCAGGCCGTCGCCGGCCAGCGCGTCCTCGGCCAGCAGCATCAGCGTCTCGGTCACCCAGTTGGGGTGGGTCGGACAGCCCGCCACGTTGATGACCGGCAGGCCGGCCCCGGCACGGAACGACCCGTCCAGCGCGCCGCCGCGCTGCGTACCCTCGTACTGCAGGCCGCAGGCGTCGGCGACGTTGCTGCCGGCGGCGGTGATCCCGCCGAAGGCGGCGCAGGTGCCGACGGCGACCACATGGCGCGCCCGCCCGGCGAGATCGCGCACCCAGTCGATGGTCGGACGCCCGGTGCCCGCCAGCACGTGGAAGCGCCCGGTGCCGTTCGGCCCGCGCAGCAGCGAGCCCTCCACGCACAGCACGTCGAGCGGCGTGCCGCCGTCCCGCACCGCCTCGAGCAGGGCGACCGCCTCGGCCCCGGTCTCCCGCGACAGGCTGGGGTGCCAGAGCAGCCGGATGCCCGCCCCCTCCAGCAGGGACAGCAGGTCGGGCGACTGGGCGCACAGCATCGACATGGTGCAGCCGCCGCAGCCGCCCGACTGCAGCCACAGCACCGACAGCGGCCGGCGGGCGATCACGCCCCGGTCAGCGCGCAGGCTCATCGTTCCTTCCCCTCCCCGGGGGCCTCGGCGGACGGCAGGGTCAAGGTGAAGACCGCGCCGCCGCCGGGATGGTTGCCGGCGGTCAGCGTGCCGCCGTGTTCGCGCACCAGCTGATAGCTGATCGACAGCCCCAGGCCGGTGCCCTTGCCCACGGGTTTGGTGGTGAAGAAGGGGTCGAAGACCCGGGGGGCGACGTCGCGGGCCAGCCCTGGCCCGGTGTCCCGGATGGTGACCACCACCGTCCCGCCGCGCCGTTCGCCGGCCAGTTCCAGGCGCTTGGGGTCAGCCTCGTGCATGGCGTCGACGGCGTTCTGCACCAGGTTCATGGCGACCTGGTGGAGGTGGCCGGGGTGGCCGGCGACCTCCAGGCGCTCCGGCAGGGCGAAGGCGACGGCCAGCCCCGGCATCTGCGCCTTGGCCACCCAGGTGACGGCCGAGCGCAGCAGGGCGGAGAGGTCGAAGCGCTCGGCGGCGTGCTTCTGCTCCGACGAGAAGCGGCGCAGCTCGGCGACGATGTCGCGCACCCGCTCGGTCCCCTCCAGCATGCCGTCCAGGGTGGCCGGCAGGTCGGCGCGGGCGCGGTCGATGCGCAGCTCGCCCCGCAGCGCCTCCAGCGCGTCCCGCCCCGCCCCGGCGTGGACGCGGTCGAGGTAGGTGGTGAGGCGGTCGACGTAGCGCCTCAGGGCGTGGGCGTTGCCGTAGACGAATGAGATGGGGTTGTTCAGCTCGTGGGCCACCCCGGCGACGAGGCGGCCGAGCGAGGCCATCTTCTCGGCGTGGACCAGCTGCTGCTGGGTCTGCTTCAGCCCCTCGTGGGCGGTGGCGAGATCGCGGTAGGCGCGCCGCAGCTCGCCGATCGGGCGGCCCACCAGGACCACGCCGATGGCCCGGCCGCGCTGGTCGTAGCGCACGGTGCTGTTGACCGACACCGGGAACGGCCCGGTGGGCGCGCGCAGCGTCAGCTCGGCGTCGGTGGCCCCCTCCCGGCGCTGCGCCGCGGCGCACAGCGCCGCGAAGGCGGGGTGGGAGACCGGGTCGACGAAGTCGCGCAAGGGGCGGCCGACCAGGTCGCGCCCGGCGGTGCCCAGCGCCCGCTCCGCCGCGGCGTTGCTCTGCTCGATCCGCCCCTCGCGGTCGCAGGCGATCAGCACGTCGGTCATGGAGCCGAGCACGCTGGCGACGAAGGCCTGGGTCTCCTCCAGCTCGGCGTTCTTGCGCTCCAGCTCGACCTGCTGGGAGACCAGGTTGGCGTAGGTCTCGTCCATCTTGCGGATGACGTCGATCCAGGCGCTCTCGGCCTCGGCGCCGGTCAGCACGCCGGGCATGGAATAGGGTTGCGACAGCGGCTGCGCCGCCTCGCCGGCCGGGGCCGCCCTGCCCACGCTCCGCTCCTTCCTGCCCATGCCCGCGCGGGGCCTCCCTCGACGGTGGAAACCGGCACACTAGCACGCGGCCGCGCCGGGGGTCGACGCCGCGCCGCGCACGGACGTTCCAGACGGCGCCGCCGGAACGGGGTAGAACGAGGCGGACGGCATGCGGGGAGGGCGTCGTGGAGCAGTTGCCGGCATTCCTTCTGGCGGGGCTCGCGCTGACCGGCAGCCCCGGGCCGAACACGCTGAGCCTGGCGGCGGCCGGGGCCGCCTTCGGGGCGCGGGGCGGCACCCCCTTCCTGTGCGGCATCGGCGTCGGCATGGTCGCGGTGATGGGGCTCACGGCCGGCGGCGTCGCCGGCCTGCTGGCGGCGGTGCCGGGGTTGGCCCCGCTGGTGATCGCGGTGGCCGCCGCCTACTTCCTCCACCTCGCCTACCGCATCGCCACGGCGCCGCCGCTGGACGCCGCCACCCCCGCGGCGCGGCGGCCGGGCTTCGCCGGCGGGGTCGTGCTGTCCCTCTTCAACCCCAAGGGCTGGGCCGCCATGGCCTCGCTGTTCGCCGGCTTCGTGCTGCTGCCGGGCGACGCGGTGGCCGACGCCGCGGCGAAGACGGCGGTGCTGACGGCGGTGATCACCGCGGTGAACGTGGGCTGGCTGCTGGCCGGCACGGCGCTGACCCGGCTGTTCCGCGACCCGGTGGCCAACCGCGCCGTCAACGTCGCCTTCGCCGTGCTGCTGCTGGCGTCGTTGGGGGTGGCGCTCGTGGTGTGAGGCCGCCGGCTAAGGCGCCGCGGGGGCCAGCCAGTCCTGGCACCGCAGGCCGGCCACCGGGGTGAACGCCGCCAGGTCGCCGGTGACCACGGCCCGCCAGACCGCCAGGCGCTCCACCACGGTGCGGTGATGCGCGGGCCGGGCCGAGCGGGCAGCAGCGTGCACACGTTGCTCGAGCGGGACCGACGGGGTGCCCAGAGGTCGTTTGAAAACGGTTCCTCACCCGAGGATCGTCGCCAACTTGGCCAGCACATCGTCCATCACCGCCTCGGGCACACTCTCCAGCCGGTCGCCATTCCGCGAGCCGATGTCGAGCGCCCGCGGCTGATCGCAGCGGATGGCGCCGGTGGTCGTCGTCCCGGCGCCCTCGAGGGACACGGTGAAGCCGGCTGTGCGGGCGAAGTTGCCACCTGTGGTGATCGGCAGCACCACCGGCGTCCTGGTAAGCCGGTTGAAGGCGCCGGGCGAGACGATCAGGACTGGGCGGGTGCCCCGTTGCTCATGCCCGGACGTCGGATCGAGCGAGACCCGGAAGATGTCGCCTCGTTCCATCACAGCAGCTCGTTGCCAGATGGCGCCGCGTCGAGCCATTCCCGGTCTTCGGCGGAGACTTCGGCCGAGGCATCGCATTGGGCCAGCAGCTCATCCAGCGTGTAGCGGGGGCGAGGCCGGGGCTCGACGACCAGGCGGCCATTGTCGACGTTCAGGGCGACCTTGGCGCCAGCGCCCAGTTGCAGAACATCGAGAAGCGCCGGCGGAACGGCCAGCATGATCGACCCGCCGACGCGGCGCAGGTTCGTGGTGTGCATGGCAAGCACTCACAATATTATATATTCATATAACATTTTGAGCGCTCCGCAGCAATGGAAGATCGAGAGCGGGAGGCTGCGACGAGCAGCATCGTCCGGCCGGGCCGCCGCGACGAATGGCACCAGTGCCAACACGGTACCAGACGGCCTCTCGGCCCGTCCGCCTTGGCGTTGAAGCGGGCCAAGCACGGAGCGTCCGGCAAGGCCGCTGCCAGGGTGCCGGCCCCGGCGCCAAGGCGCTTGCCAGTCCGCCTGCGGCAGAACGGCGCGGAACCCCGGGTTTGACAACGATTGGTCATACGGCACGAAACTTGCCCTGGACCCCTCCCCAAGGACAAGGGGTCGGCCGCTGCGCCGCCCCGGCCGACCGGGAGAGGACACGCCGATGGCGACGCTCGAAACCTTCTACGAGGTGATGCGGCGGCAGGGGATCACCCGCCGCTCGTTCCTGAAATACTGTTCGTTGACCGCCGCCGCGCTCGGGCTGGGGCCGGAGCTGGTGCCGACCATCGTCCAGGCCATGGAGACCAAGCCGCGCACGCCCGTCCTGTGGCTGCACGGGCTGGAGTGCACCTGCTGTTCGGAATCCTTCATCCGCTCGGCGCATCCGCTGGTCAAGGACGTGGTCCTGTCGATGATCTCGCTGGACTACGACGACACCTTGATGGCCTCGGCCGGCCACCAGGCCGAAGCCATCCTCGAAGAGGTGATGGAGACCTACAAGGGCAACTACATCCTTGCGGTGGAGGGCAACCCGCCCCTCAACGAGGACGGCATGTTCTGCATCGTCGGCGGCCGGCCCTTCGTCGACCAGCTCCGCACCGTCGCCCGCGACGCCAAGGCGATCATCTCGTGGGGGTCGTGTGCGTCCTTCGGCTGCGTCCAGGCGGCGCGGCCCAACCCCACCCGGGCCACCCCGGTGCACGAGGTCATCACCGACAAGCCGATCATCAAGGTGCCGGGCTGCCCGCCCATCGCCGAGGTGATGACCGGCGTGATCACCTACATGCTGGCCTTCGAGCGCATCCCCGAGCTGGACCGCCAGGGCCGGCCCAAGATGTTCTACAGCCAGCGCATCCATGACAAGTGTTACCGCCGGCCCCATTTCGACGCCGGCCAGTTCGTCGAGGCCTTCGACGACGAGGCCGCGCGCAAGGGGCACTGTCTCTACAAGGTCGGCTGCAAGGGGCCGACCACCTACAACGCCTGCTCGACCATCCGCTGGAACGAGGGCACCTCCTTCCCGATCCAGGCCGGCCATGGCTGCATCGGCTGTTCGGAGGACGGGTTCTGGGACAAGGGGTCGTGGTACGCCCGCCTGTCCGACATCCATCAGTTCGGCATCGAGGCCAACGCCGACGCGGTCGGCGCCACCGCGGCCATCGGCGTCGGCGGCGCCATCGCCGCGCACGCCGCGATCAGCGCGCTGAAGCGCGCCCAGCACAAGGGAGACGTCTGATGGCCGTCGTGCAAACCCCCAACGGGTTCACTCTGGACACCGGCGGCCGGCGCATCGTCGTCGACCCGGTCACCCGCATCGAAGGCCACATGCGCTGCGAGGTGAACGTCGACGCCGACAACGTCATCCGCAACGCGGTGTCCACCGGCACCATGTGGCGCGGCCTGGAGGTCATCCTGAAGGGCCGCGACCCGCGCGACGCCTGGGCCTTCGTGGAGCGCATCTGCGGCGTGTGCACGGGCTGCCACGCCCTGACCTCGGTGCGCGCGGTGGAGGACGCGCTGTCCATCCGCATTCCCAAGAACGCCCACCTGATCCGCGAGATCATGGCCAAGACGCTGCAGGTGCACGACCACATCGTGCATTTCTACCACCTGCACGCCCTGGACTGGGTCAACCCCGTCAACGCCCTGAAGGCCGACCCGCAGGCGACCTCGGCGCTGCAGCAGAGCGTGTCGCCGCGCCACGCCAAGTCCAGCCCCGGCTATTTCCGCGACGTCCAGATGCGCCTGAAGAAGTTCGTGGAGTCGGGCCAGCTCGGCATCTTCAAGAACGGCTACTGGGACAACCCCGCCTACAAGCTGCCGCCGGAAGCCGACCTGATGGCGGTGACCCACTACCTGGAGGCCCTCGACCTCCAGAAGGACATCGTCAAGATCCACACCATCCTCGGCGGCAAGAACCCGCACCCCAACTACATGGTCGGCGGCGTGCCCTGCGCCATCAACATGGAGGGCAACCAGGCCGCCGGCGCCCCGCTGAACATGGAGCGGCTGAACTTCATCCTCGCCCGCATCCAGGAGGCGGCGGAGTTCGTCGACACCGTCTACCTGCCCGACGTGCTGGCGATCGGCAGCCTCTACAAGGACTGGCTCTACGGCGGCGGGCTGGCGGCCACCAACGTCATGGACTACGGCGACTACGAGACGGTGCCCTACGACCATTCCACCTGCCAGCTCCCCGGCGGCGTCATCCTGAACGGCAACTGGGACGAGGTGCACCCCATCGACCCGCGCGACCCGGAGCAGGTGCAGGAGTTCGTCACCCACTCCTGGTACACCTACGGCGACGACAGCAAGGGCCTGCACCCCTGGGACGGCGTCACCGACGCCCGCTTCGAACTGGGCCCCAACGCCAAGGGCACGCGCACCCGCATCGAGGAGCTCGACGAGGCCGCCAAATACTCGTGGATCAAGGCGCCGCGCTGGCGCGGCCACGCGGTGGAGGTGGGGCCGCTGGCCCGCTACATCCTGGCCTACGCCCAGGGGGTGGGCTACGTGAAGGACCAGGTCGACGGGGCGATGGCCGCCTTCAACCAGCTCGCCGGGACCAGCCTGAGCGCCAAGCAGGCCCTGCCCTCCACCATCGGCCGCACCCTGGCCCGGGCGCTGGAGTGCCAGTACTGCTGCACCATGATGCTGGACGACTTCCACGCGCTGATCGCCAACATCAAGGCCGGCGACACCGCCACCGCCAACGTCGAGAAATGGGACCCCGCGACCTGGCCCAAGGAGGCCAAGGGGGTCGGCACGGTGGCGGCGCCGCGCGGCGGCCTGGGCCACTGGATCAAGATCAAGGACGGCCGGATCGAGAACTACCAGTGCGTGGTGCCGACCACCTGGAACGGCAGCCCGCGCGACGCCAAGGGCAACATCGGCGCCTTCGAGGCGTCCTTGATGAACACCCCCATGGAGCGGCCGGACGAGCCGGTGGAGATCCTGCGCACCCTGCACAGCTTCGACCCGTGCCTGGCCTGCTCGACCCATGTGATGGCGCCCGACGGCGCCGAACTGGCCCGCGTCACCGTGCGCTGACCCCGCCGCAGGGAGGACTCCGCCATGTCTCCGGCTTCCGACGCTCACCGTCCGCCGCGCTTCCTCAAGGCCGTCTACGTCTACGAGGTGCCGGTCCGGCTGTGGCACTGGATCAACGCGCTCGCCATCACCGTGCTGGCCGTCACCGGCTACTTCATCGCCAGCCCGCCGCCCAGCGTGCCGGGCGAGGCCAGCGCCAACTACCTGATGGGCACCATCCGCTTCGTCCACTTCGCCGCCGGCTACGTGTTCGCCGTCGGCTTCCTCGGCCGGCTCTACTGGGCGCTGGTGGGCAACCACCACGCCCGCCAGCTCTTCCGCTTCCCCTTCTGGAACGGCCACTGGTGGCGGGAGGTGTGGCTGGAGGCCCGCTGGTACCTGTTCCTGGAGCGCAAGCCGAAGCTCTACGTCGGCCACAACCCGCTGGCCCAGCTCGCCATGTTCTGGTGCATCGGCATCGGCAGCGCCTTCATGATCGTCACCGGCTTCGCCCTCTACGGCGAGGGGGCGGGGGCCGGGAGCTGGCAGGACAGCCTGTTCGGCTGGGTCATCCCGCTGTTCGGCCAGAGCCAGGACGTGCACACCTGGCATCACCTGGGCATGTGGGCGATCGTGCTGTTCGTGATGGTCCACGTCTACGCCGCGGTGCGCGAGGACATCATGTCCCGGCAGTCGATCATCTCCACCATGATCAGCGGCGTGCGCACCTTCAAGGACGCCGAGGCCCCGGCCGACGCGGCGGAGGAGCCCGACCCCGTGCCGCTGATCCTGGAGGACGCCGCGCGCACCCGCGAACCGGCGCGGTAGCCGCCCGCCGGGCCGGCGCCCCCGCCCCACCCCGCCCCACCCCGCCCGAGCGGGCGGAGTGGGGCGGGGCGGCCCCGCGCCCCGCATGGCAAGATTGTGTCCAATTTGGCAGGTCGCCTGGCAATGCGCTTGCCGTATTCGCTGGCACGGCAAACAAACAGAGCCGGCACTGTCAATCAGCTCAATGGTTTGCCGACCGTCCCGTGGGATGGCACGGCGCTTGTAAGACGGCGCGTGTAAGATGGACGCCGGGAGGACAACCCATGGAACCGGATGACCGCATCCTCGTGCTCGGCATCGGCAACATCCTGTGGGCCGACGAGGGCTTCGGCGTGCGCGCGGTGGAGCGGCTGCGCGACGGCTGGGCGCTGCCGCCGCGGGTCACCATGCTCGACGGCGGCACCCAGGGGCTCTACCTGCTGCCCCACCTGGAGGAGGCCGACGCCCTGATCGTGCTGGACGCCATCGACTACGGGCTGGAGCCGGGCACGCTGCGCGTGTTCCGCGACGCCGACGTGCCGGCGTTTCTCGGCGCCAAGAAGATGAGCCTGCACCAGACCGGGTTCCAGGAGGTGCTGGCCACCGCCGCCCTGCTCGGCCGCGGTCCGCGCCGCCTGGTGCTGGTCGGCGTGCAGCCGCAGACCCTGGACGACTACGGCGGCGGCCTCACCGCGCCGGTGGCCGCCCAGCTCGACCCGGCGGTGGCGCTGGTGCTGTCCATCCTGGCCGCGGAGTTCGCGGTGGCCGCCACCGCCACCGCCACCGCCACCGCGACCGCCGCGGCCGCCGCCGGCCCCGGCGACCCCGTGGCCCGCGACGCCTACGAGGGCGGACGCCCCGACGCGGCGGCGGCGTGCCGCATCGGCGACGCCCGCGTGCTCGCCCTCGTGCCGCGGTGAGCCGGGCCATGTGCATCGGCATCCCCCGCCGCCTGGCCGGCGTCGACGGCATCGTCGGCCGGTGCGAGGACGGCGCGGTCATCGACCTCTCGCTGCTGCCCGACAGCCGCCCCGGCGACTGGGTGCTGGCGTTCCTCGGCGCCGCCCGGCGCGCCCTCGACGCCGACGAGGCCCGGCTGATCGCCGAGGCGCTGGAGGCGGTCGCCGCCGCCATGCGCGGCGAGGCCCCGCCCCTGCCCGACCCCGCCGGCCGCGGACCCGCCCTTCCCCCCCACCTCGAGGCGGCGCGCGCCGCCGGACGAACGGAAGCCTGATCCGATGACAGACGTTTCTCCCGGCCCCGCCCCGGCCGCCGTGCCGCCGCCGGTCGCCGTTCTGCCGCCGGCCCTGGACCGCCTGGTGAACGGGCACGGCTATCCTCTGCTGGACGGTGCCGGCGACCAGCCCTGGCGCGGCGACGGGCGGACCTGGGTGGTCTTCCTGCCCGGCCATGGCAAGGCCAGCGGGGAGACCGCCGACATCGCGGTGATCCTGCCGGAACTGGTCGCCGACGCCGCCCTGCCCCTGCGCCCGGCGGTGGCCGGCCCGGCGGCCGAGCGGGCGCTGGTGGAGCGGCTCGGCGGGGTCGGGCTGCCGGCCCTGGTGTTCCTGCGCGGCGAGCGGGTGCTGGGCAGCATCCCGCGGGTGCGCGACTGGAGCGACTACCGCGCCCGCATCGCCGCCATCGTCCAGTGAGGTCCGCCATGCCCACCATCCCCGGTCTGCTCCACGCCCCCGTCGGCTTCGGTCCCGGCAGCCAGCCCGACGTGGCCGGCGCCGGCGAGGACGGCCTCGCCTACCTGCCCATGCCGTCGGGCATGCGCACCTACCAGGCGCATCTGCCGGAGGCCGTCGATGCCGCGGGGCGCGCCCTGCTGGCCCGCCTGCAGGCGGCCTTGTCGGCCTGGACGCCGGGCCGGGAGGCCCGCCTGCCGCTCGACGGGGCGGCCGCGGCGACCCTGGCGGCGCTCGACGAGACGCTGGGCGAGGGCGAGGTGTCGGTGCTGGTGAACGGCCGCGGTGGCCGCATCGAGATCCAGGAGGCCCGGCTGGCCGGGGTGTGGCGGGTGCGTGCCGCCGGCGGCACCGGCACCGTCACCGGCGGCGACGTGCGGCAATCCATCCTGGTGGGCGCCTTCCCCCGCGTCGCGGTCAGCCGCGCCTTCGTGGCGACCGCCGCCCCGGCCGCGCCGCCGGAGGTGGTCGGGCTGATGAACGCCCGACCGATCCTCACCGAACTGCTGGACCGCGCCGCCCGGTGCCGGCCGGGCGACGCGCCGCACACGGTGAACCTCAGCCTGTTGCCGCACACGCCCGAGGACCTCGCCCACATCGAGGCGCGCCTCGGCGCGGGCGCGACCACCATCCTGTCGCGCGGCTACGGCAACTGCCGGGTCACCGCGACGGCGACCGCGAACCTGTGGTGGGTGCGCTACTACAACTCGGTCGACACGCCGATCCTCGACACGCTGGAGGCGGTCGACGTGCCGGCGGTGGTGTGCGCAGCGCCCGAGGACATCGCCGACAGCGCCGAGCGCCTCGCCGAGATCCTGGCGGCCCTGCGGTGAGGACCGACGCCATGACCCCACCGGCCGCACGCTTCGAAGGCTCCTATCTCGGCGACGCGGCGCGCATCACCGCGGCGGCGCGCATGGAATGCACGATCTGCTGGCACGTCTACGACCCGGTCCTGGGCTGCGAGGCGTGGCAGGTGCCGCCCGGCACCCCCTTCGCCGCGCTGCCGGGGGAGTGGCGCTGCCCGGTGTGCGACGGCGCCCGCGACCGGTTCATGGTCCTGGACGGCGGCGCCCCGGCGCCCCCGCCCCGATCCCCGGGACCGCCCCTTGCCGCCGCCCTCCCGGCCCCCCCGCCCGCCCCGGAGCAGCGCCTGGAGGCGGCGTTCCGCGAGATCCACACCGCCCAGATGCGCGGCGTGCCCATCGTCAACGACGCCCTGGCGGTGAAGGCGGTGGGATTCCGGGAGTGGGACGGGCACCGGCTGGGGACGCTGGTCACCCCGTGGTTCCTCAACCTGGTGCTGCTGCCGGGCGGGTGCGACGACTGGTCGCATCTGGTGGGCGGGACCAAGGAGCGGATCGCCTTCCCGTCCGGTCTCTACGAGTTCGTGCACGCGGTGCGGCCGGACGCCGGCCCCTACAAGGCCTGCTCCCTCTTTTCGCCGATGTTCGAATTTGCGACCATGCTCCAGGCCGAGGAGACGGCGGCGGCGGCGCTGGCCGCCCTGTTCGATCCGGCGCTGAACGATGGCCCGGCCGCCGCCCCGGAGCGGCCGCCGACACCGACGCCGTCCCGGCGCACCCTGTTGACGGGCCGTCCGGCGCCGGCGCGGGGAAGGGAGCCGCCCCATGCATGAGATGGCGCTGTGCGAGAGCCTGCTGCAGGTGATCGAGGAATCCGCGCGAGCCAACGCCTTCACCCGGGTGCGCCGGGTGCGCCTGGCGATCGGCCGCTTCGCCGGGGTGGAGGTCGAGGCGCTGCGCTTCGGCTTCGACGTGGTGACCCGTGGCAGCGTCGCCGAGGGGGCGGCGCTGGAGGTGCTGGAGACGCCGGGCGAGGCGTGGTGCTTCGCCTGCGAGGAGACGGTGACGCTGCACGACCGCCTGGACCCCTGCCCGCGCTGCGGCGGCGAGCGGCTGATGCCCAGCGGCGGCACCGGGATGACCATCAAGGACCTGGAGGTGGAGTGATGTGCACGGTGTGCGGCTGCTCGGGCGTTGCGGACCCCCTTCACCGCCCCGGGGACGGCCGGGACCATGATCATGATCATGATCATGAGCACGGCCACGGCCACGGCCACGGCCATGACCACGAGCACGGCCACGCCCATCAGCATGCCCATGCGCCCGGCCTGACCCCGGCCCGGATGATCGAGGTGGAGCGCTCCATCCTCGCCCGCAACGACGCGTACGCCGCCGACAACCGCACGCGATTCCGGCGCACCGGCACCTTTGCCCTGAACCTGCTGTCCAGCCCCGGGTCGGGCAAGACGACCCTGCTGGTGGCGACCCTGCGGGCGCTGGGCGGGCGCTGTCCCGTGGCGGTGATCGAGGGCGACCAGCAGACCGCCAACGACGCCGAGCGCATCCGCGCCACCGGCACCCCGGCCGTGCAGATCAACACCGGCAAGGGCTGCCATCTCGACGCCCACATGGTCGGCCACGCCCTGGACGACCTGCCGCTGGAGCGCGGCGGGCTGCTGTTCGTGGAGAACGTCGGCAACCTCGTCTGCCCCGCCGCCTTCGACCTGGGCGAGGCGCGCCGGGTGGTCCTGCTGTCGGTCACCGAGGGCGAGGACAAGCCCCTGAAGTACCCGGACATCTTCACCACCGCCGACCTCGTGCTGATCACCAAGACCGACCTCGCCCCCCATCTCGACCTGGACTGGGAGGCGCTGGACCGGGCGCTGGACCGGGTCAAGCCGGGGGTGGCGCGGCTGCGCCTGTCGACCCGCGACGGGACCGGCATGGACCGCTGGCTGGACTGGCTGGCGGCCGGGCGGGCCGCCGCCCTGGCCGTCGCGGCGGAGTGAGCGCGATGGCCGCACCGCCCCGGCCCGGGGTGCTGGTGGTCGACGACGAGCCGCGCTCGGTCGAGGTGATCGCCCGCGTGCTGGACGAGGAGTTCGAGGTCCACCCCGCGCTGTCCGCCGAGGAGGGCCTGCGCGTGCTGGAGAGCGAGCCGGTGCAGGTGGTGCTGTCGGACCAGCGGATGCCGGAGATGAGCGGCGTGGCCTTCCTGACCCGGGTGCGCGAGCGCTGGCCCGACGTCATCCGCGTGGTCATCACCGGCTACATCGACCCCGAGGACATCATCGCCGCCATCAACACCGCCGGTATCCACCAGTTCATCACCAAGCCCTGGCATCCCGACCACCTGCTGCTGACGGCGCGCAACGGGGCGCGGCTCTACCAGCTGCAGCGCGAGCACGAGCGCCTGTCGCTGGAGCTCAAGACCCTGCCGCCGGTGGTCGAGAGCCGGGTCGCGGCGCGGCGCGAGCGGGTGCGCTCCCACTACGATTTCGATGCCATGGTGCGCACGCCCGGCAGCCCGCTGGACGCGGTCTGCCGCAACGCCGCCCAGGTGGCCCCCTTCAACGTGCCGGTGCTGGTGCTGGGCGAGACCGGCACCGGCAAGGAGCTGCTGGCCCGCGGCGTCCACTACGGCAGCCCGCGCGCCGACCGTCCGTTCTTCGCCGAGAACTGCGGCGCCATCCCCGACGAGTTGCTGGAAAGCGAGCTGTTCGGCCATCGCAAGGGCGCCTTCACCGGCGCGTACACCCACCGCACCGGCCTTCTGGAACAGGCCGATGGCGGCACCGTCCTGCTGGACGAGATCGGCGACATCTCGCCGGCCTTCCAGGTCAAGCTGCTGCGCTTCCTGCAGGAGGGCGAGATCCGCCCGGTGGGCGGCAACGAGACGCGCACGGTGGACGTGCGGGTGGTCGCCTCGACCCACCGCGACCTGCTGGCGGCGGTGCGCGCCGGGCGCTTTCGCGAGGATCTCTACTACCGTCTCAGCGCCATGGTGCTGACCATGCCGCCCCTGCGCGAGCGGGCGGCGGACATCCCGGTGCTGGCCCGCCACCTGCTCGGCCGCCTGGGCAGCGCCCACGGCAAGCCGGTCAGGGGCTTCTCGCCCGACGCCCTGCGCTGCCTGGAGTCCTACGACTGGCCGGGCAACGTGCGCGAGCTGCAGAACGAGATCCTGCGCATGATCGTGCTGTGCGAGGGCGACACGCTGGACGCCGGGCTGCTGTCGGACCGCGTGCTGCGCGGCGCGGCGCTGAACGCCACCGGCCGCCCGGCCGGGCGCGACGGGCGCCCGGGCGAGCCGGCGGCGGTGCTGGAGGCGCTGGGCGAGGGCGGGCCCCTGAAGGCGCGGATCGAGCGCATCGAGGCGGGCATCCTGATGGAGACGCTGGTGCGCTGCCGCTGGAACAAGAGCCGGGCCGCCGAGGAGCTGGGCCTGTCGCGCATGGGCCTGCGCGCCAAGCTGGAGCGCTACGGCATCGAACGGGCCGCGGCGCGGACCCACTGAGCCCGTCCCGGCCGGGCCGGGATGCGGGCGACGCATAGGGAGGACACGTCATCATGTGCCTGGGAATCCCCGGCCGCATCGTCGCCATCGTCGACGCCGGCGCCATGCTGGCGACGGTCGACGTCTCCGGCGTCACCCGCACGGTCGACGTCCAGTGCGTGGCCGAGCCGGGCCGGTCCCTCGACGCCCTGCTGGGGCGCTGGGCGCTGATCCACGTGGGCTTCGCCATGAGCCTGATCGACGAGGCGGAGGCCGAGGCCACCCTGGCCCTGCTGGCCACGCTGGGCGAGGCCGACGCCGAGATCGCCGCGATCCGCGCGTCGGTCGACCCCTCCCCCACCCCGGAGGCCGCACCATGAGCACCCCAGCCGACCGCCCCACCACCACGGCCCCCGACGCGGACCCGGTCGCCCCGTTCCACGACCGCGACACCGGCCGCCGGCTGATCGCCCGCATCGCCGGCGCGCTGGACCGGCTGGGCGCCGACGCCGACCGGCCGATCCGGCTGATGGAGGTGTGCGGCGGCCACACCCACGCCATCTTCCGCCACGGCCTGGCCGGGGTGCTGCCCCCGGGGGTGGAGTTCCTGCACGGCCCGGGCTGCCCGGTCTGCGTGCTGCCCACCGGCCGCATCGACGACGCGGTGGCCATCGCCGAGGACCCGCGGGTGATCTTCACCACCTTCGGCGACGCCATGCGGGTGCCGGGCTCGCGCAAGTCGCTGCTCCAGGCCCGCGCCGACGGCGCCGACATCCGCATGGTGTATTCGCCCCTCGATGCGCTGGAGCTGGCCCGCCGCAACCCCGACCGCGAGGTCGTGTTCTTCGGCCTGGGTTTCGAGACGACCATGCCGTCGACCGCCCTGACCGTGCTGCGGGCGGAGCGCGAGGGGGTGGCCAACTTCTCCCTCTTCTCCAACCACATCACCATCATCCCCACCTTGAAGGCGGTGCTCGACAGCCCGGGGATGCTGGTCGACGGCTTCATCGGGCCGGGCCACGTCAGCATGGTCATCGGCCTGCGCCCCTACCGCTTCATCGCCGAGCACTACCGCCGCCCCCTGGCGGTCACCGGGTTCGAGCCGCTGGACGTGCTGCAGGCGGTGTGGATGCTGGTGGCGCAGATCGGGGCGGGCACCGCCACCATCGAGAACCAGTACGCCCGCGTCGTGCCCGAGGCCGGCAACCCCGCGGCGCTCCGCGCCATCGAGACCGTGTTCGAGCCGCGGGAGTTCTTCGAGTGGCGCGGCCTGGGCAGCATCGACCACTCGGGCGTGCGCATCCGCGACCGCTACGCCCGCTTCGACGCGGAGCGCCGCTTCGCGGTGCGCGGGCTCACCGTCGTCGATCCCGCCGCGTGCCGCTGCGGCGACGTGCTGAAGGGCGTGCTGAAGCCCTGGGAATGCGCCCTGTTCGGCACGGCGTGCACGCCCGAGACGCCGATCGGCGCCCTGATGGTGTCCTCGGAGGGGGCCTGCGCCGCCTACCGCCTGTACGGCGGGCTGCGGGGTGCGGCGTGACCGGGCGGCGGCGGGTCACCGTCCCCACCGTCACCCTGGCCCATGGCGGGGGCGGCAGCGCCATGCGCGACCTGGTGGAGGACGTCTTCGTCGGCGCCTTCGCCGACCCGGACGCGGGCGCCGGCGGGGCCGCCGCCCCCCTGGAGGACCAGGCGCGGCTGCCGCTGGCGGATCTCGCGGCGCACGGCGACCGGCTGGCCTTCACCACCGACAGCTTCGTGGTCGACCCCCTGTTCTTTCCCGGCGGCGACATCGGCCGGCTGGCGGTGTGCGGCACCGTCAACGACCTCGCCGTCGGCGGCGCGGTGCCGCTCGTGCTGTCCTGCGCCGTGGTGATCGAGGAGGGGCTGGCGGTGGACACCCTGCGGCGGGTCGCCGCGTCGCTCGCGGCGACGGCGCGGGAGGCCGGGGTGCGGGTGGTGACCGGCGACACCAAGGTCGTCGCCCGCGGCGCCTGCGACAAGCTGTTCATCACCACCAGCGGCGTTGGCGTCATCCGGCCGGGGCTCGATCTTTCCATCGCCGCCGCCCGCCCCGGCGACCGGGTGCTGGTGAGCGGCGCGCTCGGCGACCACGGCACGGCCATCCTGGCGGCGCGCGGCGAGCTGGCGGTGGACGTCCCCGTCGGCAGCGACTGCGCGCCCCTGAACGGCCTGATCGGCGCCCTGCTCGACGCCGCCCCCGGCACCCGGCTGATCCGCGACGCCACCCGCGGCGGCCTCGCCGCGGTGCTGAACGAACTGGCCGAGGCGTCGGCGGTCGGCGTGTCGATCGCCGAGGGCGCCGTCCCCGTCCGCCCCGCGGTGCGCGGCCTGTGCGACCTGCTGGGCCTCGACCCGCTCTATCTGGGCAACGAGGGCGTCGCGGTGGCCGTGCTGCCCGCCGCCGAGGCCGACGCCGCCCTGGCCGCGGTGCGCGCCCACCGCCACGGCGGCAACGCCGCCCTGGTCGGCACCGTCACCGACGACCCCCGCCACCGCGTCGTCATGGAAACCCCCTTCGGCGGCACCCGGCTGATCGACCTGCTGGTCGGCGACCCGCTGCCGCGCATCTGTTGACCCCTTCCCACCCTCGAGGACATCACCCCATGAGCCCCCGCACCCTGATCGCCGCCGCCCTTCTCACCCTGCTGGCCGGCCCGGCGCTGGCCCACCCCGGCCACCTCTCCGCCGCCGGTTTCGCCGACGGCGCCGCCCACCCGCTGCACGGCATCGACCACCTGCTGGCGATGGTCACGGTCGGCCTGTGCGCGGCGCTGACCGGCGGGCGGGCGCGCCTGGGCATGCCCGCCGCCTTCGTCGGCGCCATGCTGGCGGGCGGTGCCCTCGGCATGGCCGGCGTCGGCCTGCCGCTGGTCGAGCCGATGATCTACGCCTCGGTGGTGGTGCTGGGCCTGCTGTGCGTGCTGCCGCTGGGCCGCAACGCGGCCCTGGGGGTGGCGCTGGCCGGCTGGTTCGGCCTGTTCCACGGCCACGCCCACGGGGCGGAAATGCCGGCGCAGGCCGCCGCGCTGGGCTACGCCCTGGGCTTCGTGCTGGCGACCGCCGCCCTGCACGGCGCCGGCTTCGCCGCCGGCCTGGGGCTGCGCCGCGTGCTGCCGCGGCCGTCGGAGCAGGCGCTGCGCCGGTGATCGGGCGCCGCCGCCAGGCCGCCGCGGGCGGTGGCTTGACGCGGCGGCCCGCCTGCCCCTTGATGCGGCCCGGACATGGGGCGGCACCGGGAGGACAGGCAGGGCATGGACACGGCAACCCAGATGCTGCTGGGCGCGACGGTGGCGCAGGCCGGATTCCGGCACCGCTTCGGCCGGCGGGCGCTGGCCGTCGGCGCGGTGATCGCGCTGATCCCCGACCTCGACGTCGCCGCGGGCTGGATCGGCGGTCCCTTCGTCAACTGGCTGCACCACCGCGGCCTGACCCACTCCCTCCTGTTCGGGCCGGCCGTCGGGCCGCTGCTGGGCTGGCTGGTGTGGCGCTGGCACCGCGCGCGTCATGGCCTGACGGGCCCATGGACCGGCGAGGGGGCGCTGCGGGGGTGGATCTGGCTGGCGGTGCTGGCGCTGATGACCCACCCGGTGATCGACATCTTCACCTCCTACGGCACGCAGTGGCTCTACCCGCTGACCGACACGCGGTTCGCCATCAACGCCATGCCGATCATCGACCCGCTCTACAGCCTGATCCTGGTGGCGGCCCTGGTGGTCGGCCTCCGGGCGCGCCGCCGCACCGCGCTGGCCGAGGATGTGGCGGGGGCGGCGCTGATCGTGGTCGCGGCCTACACGGTGGGCGCCTGGGCCATCAACGGCCGGGTCGAGGCGGTGGCCCGGGCGCAGGTCGGCGAGACGGCCCGGGTGAGCGCCTACCCCACCCTGTTCCAGCCCCTGCTGCGCCGGGTGGTGGTGGAAACGCCCGACGCCGTGCTGGTCGGCTTCCATTCCGTGCTGAGCGACCGGGAGATCCGCTGGGAGCGCTTCGCGCGGGCGGATTCCCCGGCCGTGGCCGCGGTGGCGGCGACGCCGGAAGCGGCGATCTTCCGGTGGTTCGCCATGGGCCACCTCATCTGGCGCGAGCGGCCGCTGGACGGCGGCGGCACCCTGGTCCAGGGCTACGACCACCGCTACGGCCTTCCCGGCACCTCGGCGCTCGGCTTCTGGGGGGTCGAGGCCGCGGTCGACGGGGCGGGGCGGCTGGCCGGGGCGGTGGAGACCTTCCGCGCCCCCCGCGACGCCTCCGGCGCGGCCTGGCAGGACCTGTGGAGCCGCATCGTCGGCGCCGGGCCGTCCGGCTGACCCGCCGTCGCGTGCGGCGCCGCGCGACCGGACGCTTACGAATGTTTTAGGGTTGGGTGAGGAAAGTGTTAGCACGCAGCGGTGGGTTGCGTCCCTATAGTCCGGCCACCTTCACAGACGAGGTCCGGCCCCCATGGACGACTCCGCTCGCGCCTTCCGCGGCACCGCCGCGCCCCCCCTCACCGGTCCCGCCGGTCTCGACCCGGTCGAGTCGCTGCGGCGGATGATGCTGATCCGTGCCTACGAGGAGACGACCGTGCGGCTGCAGGCCGAGCAGCGCGCCGCCGGCACCTGCACCGCGGTCGGCCAGGAGGCCGCCGCGGTCGGCGTGGTCGCCGCCCTCGCCGACGCCGACCTGATCCTCACCAACCACCGCAGCGCCGGCCACCTCCTGGCCCGTGGCGCCGAGCCCGGCCGGATGCTGGCCGAGGTGATGGGCAAGACGGACGGCTACTGCGGCGGCAAGAGCGGCTCGCTGCACATATCGATCCGGGAGCTGGGGGTCGTGCTCACCTCCACCATCGTCGGCGGCGAGCTGTCGCTGGCCACCGGCGTCGCCCTGTCGCGCTCCATGCTGGGCGGCGACGGCATCGTCGTCTGCTTCTTCGGCGACGGCGCGGCCTGCCAGGGGCGCTTCCACGAATCCCTGAACCTCGCGGCGGCCTGGAACCTGCCGGTTCTCTATGTCTGCGAGAACAACCAGTGGCAGGCCTTCGTCCACCGCCGCGAGACGACGCTGGCCGAGCGGGTGGCGCCGCAGGCCGCGGCCTACGGCATGGACTGGGCGGTCGCCGACGGCATGGACGTGACCGCCGTTCACGCCGCCGCCGCCGCCGCCGCGGAGGCCGTGCGCCGCACCCGCAAGCCCTTCCTCCTGGAGGTGCAGACCTACCGTCTGCGCGGCCATTTCGAGCCCGACGACCAGGCCTACGTCGACGCCGAGGAACTGGCCCGCTGGCGCGCCCGCGACCCCGTCGCCATGGCCCGGCAGCGCGCCCTGGACGGCGGCCTGCTGAGCGCCGCCGCGCTGGAGGCGCTGGAGCACGCGGTGGGCCACACCCTGGAGGAGGCGCTGGCCTTCGCCGACGCCAGCCCCTACCCGGACCGGCAGGTCCTCACCACCGACGTCTACGCCTGAGGAGGCGATCATGCAGCAGATGACCATCAGCGACGCCCTGTCCGCGGCGTTGGCCGAAGAGATGCGCCGCGACGACCGGGTCCTCCTCATGGGCGAGGGGGTGGCGACCAAGCGGCGCGACCTGGTGAGCGCGTTCGGCGCGGCGCGCGTGCGCAACACCCCGCTGGCCGAGGGGATCATCGCCGGCACCGCCGCCGGGGCGGCGGCCACCGGCCTGCGCCCGGTGGTCGACCTCCTGTTCGCGCCCTTCCTGTGCTACGCCATGGACGAGATCGTCAACAGCGCGGGCAAGCTGCGCTACGTCTCCGGCGGCCAGTTCGCCTTCCCGATGGTGGTGATGGCCATGACCGGGGCGGGCTGGGGGGGCGGCGCCCAGCACAACCACAACCTCGAGGCCTGGTTCGTCCACAGCCCCGGCCTCAAGGTGGTGATGCCCTCCACCGCGGCCGACGCCAAGGGCCTGCTCAAGGCCGCCATCCGCGACGACAACCCGGTGCTGGTGTTCACCGACATCGCGCTGGCCTACGCCGCCGGCGAGGTGCCGGACGGCGACGACGTCACCGTGCCGCTGGGCCAGGCGGCGGTGCGCCGGGAGGGCGGCGACGTCACCCTGATCAGCTACGCCAAGACGGTCGACACCTGCCTGCGCGCGGCGGCCGAGCTCGCCGCCGCCGGCATCGAGGCCGAGGTGCTGGACCTGCGCACCCTGAAGCCGCTCGACGAGGAGGCCATCCTGCGCGCCGCCCGCAAGACCGGCCGCGTCGTCGTGGTGCACGAGGCCAGCCGGATGTGCGGGGTCGGCGCGGAGGTCGCGGCCCTGGTGGCCGAGCAGGCCTTCGGCCATCTGCGCGCGCCGGTGCTGCGCCTGACCGGCCCGGACGCCCCCGCCCCCGCCAGCTTTCCGCTGGAGCAGGCCTTCGTGCCCCAGATGGCCGAGGTGGTGTCGGCGGCCAGCCGCCTCGTCGGCCGTCCGGTCCATCCCGGCGAGGGCGTGCTCTCCCCGGCGTGAGGCCGGCCGCCCCGCTTCCCTCTCCCGGCCCCCGCCCCGCGCCCGCCCTGTTCCGCCCGTCCTCCGCGACGGGCGGCAACGGCAGGGGTGTGCCGGCCGGCCCCCACCCCTGACGATCGAGGAGTCCCGACATCATGAACGCCTTCGGCCTCGCCATCCTCGGCCTGGCTCTGACCATGGCCACGGCCGCCCGCGGGCAGGAGCCCGCGGAGCGCGGCGCCTACCTCGCCCGCATCATGGACTGCCAGGGCTGCCACACCGGCGGCGCGCTGGCCGGCAAGCCCGACCCGGCCCTGCATCTGGCGGGCTCGGCGGTGGGGTTCGGCATCCCCGGGCTGGGCGTGTTCTTCCCGCCCAACCTCACACCCGACCCGGACACCGGGCTCGGCGCCTGGAGCGCCGACGACATCATCCGGGCGGTGCGCACCGGGGTGCGGCCCGACGGCCGCCAGCTCGCCCCGGTGATGCCCTGGCCGTCCTACGCCGCGCTGACCGACGCCGACGCCCGGGACCTCGCGGCCTATCTGAAGAGCCTGCCGGCCGTGCGCCACGCCGTGCCGCCGCCGGCCGGTGCCCAGGACACCCCGCCGGCCCCCTACCTCGGCCTGGTGATGCCGCAGTAGGGACCGGCCGCCCCGGGCGCTCAGCGCGCCGGGGCGGCGGCGCGGGACGCGGCGGTGCCGTGCCAGGCCAGGATGGCCAGGGTGGCCACGGTGCCCGCCGCGATCAGCCACCAGTTGTTGAAGATCAGGCACAGGCCGGCCACCGTCAGCAGCGCCTTGCTGGCGCTGTCGAGCGGCCGGGCGAACCAGCCGGTGAAGGCGACGCTGAGCGCCACGATGCCGAGCACGCCCGAGCCGAAGGCGACGATGAAGCGGTCCCAGGCGAAGTCGATGAACAGCAGGCTGGGGGCGTAGACGAACATGAACGGCACCAGCGCCTTGCCCATGGACAGGCGGAAGGCGGTCATGCCCGTGCGCATCGGCTCCGACCCGGCGATGCCGGCGGCGGCGAAGGCGGCCAGCGCCACCGGCGGCGTCACGTCGGCCAGCACGCCGAAGTAGAACACGAAGAAGTGGGTGGCCAGCAGCGGCACGCCGAGCATGGCCAGCGCCGGCGCCACGATGGCCGCCAGGATGATGTAGCTGGGGGTGGTGGGGATGCCCGTGCCCATGATGATGCAGGCGATCGCCGTCAGGATCAGCCCGAAGAACACGGTCAGCGCCGTGCCGTCGAGCAGGCCCAGCGGGTCGAAGGCCAGCACCGCCTCGGCCATGCCGCCGGACGCGGAGAACACGGCGGCGGAGAACTTGAAGCCGACGCCGGTCAGGGTGGTGATGCCGAGGATGAAGCCGACGCACGCGCACGCCGCGCCGATGCCCAGGGCGTACTTCGCGCCGAACTCGAAGCCCTCGACCAGGGCCTTGGGCGTCATCGGCCGGCCGATCATGCCGGTGACCCCCAGGGGCCTCAGCAGCAGCGGGATGTACGAGCACAGGATGGTCAGGATGATGCCCCAGAAGGCGGCCAGGAAGGGGGTGTAGCGCATCAGCAGCAGCGCCACCATGACCACCAGCGGGATCAGCAGGTGCCAGCCCCGGGCGAACACCGCGCCGATGCGCGGGATGTCGGCCGCCGTCATGCCCGACAGGCCGAGGCGGCGGGCCTCCAGGTGCACCATCAGCAGGATGGCCAGGTAGTGCATGATCGCCGGGACGATGGCGACGGCGATCAGGTCGGTGTAGGGGATGCCCAGGGTCTCGGCCATGACGAAGGCCGAGGCGCCCATGATCGGCGGGGTGATCTGGCCGCCGCACGACGAGGCGGCCTCGGTCGCCGCGGCGAAGCGGCTGGAGAAGCCGACCCGCTTCATCATCGGGATGGTCAGGGCGCCGGTGGTCACGGTGTTGGCGATGGCCGATCCGGAGATCATCCCGAACATCCCCGACGACACCACCGACACCTTGGCCGGACCGCCGGAGTAGCGCCCGGCGACGATGGTCGCCAGGTCGATGAAGATCTGGCCCAGCCCGGTCGCCTGGGCCAGCACCCCGAACAGCACGAAATGGTAGACGTAGGTCGCCACCACGCCGACGGGGATGCCGTAGATGCCCTCGGTGCCGAGGTAGAGGTGGTTGACGATGCGGGTGATGGTGTAGCCGCGGTGCGCCATCATCCCCGGCAGCCAGGGCCCGAGCATGCCGTAGAGCAGGCAGGCGATGCCGAGGATCGGCAGGAACAGGCCCATGGTGCGCCGGGTCGCCTCGGTCACCATGACGATGGCCAGCACGCCCAGCATGTAGTCCACCGGGATCGGCTGGCCGACCCGGGCGATGAACACGTTGTCGAAGTTGAGGATGAGGTACAGCGAGAAGCTGGCGGCGGCGGCGGCGAACACCCAGTCGCGCAGCGGGATGCCGCCCTCGCGCCCGGCGCCGCCCAGGCCGAGCGGCAGGCTGAGCGCGCTCAGCGCGGCGATGCCGGCGAAGAACGCCCAGCCCGCGCCGGCGGCGTCGGCCGGCAGCGCCTGCACGAGGTCCCAGCCGATGTAGAGGTAGAAGGCGGCGAAGCCGGTGGAGACCAGCCAGTCGGCGGCCGGCCGCGCGTGCTTCTGCCGGGGGAACACCAGGAACACCAGGGCCAGCACGGTGGCCAGGTGGGTGGCGCGGTGGGCGATCTCGTTCAGCAGGCCGAAGCCGGCGGTGTAGAGGTGCCAGCTCGACAGCGCCACCGACACCACGGTGATGACCAGCGCGCCGAACCCGACCACCCGCCGGAAGTTCGATTCCGGATCGTACTCCTCGACCAGGTCCTGGATCTGGGCGTCGTTCAGCGGCGCGTCGTCGCGCGGGCGCCCGGGCGCGTGTGGCGGCGTGTGCGGCGGCGTGGTCAAGGCGTCGTCGTCCCCTGCTGGGAGGTTATCCGGAGGTGGCCGCGGCGGCCGGGCAGGCCTCCACGGCGAGTTCGCGGGGGCCGTCGCCCCAGCGTGTCAGGTCGAGGACCCGGGGCGCGGTGAGGCGGTTGCCGGCGGCCGCCGAGGCGCGGATCACCAGGCGGTCGATCGGCCGCGCCAGGGTCAGCACGCGGGTGCCGTCGGGCGCCGTCACGAGCCGCTCGCCCGGTCCCTCCGGCCCCTGGGCCAGGCCATAGCCGGACCCGGCGAAGCGTTCGCGCACCAGCACGATGCGCCCGTCCTCGACGCGGTAGTCGTCGCTGACGGTGGCCCCGGTCACCGAATGGCGGTAGGCGGTGGCGAAGGCCGGCCGGGCGGAATCGAGCGCGACGCGCGCCAGCTCGTCGCCGGCGCGCGCCTCGCGGATCACCAGGGCCGGCGCGCAGCCAGCCAGCGACGGCGCCGGCAGGGCCGGTGCCGCCGCCAGCAGCGTCGCGATCACCGCCGCGGCGCGTTTCACGGCTTGGAGATGCCCTTCTCCTTGTAGAACTTGGCGGCGCCGGGGTGGACCGGCACCGACACCGACTGGAGCGCGGTCTCCGGGGTGATGTTCTTGCCCTGGCTGTGCACCTGGGCCATGATCGCGGTGTTCTCGTAGAGCGCCTTGGTGACCTCGTAGGCGACGTCGTCCGGCAGCGACTCGTGGGTGGCCCAGATCGCCATCACCGCCAGCGTCTCGACCTTGTCGGTCTGGCCCTTGTAGGTGTCGGCCGGAACGGTGACCGACGCGTAGTAGGGCTGCTTCTCCTTCAGCGTGGCGATCTCCGGCCCTGACAGCGGGACGATGCGCACGGGGTGGCCCTGGGCCAGGTCGGTGACCGCGCTGGTCGGCATGCCCGCGGTGATCAGCGAGGCATCGAGGTTGCCGTCGCGGATCTTGTCGACGGACTGGGCGAAGGACGAGTAGTCCTCCTTCACGTCCTCGCGGGTCATGCCGTGGGCTTCCAGGAGGTCGCCCAGCAGCTGCCACTGCCCCGACCCCGGCGAGCCCGAGGACACGGCGTGGCCCTTGAGGTCCTTGAAGGACTTGATGTCGCTGTCGGCGCGCACCACGAGCTGCACCGTCTCGGGGTAGAGGGCGCCCAGGGCGCGCAGGTTCTTCAGCGGCGCGTCCTTGAACTGCGCCTTGCCGTGGTAGCCGGCGTCCAGGATGTCGGCGGCGATGAAGGCGCTCTCGATCTCGCCCTTGCCCAGCAGCTGGGCGTTCGCCACCGACGCGTTGCCGGTCTCGGCCGTGGCCGTGATCTTCTTGCCGTCCAGGGCCGCCTTGTTGGAGATGAGCTGCGCGAGCATGCCGCCCAGCGGGTAGTAGGTGCCGCCGGTGCCGCCGGTGGCGATGCCGAAGAACACCCGCTCCTGCGCAATCGCCGGGACGGCGGCGGCCAGAGTCATGCCCGCGACAATCATCGTCGCAACGGCCGTACGTCTCGTCAACATTCGGTGTCTCCCGTTCCCTTGCGTATTGATGGTGGGTGGGGACGGCGTCCACACCCTGGGGCGATTCTTGCTCTTGCCCGCCGGATCCTTCCGGTTACCGGCCGGAAGGGCAAGCAAAATCGCCCTCCCCCGGCGCCGCGGCCAGCACCTCGACGCCGTATTCCTCGGCCGCTCCGCGCAGCCAGTGCCACAGCCCGCCGGCAAGGCTGCGGCCGACCGACAGCTCGAACGCTGGCGCTCCCGCGGCCGTCGCGCCGTCGTCGACCCGCACCAGGTGGACGGCCATGTGGGCGACCGTCGTCAGCGCCACGGCGTCGGGGCCGAACACCCGCCCGTCCAGGTCGACGACGCAGCCCTTGGCCAGCGCGTCGCGCGCCCGGGGGCCGGCCAGGCGCAGGGCGGCCCGGGCCGCGCCCTGGGCCACCACCACCGCCGTTCCGGCCAGCCCGACGGCGAGGCGGTCCGCCGTCGCCGGGGCGTCGGCGGTGACCAGCCACTGCCCCGGCCCGGTCCAGCGCACCGCGATCCCGGGGCCGCGGGACAGGCGGCCGGCTCCCGGCAGGGCGGTTCCGAACCGCTCGCCCAGCGCCGCCGCCAGGGCGTCCTCGCCGCCCGGCCCGGCGGCCAGGGTGGCGGCGCACCCCGGCTGGGCCGGCCACACCCGCACCCCGGCCGCGCCGCCCGGTAAGCCAAGCCGTCCCGGGTGCAGCAGGCCGTCCCAGGGGGACACGGGCGTCCAGGCCGGTCGGTCGGCCGGGGCCGGGCTAGTGGCGGACATGGTGGCCCTCCGGATCGACGAAGACGGGAGCGACGATCTCGACCTCGACGTCGAGGCCGCGCACGAGATCGACCGCACGCAGCCGCTCGCCCCACCGTTCCGGGCCGCCGCGGATCAGGCCGAGCCCGATCATGTGGCCGAGCCCGGGGGAGTGGGCGGCCGAGGTCATCCAGCCCTGCTCGTGCTCCGCGGTCGCGGCGGCGCCGAGCGGCAGCAGGACCGCCCCGGCGGTCAGCCGGGCGGCGGGATCGACCGGGCGGACGCCCGCGAGCCGCGGCCGCGCGGGGTCGCACAGCCCGGGGCGTCCGGCCATCACCGCGCCGATGGTGGCGGGGTCCGCCGTGACCAGCCGGCCCAGGCCGAGGTCGGCGGCGGTGGTGCGGCCGTTCATCTCGCCGCCGGCGACGTGGCCCTTCTCGATGCGCAGCACCCCCATCGCCTCGGTGCCGTAGGGGGCGATGCCATGGGGCGCCCCCGCCGCCATCACCGCGCGCACCGCGGCGTCGCCGGCATCGGCCGGGACCACCAGCTCGTACGCCAGCTCGCCGGAATAGGAGATGCGGAACAGCCGGGCCGGCACGCCGCCGCCCACCGTCACCGCCGCCGCACTCATGTGCGGGAAGGCGCCGTTGGACAGGTCGATGCCGGCGTCGACCACCGCCCGCACCACGTCGCGCGCCCGCGGCCCGGCGATGGCGAGCTGCGCCCACTGCTCGGTCACCGGCACCAGGCGCACGTCGAGCCCCGGCCACAGCACCTGGGCGCAGAAATCCAGGTGGGCCAGCACCGCCGCGGCGTTGGCGGTGGTGGTGGTGGCGACGAAATGCTCCGCCCCCAGGCGGGCGACGGTGCCGTCGTCCATGACGTGGCCGTCCTCGCGCAGCATCAGCCCGTAGCGCGCCCGGCCGACCTTCAGGGTCGACAGGGTGTTGGCGTAGACGCGGTCGAGGAAGCGCCCGGCGTCGGCGCCGCGCACCTCGATCTTGCCGAGCGTGGAGACGTCGCACACGCCGACGGCGCCGCGCACGGTCATCACCTCGCGGTCGACCGTTTCGCGCCAGCCGCTCTCCCCCGGGCGCGGGTAGTGCTGGGCGCGCAGCCAGGCCCCGGCCTCGACGAACACCGCCCCCCGCTCGACCGCCCAGGCGTGGGTCGGCGTCAGCCGGGTCGGGCGGAAGGCGCGGCCGCGGTGCGGCCCGGCCAGGGCGCCGATGGCCACCGGCGTGTAGGGCGGGCGGAACACCGTCGTGCCCACCGTTCCGACCGGGTCCCCGGTCAGCGACGCCATCAGGGCGATGGCCGGCACGTTGGAGGTCTTGCCCTGGTCGGTGGCCATGCCCAGGGTGGTGTAGCGCTTCAGCAGCTCGACCGCGCGGTAGCCCTCGCGGTGGGCCAGCGCCACGTCGGCGGCGGTGACGTCGTTCTGCAGGTCGACGAAGGCCTTGCCGCGGCCGGTGGCGCGCCACACCGGCCGGCTCGCGGCGGTCTCGGGGTCGCAGGCCGGGACCGGCGGCGGCGTCGCGGCGAAGCCGCTGTCGGCCGCCGCCGCGCTCCCGAGGGCGGTGCCGTCAGCCAGGGCCTCGGCCAGGGTGAGACGGCCGGCGGCGGCCCCGGCGACGGCCATGCCGGGCGGTGCCGGCCCCGGCACGAACATCGCGGCCGCGGCGTCCCACACCGGCTTGGCGCCGTGGTGGCAGGTCAGGTGCACGGACGGGTTCCAGCCGTTGGCCACGGCCAGCAGGTCGGCGTCGAAGCGGCTGCGGCGCCCGTCGGCGCCGGTCACCTCGACCGCGCGCAGCGCCCGCCCGCCGCGGGTGCCGGTGACCACCGCACCGGCCAGCACGGGGATGCCGGTCGCCGCCGCCAGAGCCGCCACGCCGGCCGGGTGGTCCGGCCGCGGGTCGACGACGGCCGCCACCTCCGCCCCGGCGTCCAGCAGGTCGGCCACGGTGCGCCAGCCGTCGTCGCCGCTGGTGTAAACCACGGCGCGGCGGCCGGGCAGCACGGCGTAGCGGTTGACGTACGTGCGTACAGCACCCGCCAGCATGACACCCGGAACGTCGTTCCCGGCGAACAGGGCTGGCCGCTCGATGGCGCCGGCGGCCAGCACGGCGCGCCGCGTCACGATCCGCCACAGCCGCTGGCGCGGCTGGAACGGCGCCGGCTCGGTCGCCGTGGCGACCCGCTCGACCGCGCCGTACGTGCCGTGGTCGTAGGCGCCGAAGACGCTGGTGCGGGGCATCAGCCGGACGTCGGGCAGGCTGGCCAGCTCCGCCACCGCCGCCGCCACCCACTCCAGCGCGGGCCGGCCGTCGATCACGCGGCGCTCCGCCAGCAGCCGACCGCCGAGGCGGAAATCCTCCTCGCACAGCACCACCCGGGCGCCGGCCCGGCCGGCCGCCAGGGCGGCGGCCAGGCCGGCCGGCCCGGCGCCGATCACCAGCACGTCGCAGAACAGCGACGCCTGCTCGTAGCGGTCGGGATCGGCGGCGCCGGCGGCGCGGCCCAGCCCGGCGGCACGCCGGATCAGCGGCTCGTACACCCGTTCCCAGAACGACGCCGGCCACATGAAGGTCTTGTAGTAGAAGCCGGCGGAGAACAGGGAGCCGAGGCGCCCGGTCGCCGCCATGGCGTCAAAGCGCAGCGAGGGCCAACGGTTCTGGCTCGCCGCCTCCAGCCCCTCGCACAGCTCCACCACGGTGGCCCGGGTGTTGGGCTCGCGGCGCGCCCCGGTGCCCAGCTCGACCAGGGCGTTGGGCTCCTCCGGCCCGGCGCCGAGGAGGCCGCGCGGGCGGTGGTACTTGAACGAGCGGCCGACCAGCCGCACCCCGTCGGCCAGCAGGGCCGACGCCAGGGTGTCGCCGGCGAGGCCGGTGTGGGCGCGGCCGTCGAAACGGAAGGCGACGGGCCGGTCGCGGTCGACCAGGCCGCCGGCCGGGGTGCGGAAGGCCCCGGCGCCCGGTGGCGGGGCGGTCATCGCGCGCCCTCCGCCGCGGGGGCGGTGTCGTGGACCTGGTGGGTCCGGGTGTCGCGGGTCACCCGGATCCAGGTGCGGCAGGGGGTGTGGCACCACAGCTCGCGGTGCACGCCCGCGGGATTGCGGCGCTGGTAGACGTACGCGGTCGTGGCGGTGGCCGGGTCGGCCGGGCCGGCCCCGTCGGCGTCCGGCCGGTGCACCGTGGCGTCGCCGAGGTAGGAGAACTCCCGGCCGTCGCGTTCGCCGCAATGGGGACAGCGGATGCGCATGGGTGCGTGCGGGCTCCCTTCGGGGGGATTCAGTGGAGGTTGGGGCGGGCGCCGGCGCCCTTCTCGTCGAGGAGGTGGCCGGTGGCGAAGCGGTCGAGGCGGTAGGCGGCGGCGTGGGGGTGCGGCTCGTCCCGCGCCATCAGGTGGGCGAAGCACCACCCCGCCGCCGGGGTCGCCTTGAAGCCGCCGTAGCACCAGCCGGCGTTGAGGTAGAGCCCGTCGACCGGGGCGCGGTCGATGATCGGCGAGCCGTCCATCGACATGTCCATGATGCCGGCCCAATGGCGCAGCAGGCGCAGCCGGCCGATGCCCGGCCACAGCGCCATGCCGCACTCCATGACGTCCTCGATCGCCGGCAGGTTGCCGCGCTGGGCGTAGGAGTTGTAGCCGTCGATGTCGCCGCCGAACACCAGCCCGCCCTTGTCCGACTGGCTGACGTAGAAATGGCCGGCGCCGAAGGTCAGCACGATGTCGATCAGCGGCTTGACCGCCTCCGACACGAAGGCGTGGAGGACGTGGCTTTCGATCGGCAGGGTCAGCCCGGCCATGGCGGCGAGCTGGGAGGAGCGGCCGGCGACCGCCACGCCGACCTTGGGCGTGGCGATGAAGCCGCGGGTGGTCTCCACCCCGCGCACCCGCCCGTCCTCGACGCGCAGGCCGGTGACCTCGCAGTTCTGGACGATGTCGACGCCGCGGCGGTCGGCGGCGCGGGCGTAGCCCCAGGCCACCGCGTCGTGGCGCACCGTGCCGCCACGCCGCTGCAGCAGGCCGCCGCGGATCGGGAAGCGGGCGTTGTCGTGGTCGAGGAACGGCACCATGCGGCGCACCGCCGCGGCGTCCAGCAGCTCGGCGTCGACGCCGTGCAGACGCATGGCGTTGCCGCGCCGGGCGTAGGCGTCGCGCTGGGCGTCGGAATGGCACAGGTTCAGCACGCCGCGCTGGCTGACCATGGCGTTGAAGTTGAGGTCCTGCTCCAGCCCCTCCCACAGCTTCATCGACCATTCGTAGAAGGGGATGTTGCCGGACAGCAGGTAGTTGGAGCGGATGATCGTGGTGTTGCGCCCGACGTTGCCGGAGCCGATCACCCCCTTCTCCAGCACCGCGATGTTGGTCAGGCCGTGTTCCTTGGCCAGATAGTAGGCCGTCGCCAGCCCATGCCCGCCGCCGCCGATGATGACCGCGTCATAGGAGCCCTTGGGCGCGGCCTCGCGCCAGGCCGGGGTCCAGCCGCTCTGGTCGATGAAGGCGTTGGCGAGGAGGCCGAGCAGCGAGTATGCGCGCATGACGGGACGGGGCCTCCGGAGCCGGCAGTCGAACCATCCCCGACTGTCGCCGCTTTTCCCTTCCGCCCTGTGACTGGAAACGACATAGTTTTGTCCCGATGAGACACGCCACCCCAGCCGCCCGTGCGACCCCCGCCGCCTCCTCCGGGCCGCGGACCATCGGTCTGCTGCTGATCCCGGGCTTTGCGCTGATGTCCTACGCCTCGGCGGTGGAACCGCTGCGCGCCGCCAACGTGCTGTCGGGGCGTCCGCTCTACCGCTGGTCGCACATCGTGCCGTCCGGCGACGCGGTCACCGCGTCCAACGGCGCCACCATCCTGGCCGACCACCGGGTGGGCGCGGTGCTCGACCTCGACACCATCCTGGTCTGCGCCGGCGGCAACCCCGCCACCTTCCGTGACCCGGCCACCCTGGCCTGGCTGCGCCACATGGCCCGGCTGGGGCGGCGGATCGGCGGGATCTCCGGCGGCCCCTACGTGGTCGCCCGCGCCGGGCTGCTCGACGGCCACCGCTGCGCCATCCACTGGGAGCACATCCCGGCCTTCCTGGAGGATTTTCCCGACGCCCTGGTGTCGCGCACCCTGTTCGAGATCGACGGCAACCGGCTCACCTGCGCCGGCGGCATCGCCGCGCTGGACCTCATGCTCGCCTTCATCGCCGCCGACCACGGCGCAGGGCTGGCGAACGCGGTGAGCGACTGGTTCCTGCACGGGCGGGCGCGCCAGGGCAGCGGGCCGCAGCGCATGGACCTGCGCGAGCGCACAGGCGTCAGCCATCCGCGGCTGCTGCGCGTGCTGGAGGCCATGGAATCGGCGCTGGAGACGCCGCTGCCACGGGTCCGGCTCGCCGCCATCGCCGGGATGTCGGTGCGCCACCTGGAACGGCTGTTCGCCGACCACCTCGGCACCTCGCTGGCCGAACACTACGTCGGCCTGCGCCTCGATCACGCCCGCACCCTGCTGCGCCAGACCGCCCTGCCCCTGGCCGAGGTGGCGGTGGCGTGCGGCTTCGCCGGCGGCAGCCACTTTTCCCGCCGCTTCAAGGCCCGGTTCGGCCACCCGCCTGGCGCGGAGCGGCGCCGGGAGGGATAGGCGCGACGCGCACACGCCGCCGCCGGCGCGCCCCGGTGAGGGAGGCGCGCCGGCGGCGGCGGGTCGGTGAGGACGGTTTTGTGACGGGGATGCGCGTGTTCGGTGCGGGTCACGGGCTTGCTGCTGCGCAGGGCGCACGAGCGAGATCAAGCCGATCGAGCGATTAGTAAGGCTTAGCTTCACGCGTTGCCGCGCGTCCACATGCCTCCTATCGACGTGATGGTCTATCACGGCTCTCGGGGAATGCTTGTTTGG
>NZ_BAAKJB010000004.1:0-234680 GCF_059703765.1 Azospirillum sp. NS33 | reverse complement strand
GGCCAACGAGGCCTTCGCCGCCCAGGCCCTGGCGGTCAACCGCGAGATGGGCTGGGACCCCGCCCGGGTCAACGTCAACGGCGGCGCCATCGCGCTCGGCCATCCCATCGGTGCCTCCGGCGGCCGCGTCCTGGTCACCCTGCTCCACGAAATGCGCCGCCAAGGCGCGGCCAAGGGCCTCGCCACCCTGTGCATCGGCGGCGGCATGGGCGTGGCGCTCTGCGTCGAACGGGGCTGAGCCGCCCCGTCACCCCCGCGGCCGGCCCGGGAGCGGGCCGGCCGCGGCCCCGTCGCCCCCATCGCGCAGGCCATGTGGCCGGGTCGTGCTGCTCCCAGCCATAGGCGATCAGCGGCGGGTCGACGCCGGCGTCCAGGGCGTCGCGGGTGGCGGTGCACGGGCCGCGCCCGAATCTTGCCGCCATGGTCATGTCGTCGGTCACCGGCGCGCCGTCGAACCTCCATCGAGCCCGGCGAGGGTCACGTGGCTGAGCGTCATCCAGGCATCGGTGGTGTCGAGCACCCGCCGGACCGGGCGCCAGTCGTTTGCCGATGACAGCCGCGGATCCTCCCCCGTCGGTGGGACGGTCCCGGTCAACGCTGGCCTCGCCGGCGGTTTGGGCGTATAGGGGCAGCCTTTCGGTTCACGACGTCCGAGACGGTTTTACGCATGCTCTCCATCGCCAAGCGCATCGCCGACGAGCTCCAGGTCCGCGACTCCCAGGTCGAGGCCGCGGTCAAGCTGCTCGACGAGGGGTCCACGGTCCCCTTCGTCGCCCGCTACCGCAAGGAGGCGACCGGCGGCCTCGACGACACCCAGCTCCGCACCCTGGAGGAGCGGCTGGGCTACCTGCGCGAGCTGGAGGAGCGGCGCGCCACCATCCTCCACTCGGTGGAGGAACAGGGCAAGCTGACCCCGGAGCTGGCCGCCCAGCTGCGCAGCGCCGACACCAAGACCCGGCTGGAGGACCTCTACCTCCCCTACCGGCCGAAGCGCCGGACCAAGGCGCAGATCGCCCGCGAGGCCGGGCTGGAGCCGCTGGCCGACCTTCTGCTGGGCGACCCGACCCGGGTGCCGGACGCCGAGGCCGCCGCCTTCGTCGACGCCGACAAGGGCGTCGCCGACGCCAAGGCGGCGCTGGACGGCGCCCGCCACATCCTGGTGGAGCGGTTCGGCGAGTCCGCCGAGCTGGTCGGCCGCCTGCGCGGCCTGATGGCCGACCAGGGCAAGGTGTTCTCCAGGGTGATCGAGGAGAAGCGCGCCGAAGGCGCCAAGTTCTCCGACTACTTCGATTTCGACGAACCGCTGGCCAAGGTGCCGTCGCACCGCGCGCTGGCGCTGTTCCGCGGCCGCTCCCAAGGGGTGCTCGACCTGCGCCTTGACGTGGACACCGCCGACGGCGAGCCCCACCCGGCCGAGCGCATCATCGCCGTCCACGCCGGCATCCGCGACCAGGGCCGGGCGGCGGACAAGTGGCTGGGCGACGTCTGCCGCTGGACCTGGAAGCTGAAGATCGGCCCGCACGTCGAAACCGACCTGATGGGCACCCTGCGCGAGCTGGCCGAGGACGAGGCGATCCGCGTCTTCGCCCGCAACCTGCACGACCTGCTGCTGGCCGCCCCGGCGGGCCCGCGCTCCGCCATCGGGCTCGACCCGGGCATCCGCACCGGCGTCAAGGTCGCGGTGATCGACGCCACCGGCAAGCTGGTGGAGACCACCACCATCTACCCGCACGAGCCGCGCCGCGACTGGGAGGGCTCGATCGCCACCCTGGCCGCCCTCGCCAAGCGCCACGGGCCGGAGCTGGTGGCCATCGGCAACGGCACCGCCAGCCGCGAGACCGACAAGCTGGCCGCCGACCTGATGGCCCGCCACCCCGACCTCGGCCTGACCAAGGTCATGGTGTCGGAGGCCGGCGCCTCGGTCTACTCGGCCTCCGCCACCGCCGCGGCCGAGTTCCCGCAGCTCGACGTGTCGCTGCGCGGCGCGGTGTCGATCGCCCGGCGCCTCCAGGACCCGCTGGCCGAGCTGGTGAAGATCGAGCCCAAGTCGATCGGCGTCGGCCAGTACCAGCACGACGTGGCGGCGGGGAAGCTCGCCCGCTCCCTGGACGCCGTGGTGGAGGACTGCGTCAACGCCGTCGGCGTCGACCTCAACACCGCCTCGGTGCCGCTGCTGACCCGGGTGTCCGGCCTCAACGAGACGATCGCCCGCAACATCGTGGAGCACCGCGACGCCAAGGGGGCATTCCGGTCGCGCCGCCAGCTCCTCGATGTGGCGCGGCTCGGCCCGAAGACCTTCGAGCAGGCCGCCGGCTTCCTGCGCATCCAGGGTGGCACCACCCCGCTCGACGCCTCGGCGGTCCACCCCGAGGCCTACCCGGTGGTCGAGCGCATCCTCAAGGCCACGGGGCGCGAGCTGGGCAGCGTCATCGGCGACGCCCGCTTCCTGCGTTCCCTCAACGCCGCCGATTTCACCGACGAGCGCTTCGGCGTTCCGACGGTGGAGGACATCCTCAAGGAGCTGGAGAAGCCCGGTCGCGACCCCCGCCCGGAGTTCAAGACGGCGACCTTCAAGGAGGGCGTCAACGAGCTGAAGGACCTGCAGCCGGGACTGACGCTGGAAGGGGTGGTGACCAACGTCACCGCCTTCGGCGCCTTCGTCGACGTCGGCGTCCACCAGGACGGGCTGGTCCACATCTCCCAGCTGGCCGACCGCTTCGTCAAGGACCCCCACGAGGTGGTCAAGGCCGGCGACGTGGTGAGGGTGAAGGTGCTGGAGGTCGACCTGCCGCGCAAGCGCATCGCCCTGACCATGCGCACCCAGGAGGCGGCGCCGCGCCAAGCCCCGCACAAGGACGGGGCGGCGGGCCGGCCGGACCGCACCGGCCCGCGCGAGGAGCGGCGCGGCCCGCCGTCCCGGGGCACCGACAAGCGGTCTCCGGCCAAGCCGGCGCCGCGCGCCGCGGCCGAGGCGCCGCCGGCCAACAACGCCTTCGCCGAGGCCTTCGCCCGGGCCCAGTCCAACAAGAAGACGTGAGCCGGGGCCCGGTCGGCCCGCGGCCAGCCGCTCGGCGGTGGCCGCGGGGGGCAGTCCGCGGGGGGGGCAGGCCGCCGGGGGTCAGGCCGCGGCCGCGGTGGTCCGGGCGCGCACCAGGGCGTCGTAGTCCGTCACCAGAGTCTCGCACACCCGGCCCGGCGTGAAGCGGTGGTCGCCGATGGCGCCCACCGGCGTCACCTCCGCCGCCGTGCCGGTGAGGAACACCTCCTGGGCGTCGGCCAACTCCTCGGGCCGGATGGGACGCTCGACGACCTCCAGGCCGCGGGCCCTGGCCAGCGCGATGACCGTGCGCCGGGTGATGCCGTCGAGGAAGCAGTCGGGGGTGGGGGTGTGGATCTTGCCGTCGATGACCAGGAACAGGTTGGCCCCGGTCGCCTCGGCCAGCAGGCCGCGGTAGTCGAGCATCAGGGCGTCCTGGAACCCCTCCGACTCCGCAGCGTGCTTGGACAGGGTGCAGATCATGTAGAGACCGGCCGCCTTGGACGCCACGGGCGCGGTGTCCGGGGCGGGCCGGCGCCACGGTGCCCACATCAGGCGGATGCCGGCCATTTTCGCCTCGGCGCTGAAGTAGCTGGGCCACTCCCACACGGCGATCGCCAGGTGGATCTTGCTCTGCTGGGCCGACACGCCCATCATCTCGCTGCCACGCCACGCAACCGGACGGACATAGGCGTCGGACAGCCCGCTCGCCGCCACCGCGGCCTCGGTCGCGGCGTCGATCTCGGCGACGCTCCATGGAATCGTGAAGCCCAGGATCTCCGCCGAGCGAACCAGCCGACGGCTGTGTTCGGTCAGTTTGAAGACCCTGCCGTTGTAAACCCGCTCGCCTTCGAATACACAGCTTGCGTAGTGCAAGCCGTGCGACAGCACGTGCAGCGTCGCGTCGCGCCAGGGAACGAGGGCACCATCGTACCAGAGGGTGCCGTCGCGGTCGTCGAAGGGGATCATGGCCATGGGTCGGGTCCTCGAAGTCTGCCAGGGCCGGAGCGGTTGCCTGTCGTCCGGCCGCCTTGATAGATTGTGTCTCATCTGCCGACCCATTGGTAACATTCCGCACCGATCACGTCAACATGGCTGACATAAAAGCAGGGGTGAACCAGCTCTTCCTTCGCGAGGAGGAGCTGCGCGCCGGCATGGAGCTGCTGTTCTATGCCTACCGGGAGTTCACCGCCGAACCCGACGAGATCCTGGGCAAGCTCGGCTTCGGCCGGGCCCACCACCGCGTCATCTACTTCGTCGGCCGCCACCCCCGGATCACCGTCTCGGACCTCCTGGCGATCCTCCGGATCACCAAGCAGAGCCTGTCGCGGGTGCTGGGGGAGTTGGTCCGCCAGGGCTACATCCTGCAGGTGACCGGCGTGCGAGACCGCCGCCAGCGCCTTCTGGAGCTGACCGAGAAGGGGGTCGAGCTGGAGCGCCTGCTGTCGGAAACGCAGCGCCAGCGCATCGCCCGCGCCTACCGCATGGCCGGCGCCGAGGCGGTCGAGGGGTTCCGCAACGTCATGATGGGCATGCTGGACGAGGAGGACCGGGCGCGCTTCGCCCCGCTCCCGCCCGCCCGGCTGACCGCCACCAAGCGCTGACCCCCCTCCCGCCCCCCTCCCCCGTGGTGGCGGCCCCCGCGGCGGCGCGAAGTGGCTCCCGCCGCCGCGGGGGCCGCGCTATAGTCGCGCCATGATCGAAGATCCGCCCCACATCCTGGTCGTCGACGACGACACGCGGCTGCGCGAGCTGCTGCGCAAGTATCTGTCGGCCAACGGCTTCGTGGCGACCACCGCCAAGGACGCGGCCGACGCCCGGGTGCAACTCTCCGGCCTGTCCTTCGACCTGCTGGTGCTGGACATCATGATGCCCGGGGAGACCGGCCTGGAGCTGACGGAGTCGCTGCGCAAGGACAGCGACGTGCCGATCCTGCTGCTCACCGCGCGCGGCGAGCCGGACGACCGCATCGCCGGTCTGGAGGCCGGGGCCGACGACTACCTCGCCAAGCCGTTCCAGCCGCGCGAGCTGGTGCTGCGCATCAACTCCATCCTGCGCCGCCAGGCGACCAAGCCGGTCGAGCCGTTGGCGCAGCCGGTGCGGCTGGGCCGGCTGGTCTTCCATCCCGAACGCGACGAGCTGCGCAACGGCGAGGAGGTGATCCGTCTGACCACCGCGGAGGCCGGGCTGCTGCGGGTGTTCGCCGCCGCCCCGGGCATGGTGCTCTCGCGCGAGGAGCTGACGGAGCGCTGCAACGTCGCCGGCAACGTGCGCACCGTCGACGTCCAGGTGACGCGGCTGCGCCGGAAGATCGAGACGGACCCGCGCGAGCCCCGCTTCCTGCACACCGTCCGCGGCGAGGGCTACGTGCTGAGGCCGGAGGGATGAGCGCCGCCCCCGGCCGCGCCGACGGCGGCAAGGCCGGCGGACGGGTGTCCCAGCGGCTGCGCGACTTCGGCGGGACGCCGCCGCACGGGGTGAAGCGCTTCCTGCCGCGCACCCTGTTCGGGCGGTCGCTGCTGATCATCGTCACCCCCGTGATCCTGGCCCAGGCGGTCGCGACCTGGATCTTCTACGACCGCCACTGGGACACCATGACCAACCGCCTGGCCTTCGCGGTGGCCGGCGACATCGCCATGATCGTGGAGCAGCTCGACCGCGACCCGAGCGAGGCCGGCATCGCCCGCACGCTGGCCATGGCGGCGCGCACCACCGACCTGGTGGTGACCCTGGAGCCGGGGCAGACCCTGGTTCCGGAATACGAGGTCCAGGCGTTCCAGCCCAAGCGGCGCTGGCCCAGCCTGGGCATCCTGCGCTCGGCGCTGGCCGTGGCGCTGGCGGAGCGGGTGGGCCGGCCCTTCTCGATCGACACCAACGTCGCCCACGAGTGGTACGAGATCCGCCTCCAGCTCCCCAACGGCGTGCTGTCGGTGATGTCGCCGGAGCGCCGCCTGTTCAGCCCGACCAGCTACATCTTCATCTTGTGGATGATGGGCTCGGCGCTGGTGCTGTTCGCCGTCGCCATCGTCTTCATGCGCAACCAGATCCGCCCGATCCGCCGCCTGGCGGTCGCCGCCGACGGCTTCGGCAAGGGACGCGACGTGCTCAACTTCAAGCCCGAAGGGGCGCTGGAGGTGCGTCAGGCGGCGGCGGCCTTCATGGTGATGCGCGAGCGCATCCAGCGCCAGATCACCCAGCGCACCGAGATGCTGGCCGGGGTCAGCCACGACCTGCGCACGCCGCTGACCCGCATGAGGCTGGCGCTGGACATGCTGGGCGAGGGCCCCGAGGTGGAGGAGCTGAAGGACGACGTCGCCGAGATGGAGACGATGATCGAGGGCTATCTCGCCTTCGCCCGCGGCGAGGGCACCGAGGCCGTGCAGCCGACCGACCTGGAGCGCCTGGTCACCGAAGTGGTGAACGGCGCCCGGCGCGAAGGGGCCGACGTGACCGTGCGCCTGTCCGGCCGGCTGTCGCTGCCGCTGCGCCCCAACGCCTTCCGCCGCTGCCTCGCCAACCTGCTGGCCAACGCCCGCCGCCACGCCCGCCATGTCTGGGTGGAGGCGTCGCGCAGCGGCGGACTGGTGGAGATCGCCATCGACGACGACGGCCCCGGCATCCCCGCGGCGGCGCGCGAGGACGTGTTCAAGCCGTTCTTCCGCATCGACGCCTCGCGCAACGCGGCGACCGGCGGGGCCGGGCTGGGCCTGACCATCGCCCGCGACGTGGTGCGCAGCCACGGCGGCGACATCGTCCTGGAGGACAGCCCGCGCGGCGGGCTGCGGGCGCTGATCCGCCTGCCGGAGTGACGCCCCGCGGCGTCGTTGACCCTGGACGCGCCGGCCCCGGCGGCGCACCCTTGCGCCTGGACACCAGCCAGGAGCCCAGGAGAGACAGCATGAAGGTCGGAATCATCGGCGGCGGGTTCGTCGGCAGCACCGCGGCGTTCGCCATGGTGATGGCGGGATCCGCCAGCGAGATCGTGCTGGTGGACGCCAACGAGAGGTTGGCGCTGGCCCAGGCGCACGACATCGCCCACGCCATCCCCTTCGCCCATCCGGTGGTGGTGCGCCACGGCGGCTACGACGCGCTGGCCGGGGCCGGGGTGGTGGTGCTGTCGGCCGGCGTCGCCCAGCGGCCGGGCGAGACGCGCCTGCAGCTGCTGGAGCGCAACGCCCGGGTCTTCGCCGCCATCATTCCGCAGGCCCTGGCCGCGGCCCCCGATGCGGTGCTGCTGGTGGCGAGCAACCCGGTGGACGTGATGACCCAGGTGGCGACCCGCATCTCGGGCCTGCCGCGGTGCCGCGTGCTGGGCTCCGGCACGGTGCTCGACACCGCCCGCTTCCGCGCCCTGGTCGGCCAGCGCCTCGGCGTCACGCCGAAATCCGTGCACGCCCAGGTGATCGGCGAGCACGGCGATTCGGAGGTCCTGCTGTGGTCGGGCGCGCGCGCCGCGGGGATGGCCGTCGACACCTTCGCGGCGCGCACCGGCCGCCCGCTGACCGCCGAGGACCGGGCGGCGATCGACGAGGGGGTGCGCCGCGCCGCCTACAGCATCATCGACGGCAAGGGGCACACCGCCTTCGGGATCGCCGGCGGGCTGGCCCGGATGGTCGCCGCCATCGCCGCGGACGAGCGGGCGGTGCTGACCTGCTCGCTGCTCAACGACGACGTGCTGGGGGTGCCCGAGGTGGCGCTGTCGCTGCCCCGGGTGATCGGCGCCGGCGGCGTCCTCCAGACCGTGGTGCCGGACCTGGCCGACGACGAGGCCGCCGCCCTGCGGCGCAGCGCCGAGATCCTCAAGGAGGCGGCCAGCTCCGTCGAAGCGACGCTCTAGTGCTGGGCGTCGGGGCGCTGCGCACCGATGCGCTCGCACGGTTTTCGATCGTCCGAGCGAATCTCGGCACCGGGGGAGCGGGGGCATGGTGATGGAGGACGCGCAGCGCTGGGGGCACGACCACAGCTTCGGACAGGACGCGGTGCGCCCGGGGGAACGGCGCACCGCCGTCGTGATCGGCCTCACCGCCATCACCATGGCGGTGGAGGTGGCGGCCGGCATCGCCTTCGGGTCGATGGCCCTGCTGGCCGACGGCCTGCACATGGCGTCCCACACCGGCGCCCTGGCCATCGCCCTGGTCGCCTATGTCTACGCCCGCCGCCGCGCCCACGACCGCCGGTTCAGCTTCGGCACGGGAAAGGTCAACGCGCTGGCCGCCTTCAGCAGCGCCCTGATGCTGGCGCTGTTCGCGCTGCTGATGGCGGCGGAGTCGGTGGAGCGCCTGCTCCATCCCACCGCCATCGCCTTCGGCCAGGCGGTGGCGGTCGCCGTGCTCGGCCTCGCCGTCAACGTGGTCAGCGCCGTCGTCCTGACCGGCGGCGGGTCCGGGCCCACCCACGTGAAAACCCATGGCCACAGCCATGGGCATGAGCACGGGCACAGCCATGGGCACAGCCATGGGCATGCGCACGGGCACGGCCATGACGACGCCAACCTGCGCGCCGCCTACCTGCACGTCCTGGCCGACGCCTTGACCTCGGCGCTGGCCATCGTCGCCCTGCTGGGCGGCTGGCTGGCGGGCTGGGCCTGGCTCGACCCGGTCATGGGGGTGGTCGGGGCGGTGCTGGTGGCGCGCTGGGCGTGGGGGCTGATCCGCCAGTCCGCGGAGGTGCTGCTGGACTTCCAGGGGCCGCACCACCTGCGCGCCGAGGTGGTCGCCGCGGTGGAGGGGGATGGCGACAGCCGGGTGGCCGACCTGCACCTGTGGTCGCTCGGCCCCGGCCTGTTCACCGTGGTGCTGTCGGTGGTGGCCGAGGTCCCGCGCCCGCCGGAAGACTACAAGGCCCGCCTGCCCGCCGGGCTGGTCCACCCCATCGTCGAGGTCCGCCGCCGCCCGCCCGACTGACGGCGGCGCCCCCACCTCACGCCCCCCGCCTCACGCGGCGACCGTCACCGTCTCCGCCGTGCGCGCGCCGCAGGTCGCGGCGAACGCCGCGGCGGACTGCGCCCGCGCCGTGTCGAACACCGCCAGATCCTCGAAGAAGTAGCTGAAGAACCCGCGCTGCACCGGGATCTCCACCGGCACCATCATCACCTCGCGGAACGGCGCGCCGAGCACGCCCTTGCGCACCAGCCGGTTCACGAAGTCGATGCTCGCGACCTGCTGGGCGTAGGGCGCGTTGAACCACAGCTCCGTCTCCAGGTCCTTCACCTCGAACTGGTTCTGCGGCAGGCGGCCGCGGAAGCCGAAGGACTGGGGCCGGGCCATGAACAGCACGTCGGCGTCGCACAGCTCGTTCAGCAGGAACTGGCGGATGTACGCGCCGTCGATCCGCCGTCCCGCGGCCGCCGCGGGGTCCGGCGCATCGAAGCCGTAGGAGGTGAGCCACAGCGCGTCGCGCACCGCCTCCCAGGTGATATCCGCCACCTCCACCTTGGGCAGGCTGTCGCACAGCCGCTCCTTCTCCTCCGCCGGGCGCCCGGCCTGGAGCGCCGCACGCTCGTCGTGGCGATGCGCCAGCATGGCCCGGGCGGCGGCGTTGGCGTGGACGTACTCCACCCCCAGGGCGGGGTCGTAACTGTTGAACAGGATGGGGATCGCGGCGCCGTTGAAGCACGCGGCGATGGCCGCGAAATGCTCCTGCGGGCGGGCCGGCACGCTGGTCTGGGCCGGCAGCACCCGGTCGACCACGTCGCGCAGCGACGCCGGCGGCGGAGCGTACAGCAGCCGCTTCAGGTATTCCGGCCAGGCCGGGGCCAGCACGCCCTCGAGGCCCCGGGTGGCGAGGATCCACCAGTTGAGCGGCAACAGCGCGCCACGGAACGGCGTCGCCTCCACCGCCGCGGCGACCAGCGACCGCAGGTCGACGGCGGCGCGCGCGCCGGCCGCCACCTCGTCGCGCTGCACCAGCCACTCCCAGGTCCAGTGGATCATGCCCGAGGAACAGGAGATCATGTCCGGCGCCACGCCGCAGTCGCTGGCGGCCTGCAGGAATCCCACGCCGTGGGCGTTCGATCCGCCGATTCCACCCAAGGCGAACGCAACCGACCGTTTGTTCGTGTCAGACACAGGCGTCCTCCGCTTCCGCATTGCGGTGCGAAGGACTATCGCAAAAAGAGTGCTTCGATGCAACGCGCGTGCGACGGCGGGCGGCGCCGGTGCGGTAGCGCCCGCCGCCGCCGCCCTAGCCTTCGGACAGCGGCTTCAGCGCCGCCAGGGCGTGCGCCTTGCGGTCCTCGAACAGGCGGGCCAGCTCCTTGGAGCGGCCGTCGTCCAGGGCTTCGCGCGCCTCCTCGAACAGCTCCTCCTCCTCCTCGTCGAGGTGGTGGCGGACCAGTTCGCCCAGCACCTGCAGCTTGGCCTTGAAGGCCAGGTCGCGCGAGGTCATGGCGTTCAGCTCCTCGACCAGGCCGTCGATCAGATGGTGCTCGTTCAGGCCTTCGACCGTTTCCTGGCGGGCCGCCTTGCTGTCCTTGAGGGCGGCGTAGAAGATGGTCTCCTCGGCGCGCCCGTGCGCCCACAGCTCGCGTGCCAGCTCGTCGTAGCAGCCATCGGCCTCGCCCTTCTCGGCGCGGTCCAACAGGCCGCGCAGGGTGTCGTGATCCTTCTTGATGCGCTGGAAGATGTCCATGATCGTCGGGCTCCGGTTCGTGCCTTCGGCGGCGGCGGGACGGCGGCGGGACCGCGGCGGCCCGCCGCCTCACCGGAAGAACCCCGCGTCACGCCTGCGGTTCCCCGCCGTCCCCGGACTGGCCGTCTCCGGACTGGCCGCCCCCGGACTGGCCGCCGGCCAGCGCCCGCAGCCGCCGCCGCACGATCTTGCCGCTGGGGGTGTGCGGCAGGGCCGCGGCGAACACCACCTCCCGCGGCGCCAGCGCCGGGCCGAGACGGCGCCGGGCGTGGGCGATCAGGGCGAGGGCCAGATCGTCGCTGGCGGCCACTCCGGGCTTCAGCGCCACGACGGCCGCCACCACCTCGCCACACAGCGGGTCGGGTCGGCCGACGACTCCGGCATCGGCGACCGCCGGGTGCTCCAGCAGCACGCTTTCCACCTCGAACGGGCCGATGCGGTGCCCCGACGAGGTGATCACGTCGTCGGCCCGGCCGATGAAGACGCAGCGCCCGTCGGCGAGGCGCCGCACCAGGTCGCCGGTGAGGTACCAGCCGTCGGCGAAGCAGGCGGCGGTGCGCTCCGGCTCGCCGAGATAGCCGCGGAACAGCGACGGCCACGGCGTCCGCAGCGCCAGCTCCCCCTCCGCCGCCGCGCCCTCGAGCACGTCGACCCCACCGGGCCGGCGCCGCACCACCGCCGCCGCCACGCCGGCCACGGCCCGGCCGAGGACGCCCGGCTCCGGCTCCTCCCCGGCCGGCGTGCCGAGCATGATCGCGCCGGTCTCGGTCTGCCACCAGGTGTCGTGGAACGGCCGGCCCAGGACCGCCGCGCTCCAGCGCACCGCCTCGGCGTCGAGCGGTTCGCCGACACAGGCGAGGTGGCGCAGGCTGGCGAGGTCGTGGCGCCGCGCCAGCGCGTTGCCGGCGCGCATCAGCAGGCGGACGGCGGTCGGCGTGCTGTACCACACGGCGACGCGCTGGCCCTCGATCACCCCGTACCACCGTGCCGGGTCGAATCCGCCCTCGTCCAGCACCAGGACGGCGCCGCAGGACAGCGGTGCCAACAGGCCGTAGACCGTGCCGGTCACCCAGCCCGGGTCGGCGGTGCACTAGAAGACGTCCCCCTCCCGCACCCCCAGGACGCGGCGTGCCGTGGCGTGCTGGACCACCAGGGACTCGTGGGCGTGCAACGCCCCCTTGGCCGCGCCGGTGGTGCCGCTGGTGAAATGCAGCAGCGCCCGGTCGCCCGGCCGGGTCGGCGCCACGGCGGCGGCCGGGTCGGCGGCGGCCAGCAGCGCCGGCAGCGCCTCCACCGTCAGCACCAGGGGGGCCGGGTCGAGGCCGGCGGGCGCCTTGCGCCGCCACAGGGCCTCGCTGGTGACGACGACCCGGGCGGCGCCGCGGGCGAGACGGTCGCGCAACGGCTCCGGCCCGAAGGCGGCGAACAGCGGCGCCACCACGCAGCCGGCCTTGAGCGCCCCCAGGGTGGCGACCACCAGCTCCGGCCGGCGCGGCAGCAGCGTCGCCACGACCGCCCCCGGCCCGACTCCGGCCCGACGCAGGGCGTCGGCGAAGCGCGTGCTCGCCTCGGCCAGGGCCGCGTAGGTGAGCCGCGCGGTCACGCCGCCGCGGTCCAGCCAGCGCACCGCCTCGGCCGCGCCGGCGCCGCGCGCGACGTGCCGGTCGGCGACCGCCCAGCCGATGTTGAAGGCGCCGCCGGGGCCCGCCAGGGCGCGGCGCTCCTCCTCCCAGGGGTCGGCCCGCGGGTCCATGGCGGCCTCCTGCATCACAGCGCCAAAGCCACGTGCACCACGCCCGGGTCGTCGGGCGAACGGCGGCGCGTGAAGCCCAGGGCCTGGCACAGGCGCAGCATGGCGCGGTTCTCCAGCAGCACCTCGCCGAACACTTCGCCCACGCCGCGCCCCCGGGCGTGATCGAGGAGGCCCCGCATCAGCACCGGCCCGAAGCCCAGGCCGGCCATGTCGTGGGCGACCATGATCGCGAACTCCCCGCGCTCGCCGTCGGGGTCGGCCGAGAGGTGGGCGACACCGTGCAGCTCGGCCGCCCCGGGCGTCCCCGGCCCGGCCACCGCCAACCCCATCTCGCGATCGTAGTCGAGCTGGGTCATCCGGGCGGCGGTGGCGTGGGCCAGCTCGGTCATCGGCGCGAAGAAGCGCAGGCGGATCTCGTCGGCGGTCAGCCGCGCGAACAGCGCCTGCAGGGCGGGTTCGTCCTCGGGCACCAGGGGGCGCACCTGGAACACCCGGCCGTCGGCCAGGGCCAGCGGCGCCTCCAGTTCGCGCGGGTACGGACGGATCGCCGGCGCGGCGTGGACCGCCCCCGGCGCCGCGCGGTCGAGCCGCACCGCGCCGATCCAGGGCCCACCGGGGCCGAGGCGCAAGGGCCGGAGTTCCAACAGCGCCACCTCCGGCCGCTCCTGCGCCAGGCGGGCCAGCCGGACCAGCAGCGCCGCTCCGGCGTCGACCGCCGCCGCCGTCCCCGGCGCGGCCAGGGCGCCGACCCAGGGCACCCGGCACAGGGTGTCCCGTGCCAGCGCCAAGTCGAGGGGCGGAAGGACGGCGACGGCGTCGATCCACAGCACCGGGCCGAACACCGGGTCGCCGGCCACCCGCACCGCCAACTCGGGTCCCACCGCCGCCGCACCGGCCGCACCGAGTCCGGCCACATCGAGTCCGTAGGCGGCGAGCAGACCGGCCGCGTCGCCGGCCGCCACGGCCACGGCGGCGGCGGCGGTGTCCACGGCGGGTCCGTCGGGCAGCGCCGGCGGCGTGCGCATCAACTGTTCCTGGCCGCGCCGGTGGCGCACCCGGTGCAGGAAGGCACGCACCGCGCGGTCCGGGGTGTCGTAGACCGGGACGTGGGCGCGGGCCAGATCGGCCGCCGCGCGCCCGGCGTCGTCCTCGCCCAGCCAGCTCGCCAGGACCGGCCGCGACCCGGCAGCCCCGATCCCGACACCGGCCACGGCGCCGGCGACCTCCCCGGCGGCGGCCAGGGCGGTCGGCGCGTGGACCACCAGGACCGCGTCGACGGCGGGGTCGCTGCACAGGCGGCGCACGGCCGCGGCGTAGGCGGCGCCGTCCGCCCCCTCGCCGAGGTCGAGAGGGTTGGCGTCCCCCTCGGGGCGGGCCAGGCGGCCGACCCCGCCGGGGTTGACCTGGTCGCCAAGGGCATCGGCGGCAAGCCGGCCGATGCCCCGTCCGTTGGCGACGATGGCCAGCCGGTCGCCGCGCAGCGGCGCCTCGGACGCCAGGGTGCCCAGGGCGTCGAACAGGCTCTCCAGGGTGCGCACGCGCAGCGCGCCCGAGCGCCGGAAGGCGGCGTCGTAGACGGCGTCGGGCGTGCCGTCCGTGGTGTCGTGGCGGCCGGTGCGCAGCACGATCACCGGCTTGATCCGCGCCGCCGCCCGGGTTGCCGACAGGAAGCGCCGGGCGTCGGTCAGGCGGTCGAGCGCCAGCAGGATCGCCCGGCACCCCGCCTCTGCGGCGAGGTGGTCGACGACGTCGGCGAACCCGACATCGGCCTGGTCGCCCAGCACCGCCACGTGCGAGAAGCCGACGTCGCGGCGCACCGCCCAGTCCAGCACCGCGCCGGCCAGGGTGCCCGACTGCGCCACCAGGGCGACGTGGCCGGCCGGCGGCGGGCGGTGGAAGGCGCCGGCCACCAGGCGCCGGCCCGGAACCGCCACCCCCAGGCAACCGGGGCCGACCACCCGCACCCCGTGCGCCTTGGCGGCGGCGCGGATCGCCGCGCCCTGGCCGGGGTCGGTCGCATGCGCGCCCAGCAGCAGGACGGCCCGGGCGCCGCGCGCTCCGGCCTCCGCCACCAGGCCGGCGGCACGCTCCGGCGGCGCGACGAGCAGGCAGAGCGCGGGCACGGCCGCCGCGAGGTCGCCCAGGCGGCGCACCGCCAGGGCCGGCCCGCCGCCGGCGGCCGGGAGGTTCCGCGCAGCCGCCCGTGTCACCGGGTCGTCGGGGTCGCCCACCAGCACCATCCCCGTCGGGTGGAACAGCGCCTCCAACGCGCGCACGGCCATGACCGCCTCCCTGGCGCAGCGCCCCGCGCCCGAATTTTGTCGTTTCGCCACCCCCGCCGGCGGCTTGCTTTCGCCCGTCGTTCCGGCGACGGTTCGGCTTTCAGGATGCACCGTGGCTCCCGCGAACGGAAGAGACCCTGCATGGACACCGCCACCGCCCCCGCCGCCGTCGACCGCGCCGTGCTCGACGCCCTGCACGCCGTCGCTCCGGACGCCGACCTCGCCGCCCTCGACCCGGAACAGCCGTTCCGCGACCAGTTCGAGTTCGACTCCGTGGACTTCCTCAACTTCGTGCTGAAGCTGGAGACCCGCTTCGGCCGCCACGTCGACGAACTCGACTACCCCCGCCTGGTGTCCCTGGCGGGCTGCCGCGCCTATCTGGCGGCGGGCTGACCCGGCGGGCCGCCGAACCGCTCACCCGCCCCTTGGGAAGCCGGCGCGAAGATGCTATCTGAGGCGCCGTTCGCCACCAGGAGGTTGCCATGGCCGCGGTCAAGATCGCCCCGTCCATCCTGTCCGCCGATTTCGCCACGCTGGGCGAGGAGGTGCGCGCCATCGACGCGGCCGGCGCGGACTACATCCACATCGACGTGATGGACGGCCATTACGTCCCCAACATCACCATCGGCCCGGCCGTGGTGAAGGCGCTGCGCCCCCATTCCGCCCGGGTCTTCGACGTCCACCTGATGATCGCCCCGGTCGACCCCTACGTGCCCGACTTCGTCAGGGCCGGCGCCGACATCGTCACCGTCCACGCCGAGGCGGGGCCGCACCTGCACCGCACCGTCCAGCTGGTCAAGAGCCTCGGCGTCAAGGCCGGGGTCTCGCTCAACCCGGCGACGCCGCTCGCCGCGCTCGACCATGTGCTGGAGGAGCTGGACCTGGTGCTGATCATGACGGTGAACCCCGGCTTCGGCGGCCAGAGCTTCATCGCCTCGCAGCTGCCCAAGATCCGCGAACTGCGCCGGCGCATCGACGCCCTGGGCCGGCCGATCGACCTCCAGGTGGACGGCGGCATCAACGCCGACACCGCCCGCCTCGCCATCGAGGCCGGCGCCGACGTGCTGGTCGCCGGCACCGCGACCTTCGCCGGCGGGCCGCAGCGCTACGCCGAGAACATCGCCCGCCTGCGCGGGTGAGCCGCCGGGCCGGCCACTATTCCCACCGCGTCGCCGGAACCGGTGAACAAACCGCCGCCCGCGCCGTTGTACCCGCAGACACGGACACGGACTTGCTTCAAGGAGTAGCGGTATGGAAATCGTTTGGACGATCATCATCGGCCTGATCGCCGGCGTCATCGCCAAGCTGCTGATGCCCGGGCGCGATCCCGGCGGCTTCATCGTCACCACGCTGCTCGGCATCGCCGGCGCCTTCCTGGCGACCTGGCTCGGCGCCGCCATCGGCTGGTACAACGCGGGCGAAGGGGCCGGCCTCATCGGCGCCATCGTCGGCGCGTTCATCATCCTCGCCCTCTACCGGATGATCGCCGGCCGCCGGACCGTCTGATCCGGCGCCACGGCTGGCCCGGCAGGACGACAGCACATCGCAACAGGCGGCGCCTCCGGGGGCGCCGCCTGTTCCGTTGCCGGCCCCGTCGGGCCAGCCTCGGGACACCCCGCCCCGGTCAGGCCAGGGCGACCGGGGTCGGCATGAAGACGACGCGGGAGATGGCGTCGCGGATGGCCGCGCCGGTGAACGGCTTGCGCACGATCTGCCCGAGGTGGCGCGCCCCGAACTCCTCCAGATCGCCGTCGAAGGCGGTGACGAAGATGGTGCGCAGGGAGCGCCGCGCGCGCAGGCGCCGCGCGATGGCGATGCCGTTGTCGCCGTCGGCGAGGCGGACATCCAGCAGCGCCAGGGTGGGGTGTGCCGATTCCAGCAGGTCCAGCGCCTCGCGCTCGTTGGAGGCGGTGCCGCACAGCACATGCCCCATGTCCGACACCACCGAGCCGATCTCCATGGCCAGGATGGGGTTGTCCTCGACCACCAGCACCCGCTGCGTCAGGGCGTCGCGCACCGCCTCGCGGGCCCGGGTCAGCGTCTCCGCCGCGTCGCCCGCGGGCATCTGCATCACCGGCGCCAGTTCGGCGATCGACAGCCCTTCCAGCGTCGCCAGCAGGTAGACCCGGCGTTGCTCCTCCGGCAGCAGGGCCAGCGCCCGCTCGATGGGGTGCGGCGACGGCGCCGGGCTCCCGCCCTCCTCGTCGAACACCAGGTGCAGCAGGGCGTAGAGCGCCGCCCGCGAGCCCTCGCCCAGGCCGAAGCGGGTCGGCGCCATCACCGCCACCTCGACCGCCTGGGTCACCAGGTCGTCGCCCCGATCCGTCGCCCCGGCCAGGGCGCGCGCATACCGGCGCAGATAGGGCAGATGCTCGTGGATCTGTCGTGAATAGACTCGCATGTCCTGCCGTCTCGAACCGATGGTCACCACCCGTCCAGGGCGGTTAATCGCTTGTTAACTTATCACGGCGTCCAACCGCCGCGAACCGAAAAAACGGCCGAGTCGCCTCCCCCTGGCGGGCAGGTGTCAGCGCGCATCCTCGCGCACCTTTCGGGAGCGCCACTGCCACGGTTTCTCCACCTGCCCCGACCAAAGGCCAAGGCGTTTGCTTTGGGCGTAGGCTTCGGTCCGTTGGTAGGCCCCGCTCAGGCTGCGGTAGGCGAAGGCCCAACCGCGCGCCACCATCGCCGCGCCAAGGTTGACCCCGCGGATGCGGCATTCGCCCAGAAGCTGCCCGTTGCGGTCGCGCTCGGCCACCACGCAATCCACCTCGTTGCCCTGGACCATGGTGTTCAGCACCGCCGTGGCGATGCGGAAACAGTCGAAGGGGCTGCCGTAGCGGTTCCGGCAGATCTGGCCGGGATCGGGGGCGTCGATGCCCATCAGCCGGACCGGCGTGCCAGCGACGCTCACCAGGTCGCCCTCCAGCGCCACCGCCGCGCCGGCCATCCGCTGGTTCGGGTGGTTGGCGGTGCCGCCGCGGCCCTGGCCGAGCGCCGGGGCGGCACCGCCAATCAACAGGGCCGCCAGCAGGGCCACGGGCAGGGCCGGCAGCGCGGCGCTCCTACACGAGGGATGGCTGGTCATGCAGGGGCTCGGCGCAGGCCGCGTCGTCGTTGCGCACGCTGTTGACGCGCGTCGAGACAGGACGGGCGTCCAGCATGGTGTCGGGGGCCGGCCGCAGCAGGGCCACAACCGCGGGCAACGGCGTGGCGGGGTCGAGCCAGGCCTCCCAGTCGGCGGGGTCGAGGACCACCGGCATGCGATCGTGCAGGCCGGCCAGCGTGGCGTTGGCGGCGGTGGTGACGATGGTCGCCGTCTCCAGGGGCGCCGCCAGCGGCTGCTCCTGCGGGCCGGTCCAGCGGTCCCACAGCGCGGCCAGGGCGAAGGCCCCCCGGTCGGGGCGGCGGATGACGAAGGGCTGCTTGCGCCCGCCCGCGGCCGCGGCCCGCCATTCATAGAAACCGTCGGCCATCACCAGGCAGCGGCGCTGCCGGAAGGCGCTGCGGAAGGCCGGCCTGTCGCCGATCGTTTCCGCCCGCGCGTTGATCATCCGCGCGCCGACCGAGAGGTCCTTCGCCCACCCGGGCACCAGGCCCCAGCGCAGGGACGCGAAGCGGCGCACGCCGGCGTCCAGGCGCACCCCCGCCACCTGCTGGGTCGGGGCGATGTTGTAGCGCGCCGCCAGGTTCGGCCGCTCCTGGAAGCCGAAGAGGCGCTGCAGTTCGGCGACCGGCGTCGCCAGGAGGATCCGTCCGCACATGGGTCAAGAGTGTGGGGCGGCCGGCCGCCATGGCAAGCCGGATGATGGTGAGGAGGGTTTCGCAGGCCGGCGAAGCGACATATCCTGCGGCCCCGCACCCCCCGCCCGGCACCCCCCGCCCGGCAACCGCGACGAGGCCCCCACCATGCAGAAGTTCGGCATCGGCCAGGCCGTTCCCCGCACCGAGGATCCGCGGCTGCTCACCGGACGCGGCCGCTACACCGACGACGTGACGCTGCCCGGGCAGACCTGGGCGGCGTTCGTGCGCTCGCCCCATGCCGACGCGCTGGTGCGCGGCGTGGACACCGCGGATGCGGCGGCCATGCCCGGGGTGCTGGGCGTGTTCACCATCGCCGACCTGGACGGCGACGGCATCGGCCCGATCCCCTGCCAGGCGACGGTGCGCAACCGCGACGGCAGCGCCATGGCGACGCCGCCGCGCCCGGTGCTGGCGCGCGGCCGGGTGCGCCACGTCGGCGACCCCGTCGCGGTGGTGGTGGCCGACAGCCTGGACGCGGCCCGCGACGCCGCCGAGGCGGTGGCCGTCGACTACGACGATCGGCCCGCCGTGACCGGGCTTGCCGAAGCGCTGGAGCCCGGCCGGCCGCAGCTGTGGGAGGAGGCGCCGGGCAACCTCGCCTTCGACTGGGAGATGGGCGACGCGGCGGCGGTGGAGGCCGCCTTCGCCGCGGCCCACCGGGTCGTCACCCTCGACCTCGTCAACAACCGGGTGGTCGCCAGCCCCTTGGAAGGGCGCGCCTGCGTGGGCGCGGTGGAGGAGGAGACGGGCCGCCTCGTCCTCACCGTCTCCAGCCAGGGCGTGCACGGCATGCGCGCCCAGCTCGCCGACAGCATCTTCCACCTGCCCAAGGACCGCATCCGCGTCATCACCCCCGACGTCGGCGGCGGCTTCGGCATGAAGCTGTTCATGTACCCGGAATACGTGGTCTGCCTGTGGGCGGCGCGCCGGCTGAATCGCCCCGTGAAGTGGGCGGCCGAGCGCACCGAGGGATTCCTGAGCGACGACCACGGCCGCGACCACCAGACCCGCACCGCGCTGGCGCTGGACGCCGACGGCCGGTTCCTGGCCCTGCGGGTGGAGACCCTGGCCAACATGGGGGCCTACCTCTCCAACTACGCGCCCTTCGTGCCGACCGACCTGCACGCGCCGATGTTCGCCGGCAGCTACCGCACCCCGGCGCTGCACGTCCGGGTCAAGGGGGTCTACACCAACACCCAGCCGGTCGACGCCTACCGCGGCGCCGGCCGGCCCGAGGCCGCCTACGCCCTGGAACGCTCGGTCGACCACGCGGCGCGCGCCATCGGCCTCGACCCGGCGGAGATCCGCCGGCGCAACTTCATCCCGCCCGACGCCATGCCCTACGCCACCCCGCTGGGCAAGACCTACGACAGCGGCGACTTCGCCCGGAACCTGGACGACGCGCTCCGCCTCGCCGACGTGGACGGGGCCGCCGCCCGCAAGGCGCAGGCGCGGGCCCGCGGCCGGCGCCGCGGCGTCGGCATCGCCACCTACATCGAGGCATGCGCCGGCGGCGGCCCGGAACAGGCCACGGTGGAGATCCTCAAGGACGGGCGGGCGGTCCTGATGATCGGTACCCAGTCCAACGGCCAGGGGCACGAGACCGCCTACAAGCAGATCCTCGCCGACCGCCTCGGCCTGGCACCCGAGGCCATCGAGGTGGTGCAGGGCGACACCGACCGGGTGTCGTGGGGCAGCGGCACCGGCGGCTCGCGCTCGGTGCCGGTGGGCGGCGCCGCGCTGTCGAAGGGCATCGAGATGGTGGTGGCGAAGGCCACGGACACCGCCGCGGAGATGCTGGAGACCGCCGCGGTGGACATCGAGTTCGCGCACGGCGTCTTCACGGTCGCCGGCACCGACCGCTCGGTGTCGCTGACCCAGGTGGCGGAGCGGGCGGCCGGAGCGGGATCGGTCGCGTTTTCGGAGCGGGCACGCTGGTCACCGCCGGCCGACACCTTCCCCAATGGCTGCCACGTCTGCGAGGTCGAGGTGGATCCCGACACCGGCGCCGCGGCGGTGGTGCGCTACACCGTGGTCGACGATTTCGGCACCGTGGTGAACCCCCTGCTGCTGAAGGGCCAGATCCACGGCGGCGTGGTCCAGGGCATCGGCCAGGCGCTGCTGGAGCGGGTCGTGTTCGACCCGGACTCGGGCCAGCTGCTGACCGGATCGCTGATGGACTACGGGCTGCCGCGCGCCGACGACGCCCCGCCGATCACGGTGGCGCTGAACGCCGTGCCCTGCACCACCAACGCCCTGGGCATGAAGGGCGCCGGCGAGGCCGGGGCCATCGGCGCCCCGCCGGCCATCGTCAACGCCCTGGTCGACGCCCTGTCGGAGTACGGCATCGCCCACGTCGACATGCCGGCGACGCCGGAACACCTGTGGCGGCGCATCCGGGACGCCGCGTCCAGGGCGGCCTGAGGCCGGTCGGACCGGCGCCGCGAACGCCCCCGCGCCGCGGCGCCGACCGGGTCACAGAGCGGCCAGCATCGCCTCGGCCGAGGACACCTCGAACTTGCCCGGCGCCTCGACGGCGACGTGGGTCACCTTGCCGTCCTCGGCGATCAGCGCAAAGCGCTGGCCGCGGGTGCCCAGCCCATAGCCCGAGCCGTCCATGGTCAGGCCGAGCGCCTCGGTGAAGGTGGCGTTGCCGTCCGGCAGCATCAGCACCTTGCCGTCGACGTTGCCCTTCTCGGCCCACGCCTTCATGACGAAGGGGTCGTTCACGGCGACGCAGGCGATGGTGTCGACGCCCTTGGCCTTCAGCGCCTCGGCCTGCTGCACGAAGCCCGGCAGGTGCTTGGCCGAGCAGGTCGGCGTGAACGCGCCGGGGACGGAGAAGAGCACGACCGTCTTGCCCTTGAAGACGGTGTCGGTGGAGATCTCCTGCATGCCGTTGTCGGTCAGGTGCTTCAAGGTGACCGAGGGGATGGTGTCGCCGACCTGAATGGACATGGTGTCTCGCTCCCTGCGTTGGTGCCCGCCGGGGTGGCGGCACGGTTCAGGTTCTAGAGGGCGCCCCCTGGGGGCGGCAAGGCCTCTCGCCGCCCTCCCGCCTGGCGGAACGGCCTATGGCGTCCGGCGGGCGCGGTCGAGGGCATCGATCACCGCGCCCTCGCTCAGCAGTTCCGGCAGGATGATGCCGTCCGGCGCGCCCGGCCCGTAGACGATGTTGAAGGGGATGCCGTAGCGCCCGTAGCGGGCGAGGTAGGCCGAGATCCCGTCGTCCGGCCGGGTCCAGTCCGCCCGCATGGCCACGATCCCGCCCGGCCCCGCCGCGGCGGCCGCGGCACCACCGCGCAGACGCTCGGCCACGGCGCCGCGGTCGACGACCAGCTTCTTGTTGGCCTGGCAGGTGATGCACCAGTCCGCGGTGACGTCCACGAAGACGGTGCGCCCGTCGCCCACCAGCCCGGGGATCGCCGCCGCGTCGAAGGGCGCCCAGTCCGCCACCCCGGCCACCGGTGCGGCATCGGCCTCCTGGCCGTACTGCGCCGGCACGGCGAAGGCGGCCACCGCCACCGCGGCGGCCAGCGCCGCGCCGGCCCACCGCATCCGGCCATGGAGGCGGCGGCCGAGCCAGAGCGCCAGCCACAGCGCCACCATCAGCGTGGCCACCAGCCCGGCCACCGTGTCGCCCACCTGCACCGCCAGGACGCCGAGCAGCCAGACGCCGGTCAGCGCCAGCGCCACACCCATGACCCGGCGCAGCACGAGCATCCAGCGCCCGGGCCGCGGCAGGAGACGCGCCACCGCCGGGACGGCCGCGACCGCCAGGTAGGGCAGCGCCAGGCCGACGCCCAGGGCCGCGAACACGGCGACGATCTCCAGCGGCCCGTTGGCCAGGGCGAACCCCACCGCGGTGCCGAGGAACGGCGCCGAACACGGCGTCGCCAGCAGCGTGGCGAAGGCGCCGGTGACGAAGGGGCCGGCCAGGCCCTGCCCCTCCTCCGGTCCGGCCAGGGCGTCGGCGACCAGGCGCGGCAGCGGGATCTCGAACAGGCCCCAGAGGTTGGCGGCGAACAGCGCGACCAGCACCACCATGAAGACCAGGAACAGCGGCTGCTGGAACTGGATGCCCCACCCGACCGTCGCACCGGCCGCCTTCAGGGCCACCATGGCGGCGGCGAGGGCCAGGAACGAGGCGACGATTCCCGCCGCGGTCGCCAGGAATCCGGCGCGGACCGTCGATGGCGCCCGCCCTGCCCCGCCGTGCTCCACCACCGACACCAGCTTCAGCGACAGCACCGGCAGCACGCAGGGCATCAGGTTGAGCACCAGCCCGCCCAGCAGGGCCACCGCCAGCATGGGCAGCAGGGACGGCATCGGCGCCGTCCGCGCGGGCCCGCCGTCGGCGCCGACCGGCAGCCCGGCGCCGACGGTGACCGCGGCCTCCATCGCCCGGGCGCCGTCGACCACCGTCACGGTGGCGGCGCGCCCGGCGAGGTCCAGGCCCGGCGGCGCGTCCGGCACCTCCAGGCGCAGCGTCGCCAGCCGGTCCCCGTCGGAATAGGTGACCACCGGGGCGGCGAAGGCGACCGGCGGGTCCATCTCGACGAAGGCATCCGGCGCCACCAGGGTCTCGCGGCCGGCCACCTGGAGCACCAGCACCGCCCCCTCGGCCCCGGCCGCCCGGATCTCCAGCCCGGCGGCCCGGCCGTCGCCCGGCACGCTGGCCTCGGCCCGCGCCACCGCGTTGGCCTCGGGCCCGGGGGTCGCCGGGCCGGCGGGCAGCGTCAGCGCGACGTCGACCCGCTGGGGAATGCACAGGTCGGCGCACACCAGCAGGTCGACGGCGGCCCTGAGGTCGAGCGGGGCGCCGGCCCGTTCGGGCCGCGCGCCGATGGGGAAGACCACCGCGCCGTCGTAGCCGACCGTCTCGATGCCCAAGGTGGTGAAGCGGTGCGGCGCCGGGAAGCCCACGGCGGCGGCGGCCAGGTTGGTCGAGCCGTCCCAGGACAGCCGCGGCGGCAGCCCGGCGTCGCCGGGGCTGCGCCAATAGGTCTTCCAGCCCGGCTCGAGCCGGACCTCGAGCGCCAACGGGATGCGCTCGCGGTCGCCCGTCGCCTCCACCGCGGCGATCAGCCGCGCCTCGACGGGGCCGGCGGCGCTCCACGCTCCGGCCGCGGCCAGCGCCGGGCCAGGCGCGGCCGCACCCCCGACCGCGACCGCACACGCGAGGGCCGCCGGCAACGCCGCTGCCGCCGGCCGGAGAAACCGCAGGAGGTGGGCAAACCTTTTCATCGCGGGCACAGTTCTCTATCTGGTAACGATGCGGTGATGTCCGCCGTTTAGGATCGGTGGCACGTTCCGGTCCTTGCCGTCTGGTCCAGCGATGGCGGACGAAGGCCCCGGAGCCCCGGGGCGACGCCGCCCAGGAGAGAAGGATAACCGCCCATGCCGTACTCGACCAAGCCTCCCGAGTACCTGACCGGCCAGCTCCTCATCGCGATGCCGACGATGACCGATCCCCGCTTCCAGCGCACCGTCATCTACATCTGCGCCCACAACGCCGACGGCGCCATGGGCCTCGTCGTCAACAAGCTGTTCGGCTCGATCACCTTCAACGACCTGCTCGACCAGTTGGCGATCGAGCACGCCGCCGCCACCGCCACCATGCCCGTGCATTATGGCGGCCCTGTGGAGTCCGGGCGCGGATTCGTCCTGCATTCCACCGATTACGTGCGCGAGGGGACGCTGCTGGTCGACGACGAGGTGGCGCTGACCGCCACCATCGACATCCTGCGCGCGATCTCCGAGGACCGCGGTCCGAAGCAGAGCCTGCTGCTGCTGGGCTACGCCGGCTGGGGCGCCGGCCAGCTCGATTCGGAGATCCAGGCCAACGGCTGGCTCAACGTGCCGTGCGACGAGGACCTGCTGTTCGACCTCGACCTCGACACCAAATGGGAACGCTCGATCGCCAAGCTCGGCGTCAACGTGTCGATGCTCTCCGGCGAAGCCGGCCACGCCTGACGGCACGGGCTCCGGCCGCGGCCGGCGCCGTCGTCGCGCCCGCCGCCCATCCACGCCGTCCATCTTACGACGCCGCCTTCACGACGCTGCCTTCACGACGAACACCGCCCGGGCCAACCAGGCCGGTCACCCCGGAGGGGGAGGATCAGGCGCCGCCCATAGCGACCTGGAGGGCGACGCCCCGGGCCTGCATGAATTCCGCCTGCCGGTCGACCAGGGTCGGGCCGTCGTACACCGCCCAACCGCTTTGGAAACCGGCCGGTTCGTAGCGCAGATCGAGTCGTCGGCTGCCGCCGTGCAGCGCGAAATGGTGGGACGACTCGCGCGTCCAGGTGAACTTTTCTGCCATAACAGCCTCTGATATGGAGCGTTTGTTGCCTGGAATGGTAGTCGCCAAGGGTTAAGCCTTGTTTAAGGGACGGCCCAGGGCCGCCGCGCAGGAGGGGCGGTCCCAACCCTTTCGATGGCGCCCCACCCCTCGGCGGGTCGGTCAGCCACGCCACTCCTCGTGAAGGATTGCGTAGAGAACGTGGTCGCGCCACGTGCCGTCGATGCGGAGATAGCCCCGGGCGTAGCCCTCGTGGGTGAATCCCACTTTTTCCAGCAGGCCCCGGCTCGGTGCGTTGTTCGGCAGGCACGCCGCCTCGACGCGGTGCAGGCCCAACTGGCCGAACGCGAAATCCAGCACCAGACGCGTCCCGGCCGAGGTGTAGCCGGCGCGGGCGAAGGGCTGCCCCACCCAGTAGCCCAGGGTGGCCATCTGGGCGACGCCGCGGCGCACGTTGGAGAGGCCGATGCCGCCCACCAGGCGGCCGCCGTCACGCTCGAACACCAGGAAGCTGTACCCCTCGTCGTCGCGCCACTCCTGGGCCTGGCGCCGGAGGCGGCGGGCGAAGGCGGTGCGCGTCAGCGCGTCGGCCGGCCAGGTCGGCTCCCACGCCGACAGGAACCCGCGCGAGGCGGCGCGCAGATCCGCCCAGTCCCGCCAGTCCCGCGGCAGCGGCGGCCGGATGAAGCACCGCGGCCCGTCGAGGCGGACCGCCGGCGGACCGATGAGCCCGCTTCCCAGCAGGCGCATCATCGACGAGCCTCAGCCGAGGCGGGCGGCGATGCGGTCATAGCTTTCCAGCCGCGCCAGCGGGCCCAGGGCCGTCACCGTGGGCCGGCAGCGCCGCAGGTGGTGAGCCGACCGGCAGACCGCCTCCCGGTCCACGGCGTCGATGCGGGCGACCACCTCCTCCACCGGAACCGGGCGGCCATAGACCAGGAGCTGCTGGCCGAGCTGCTCGCAACGCGACATGCTGCTCTCCAGGGCCATCAGGGTGCCGGCCTTGATCTGCGCGCGGGCACGGGCGACCTCGTCCTCGGTGACCTCGTCGCCGACCTTGCGGATCTCCTCGCAGACCACCGGGATCAGCTCGCCGATCTCCTCGTCGCCGGTGCCGGCATAGACCCCGAAGATGCCCCCGTCCCGGTAGCCGCTGGTGAAGCTGTACACCGAATAGACGAGGCCACGCTTCTCCCGCACCTCCTGGAACAGGCGGGACGACATCCCGCCGCCCAGCAGCGTCGACAGCACCGAATGCGCGTAGTAGTCGGGATCGTGCACACCCACGCCGTCGAACCCAAGCATGATGTGGAGCTGCTCCAGGTCGCGCTCCTCGCGGTAGTCGCCGCCGACGTAGCGCGCCGCCTCCACCGTGGCGGCGCCGGATGACGGCAGCCGGGCGAAGGCCTTCTCGGCGAGAGTGACGAAGCGGTCGTGGTCCACCCGGCCGGCCGCGGCGAGCACGATCGACGGACCGGAATAGTGGCGCCCGACGTAGTCCACCAGGGCCGCCCGCGGCAGCGCGCCGACGATCTCGGCGGAGCCGAGCACCGGACGGCCCAGGGCCTGGTCGGGAAAGGCGGTGGCCTGGAAATGATCGAAGATGATGTCGTCGGGGGTGTCGGCGGCCTGGCCGATCTCCTGCAGCACCACGGTGCGCTCGCGCACCAGCTCCTCTTCGTCGAGGACGGAGTGCTGCAGCATGTCGGCGATGATGTCGAGGGCGAGCGCCGTGTCCTGGTGCAGCACCTTGGCGTAGTACGCGGTGTGCTCGCGCGTGGTGTAGGCGTTGAGCTGGCCGCCGACGTTCTCGATCTCCTCGGAGATGCGGAAGGCGGAGCGCCGCGCGGTGCCCTTGAACAGCATGTGCTCGACCAGGTGCGCGACGCCGTTGACGGCCGCGGCCTCGTTCCGCGTGCCCACGCCGACCCAGCAGCCGAGCGACACGGACTGGACGCCGGGCATGGAGTCGGTGGCGACGCGGAGGCCGTTCGACAGGGTGGTGATGCGGACGCTGCTCATGCGGACTCCGTGGCGGCGCGGGCGTGGCGGGTGACGAAGCCCTGGATGGCCGCCAGGTCGTTGGGCAGCACGTCCAGGCGCTCCTCGCGATCGTAGAGGTCGGCCAGGCGCGGCGGCAGGGCCGGACGCCGGCCGGTGGCCGCCTCCACCGCGTCGGGGAACTTGGCGGGGTGGGCGGTGGCCAGCACGACGGTGGGCGTGGCGCCGTCGCCGGCGGCGGCCCGTGCGGCGGCGATGCCGACGGCGGTGTGGGGGTCGACGGCGTAGCCGCCGGTGGTGCGCCACACCCCGGCGATGGTCGCCATGGTGGCGTCCTCGTCGACGCGGTGGGCGTCGAAGATGGCCAGCGCATCGCGGAGCTGGGCGTCGGTGACGGCGAACCGGCCCTCCGCCCGGAAGCGGCGCATCGACCGCTCGACGGCGGCGCCGTCACGGCCGTGCAGGTCGAAGAGGAGGCGTTCGAAGTTGCTCGAGATCTGGATGTCCATGCTCGGACTCAAGGTGGGGGTGACCGGCACCGTCTCCATGGACCCGCTGGCGAAGAAGCGGGCGAGAATGTCGTTGGAGTTGGAGGCCACCACCAGCCGCTCCACCGGCAGCCCCATGGCGCGCGCGCCGTACGCGGCGTACACGTTGCCGAAATTGCCGGTGGGGACGACGAAGGACACCGGCCGGTCGGGCACCCCCAGCGCCACCGCCGCGGCGACGTAGTAGACGATCTGGGCCATGATGCGGGCCCAGTTGATGGAGTTCACCGCCGACAGGCCCAGGCGGTCGCGGAAGGCGGCGTCGTTGAACATCGCCTTCACCAGGTCCTGGCAGTCGTCGAAGGTGCCGTCCACGGCGATGTTGTGCACGTTGGGCGACCGCACGCTGGTCATCTGCCGGCGCTGCACCTCCGAGGTGCGGCCACGCGGGTGGAGGATGAAGATGTCGACGTTGGCGCGGTCGCGGCACGCCTCGATCGCCGCCGACCCGGTGTCGCCGGAGGTGGCGCCGACCACCGTCACCCGCTCGCCGCGCCGGGCCAGCACATGGTCGAACAGCCGGCCCAGAAGCTGCAACGCCACGTCCTTGAAGGCCAGCGTCGGACCGTGGAACAGCTCCAGCACCCAGGTGCGCTGGTCGAGCTGCACCAGCGGCGTCACCGCCCCATGGTCGAAGGCGGCGTAGGCATCGCGCACCAGGGCGCGGAAGGCGTCCTCGGCGATCGCCCCACCCAGGAACGGCAGCATCACCCGCGCCGCGATCTCGGCGTAGGGCTGGCCGCGCATGGCCCGGAGGTCGGCGGCCGACAGCTGCGGCCAGGCCTCCGGCACGTAGAGCCCGCCGTCTCGGGCCAGCCCGGTCAGAAGGACGTCCTCGAAGCCCAGGGCCGGGGCCACGCCCCGCGTGCTGACGTACCGCACCGAACAGTCTCCCACCGAATTGAGCGGGGAAGTTAGCGACTGCGGATCGCTCTTAGCAAGCGGGACGGCGCCGAGTCCGCAACCACCGCCCGGCGGGCGGCCATGCAGGGCCCGCACGGGCCTCCGCGACGCCGCCCGGCGGCCTCGCCAAAAAGTGCCGGGTGGCACCATCCCGCTTGCTCTGCGGCAACCTGTCGCACTACAAACCCCACTCCGACGGTCAACAATCGGTCCGGCGCCAACCGGCGGTTTGCAGGGCTTTTCGCTGTGCGGCAAGGCCCGGCCTCCGCCCATCGGAAAGCCTTGTAAGCCGTGGCGCGAAAGGGCTAAATTTGAACATGCGGGAATTTGCCGCACGATTGTGGGTATTTTTTCGCGACGCTAAGACGACCCGCCGGACACGCCCGGCCACGCCCCGCCACCGGGGCCAATAATGGGCGGACGGAAGGGTTCACGGGACGGGATGTCCGTGGGCCGCGCGGTGCCACGGCAACGAGAAGGGTTGGGGATGAAGAGGCACACCATCCGCGCCGCCGGCGTGGCGGCGCTCACTGGCGCGTTCGGTTTGTGGGGCGGATTGTCGGGCGCACTGGCCGATCAGCCCCGGCCCTGGCAGATGGGGCTGCAGGACAACGCGACCCCGGTCATGGACCAGCTCACCAGCTTCCACAACCTGCTGCTGGTGATCATCACGGTCATTTCGATCTTCGTCCTGGCGCTGCTGGGCTATGCCATGGTGCGCTTCAGCGCCAAGCGCAACCCCACGGCGACCAAGACCTCCCACAACACGCTGCTCGAGGTGGCCTGGACGGTCGTCCCCGTGATCATCCTGGTGGTGGTCGCGGTGCCGTCGTTCCGCGTCCTCTACTTCCTCGAGCAGGTGCCCGAGGCGGAGATGACGATCAAGGTCACGGGCCGGCAGTGGTACTGGGACTACGAGTACCCGGACCATGGCAACATCGCCTTCTCCAGCTACATGGTGCAGGAGGAGGACCTGAAGCCGGGCCAGCCCCGTCTGCTGGAAACCGACAACCGCGTGGTCCTGCCGGTGGACACCACCGTGCGGGTGCAGGTGACCGCCGGCGACGTGATCCACTCCTGGGCCATGCCGGCCTTCGGCGTGAAGAAGGACGCCGTGCCCGGCCGCCTGAACGAGACGTGGGTGCGGATCGAGAAGGAAGGCGTCTACTACGGCCAGTGCTCCGAGATCTGCGGCGTCAACCACGGTTTCATGCCGATCACCGTGGAGGCCGTCTCCAAGGAGAAGTTCGCCCAGTGGGTCGAGCAGGCCAAGGTCGCCTTCGGCACGCCGGACGCGACGCCGGTCGACCGCGAGGTCGCCCAGGCGCAGACCGCGCGCTGACGCCGCGCGCCGCCGGCGCATCGCCGCACGGCGCACCACACGGCCGCCCCGGGGCGGAACGGGACAAAGAACGGCCTCGGGCCGGGATGACAGGACGGCCGCAGGCCGACGAGAGGGACGAGAGATGGGCAACGGAACCACGGGGAGCACTCCTCCCCACACGGGAGCGGATGCCGGCGCGCACGGCGATGCACACCACGACGACCACACGCCGGGCTTCGTGGCGCGCTGGTTCTTCTCCACCAACCACAAGGACATCGGCACGCTCTACCTGATCTTCTCGGTGATCGCCGGGCTGATCGGTGGCCTGTTCTCGGTGATCATGCGCGCCGAGCTGCAGGAGCCGGGCATGCAGTTCGTCGCCGACGGCCAGCTGTGGAACGTGCTGATCACCGCCCACGGCCTGATCATGGTGTTCTTCGTGGTCATGCCCGCGCTGATCGGCGGCTTCGGCAACTGGTTCGTGCCGCTGATGATCGGCGCGCCCGACATGGCCTTCCCGCGGATGAACAACATCAGCTTCTGGCTGATCGTTCCCGCGTTCATGCTGCTGCTCGGCTCGGCCTTCGTGGGCACCGGTGCCGGCACCGGCTGGACCATCTACCCGCCGCTGTCCAGCGTCACGGGGCATGGCGGGCCGTCGGTCGACATGGCGATCTTCGCCCTGCACCTGGCCGGCGCCTCGTCGATCCTGGGTGCGGTGAACTTCATCACCACCATCTTCAACATGCGCGCCCCGGGCATGACGCTGCACAAGATGCCGCTGTTCGTCTGGGCCATGCTGGTGACCGCGTTCCTGCTGCTGCTGGCCGTGCCGGTGCTGGGCGGCGCCATCACCATGCTGCTGACCGACCGCAACTTCGGCACCAGCTTCTTCAATCCCGAGGGCGGCGGCGACCCGATCCTGTTCCAGCACCTGTTCTGGTTCTTCGGCCACCCCGAAGTCTACATCATGATCCTGCCGGCCTTCGGCATCATCAGCCACATCATCTCGACCTTCTCCAAGAAGCCGGTGTTCGGCTACCTCGGCATGGCCTACGCCATGGTCGCCATCGGCGTCGTCGGCTTCGTGGTGTGGGCCCACCACATGTACACGGTCGGCCTCGACGTCGACACCAAGGCCTATTTCACGGCGGCGACGATGATCATCGCGGTGCCCACGGGCATCAAGATCTTCTCGTGGATCGCCACCATGTGGGGCGGCTCGATCGAGTTCAAGACGCCGATGCTGTGGGCGGTCGGCTTCATCGCCCTGTTCACCCTCGGCGGCGTCACCGGCGTGGTGCTGGCCAACGGCGGCATGGACGTGGCCCTGCACGACACCTACTACGTCGTCGCCCACTTCCACTACGTGCTGTCGCTGGGCGCGGTGTTCTCGATCTTCGCCGGCTGGTACTACTGGATCGGCAAGATGTCGGGCCGCCAGTACCCCGAGTTCTGGGGCAAGGTGCATTTCTGGACGACCTTCATCGGCGTCAACCTGATCTTCTTCCCCCAGCACTTCCTGGGTCTGGCCGGGATGCCGCGGCGCATCCCCGACTACCCCGACGCCTACGCCGGCTGGAACATGGTCTCGTCGATCGGCGCCTACCTGGCCTTCGCCTCGACCCTGCTGTTCGTGTGGATCGCCATCCGCACGCTGACCTCCGGCAAGCGGGTGTCGGCCGCCTACTGGGAGAGCCCGACCGCCACCACCTTGGAGTGGACGGTCAGTTCGCCGCCGCCGTTCCACGCCTTCGAGACCCTGCCCCAGGTGAAGTAAGGCGAACTCCAGAGATGGCAGACCGCCCCTGCGCGCCCTAGATGGCGTTCGGGGGCGGGCCCCGGAAGACCGGAGGGAAGGGACATGACGGATATCACCGTCCAACAACAACGGGCGTCGGCGGCAACCGCCGGCGATTTCGTCGAACTGCTGAAGCCGCGGGTGATGTCGCTGGTGGTGTTCACCGGCTTCGCCGGGCTGGTGGTGGCGCCCGGCCACATCCACCCGCTGCTGGCGGCGGTGGCGGTGCTGTGCATCGCCGTCGGCGCCGGGGCGGCGGGCGCCATCAACATGTGGTACGACCGCGACATCGACGCGGTGATGAGCCGGACCGTGCGCCGCCCGATCCCGTCGGGCCGGGTCGACGCCGACGACGCCCTGGCCTTCGGCGTGGTGCTGGCGGCCGCCGCGGTGCTGGTGATGGGCGTCGCCGTCAACTGGGTGGCCGCGGCCATCCTGGCGCTGGCCACCCTGTTCTACGTGTTCGTCTACACCGTGTGGCTGAAGCGCCGCACGCCGCAGAACATCGTGATCGGCGGCGCCGCCGGTGCCTTCCCGCCGATGATCGGCTGGGCGGCGGTGACCGGGACCGTGGACCTGCCGGGCATCCTCCTGTTCCTGCTGATCTTCCTGTGGACGCCGCCGCACTTCTGGGCGCTTGCCCTGTTCCGCAGCAGCGACTACGCCCGCGCCGGCGTGCCGATGCTGCCGGTGGTGCAGGGGCCGGAGGCGACCAAGCGGCAGATGCTGCTGTACACGCTGCTGCTGCTGCCGGTGGCGGTGGCGCCGTGGTTCGTCGGCATCGCCGGCCTCGCCTATCTGGTGGGGGCGTGCGCGCTGGGCGGGCTCTTCGTGCTGTGCGCGGTGCGCGTGCTGCGGTCGCGCGACGACCGGCCGGCCAAGCAGATGTTCGCCTTCTCGATCTTCTACCTGTTCATGCTGTTCGCCCTGTTGGTGGGGGAGCAGGCGGTGGCGGGCGTGCTGCCATGACCCTTCAGGCAAGAACGGACCCGACCCCCATGAACGACCACGACGAGCGGCGCAAGAAGCTGCGCGGGCGCAACCTGGCGGTGCTGGCGGTGCTGCTGGGGCTGGTCGCCCTGTTCTACGCGATCACCCTGGTGCGGATGGGCGGCAACTGATGGATGACAGCACACGGCGGCGCAACCGCAGGGTGATGGTGTCCCTTCTCGGCCTGGTGGCCGGGATGATCGGGCTCGCCTACGCGTCGGTGCCCCTCTACACCCTGTTCTGCCAGGTCACGGGCTACGGCGGCACCACCCAGCGCGCCGAGGCCGGCGCCGGCGAGGTGCTGGAGCGCACGGTGCATGTCCGCTTCAACGCCGACGTCAACGCCTCCCTGCCCTGGGCCTTCCACCCGAATCAGCGGGCGGTGACGCTGAAGGTGGGCGAGACCTATCTCGCCAGCTACAGCGCCGAGAACCGCACCGGCCAGCCGACCGTGGGCACGGCGGTGTACAACGTGACGCCGGCCAAGGCCGGCTCCTACTTCAACAAGATCGAGTGCTTCTGCTTCACCGAGCAGGTCCTGCAACCCGGTCAGATCGTCGACATGCCCGTGGCGTTCTTCGTCGACCCGGCGATCGCCGACGATCCCAACATGGACGACGTGAGCACCATCACGCTGTCCTACACCTTCTACCGCGCCAAGGACGCCGACGCGGTCCTGGCGCAGGTCCCCGAGACGCCGGGGACCAGCAACCCGGGGGCCCCGGCGCCCGCGAACAATGGACGGGCGGACACGCCCGCGAACACCGGGCGGGCGGATACGCCCGCCGCGAACCGATAGGACGGGGTTGGAGACAATGGCCGACATCACGCACGACGGGCACGCGCCCGCCTCCCACGGCGGCGAAGGCATCCCGCAACCTTACCATCTGCTGAAGCCGAGCCCCTGGCCCTTGCTCGGCGCCTTCGCCGGAGGCCTGTTCGCCTTCGGCATGGTGCTCTTCATGCACTACGACACCGGCCTGGTCGCCGTCGCCGGCTTCCTGTGCATCCTGGCCGTCATGGCCGGCTGGTGGCGCGACGTCATCAAGGAGTCGGTGCAGGAGAAGGCCCACACGCCGGTCGTCAAGATCGGGCTGCGCTACGGCATGTCCCTGTTCATCGCCTCGGAGGTGATGTTCTTCGCCGCCTTCTTCTGGGCGTTCTACGACGCGGCGCTGTTCCCCAAGGTGTTCGACGCCAACCCCGACGGGGTGTGGCCGCCGCCGACCATCCAGACCCTCGACGCCTTCGAAATGCCGCTGATGATGACCCTCATCCTGCTGCTGTCGGGCTGCACGGTCACCTGGGCGCACCACGCCATCCTGGCCGGGCGCAACAACGAGGCGGCCAAGGCCCTGGGCATCACCGTGCTGCTCGGCGTCTTCTTCTCGTTCTTCCAGGGCTACGAGTACATCCACGCCCACTTCGGCTTCACCGAGGGCATCTACCCGTCGACCTTCTACATGGCGACCGGCTTCCACGGCTTCCACGTGATCGTCGGCACCATCTTCCTGGCCGTGTGCTGGTGGCGGACGACGAAGGGCCACTTCACGCCGGCCAGCCACTTCGGCTTCGAGGCGGCGGCCTGGTACTGGCACTTCGTCGACGTGGTGTGGCTGTTCCTGTTCGTCTCGATCTACTGGTGGGGGTCGTAACGGCGGTGGCCGACGCCTTCCATCCCCCCGTCTCGCCGTTCACCGCGGGCCTGCGATGCGCCTGCCCGCGGTGCGGCAAGGGGCGGCTGTTCGACGGATACCTCACGGTGGCGGGCCGCTGCGAGGTGTGCGGGCTCGACCTGGCCCGCCACGACAGCGGCGACGGGCCGGCCGTGTTCCTCATCTTCATCCTGGGCTTCGTGGTCGTCCCCGTCGCGCTGATCGTCTCGCTGAACGTGGAATGGCCGCTGTGGCTGCACGCCCTGGTGTGGAGCGTGGTCATCCTCGGCCTGGCGCTGGGCATGCTGCGGCCGGCCAAGGCCTATGTGGTGGCGCTCCAGTACCGCCACCGCCGCGGCGAGCTGGAGGATGGCGGGGCGTGACCCACCCGTCCGCCCCCGCGGCCGGGCGGCGCCGGTTCCGCCCGTCCCTCTGGGCGACCCTGTTCGCCGTCCCCGCGATCCTCGCCATGGCCGGGCTCGGCACCTGGCAGGTGCAGCGGCTGGCCTGGAAGACCGACCTGATCGCCCGCGTGCAGGAGCGCATGGCGGCCCCGCCCGCCCCCCTCCCCGCGGCCCTTCCCGACCCCGGGGCGATCGAATTCCGGCCGGTGACGGTCACCGGCCGATTCCTCCACGACCGCGAGATGCTCGCCGTCGCCCGGCCCCGCCAGGGGATGGCGGGATTCGAGGTGGTGACGCCCCTGCTGCGCGACGACGGCGGCCCGCCCGTCCTGGTCAACCGCGGCTTCGTTCCGATGGACCGCCGCGCCCCCGCCAGCCGCGCCGCCGGCCAGGTCGACGGCGCAGTGACACTGCGCGGGGTCGCCCGCCTGCCCGCCGAGCCGGGCTGGCTCGCCCCCGGCAATCCCGGCGCCGACGCCCCGCCCGACGCGGTGTGGGGCCACAGCGACCCCGCCGCCATGGCCCGGCACGCCGGGCTCGACCGTGTGGCCCCGGTGGTCATCGAGGCGCTTCCCGGCCAGGCGCCGGGGGGTGTGCCGGCCGGTATCGAGCCGCGCGTCGCGCTCCCCAACAGCCACCTGCAATACGCCGTCACCTGGTACGGGCTGGCCGGGACCTTGCTGGTGGTCTATGTGGTGTTCCACCTGCGCCGCCCCGACGAGGCACCATGACGACGCCCCCGCCCGGCGCCTACCGGGCTCTCGAACGCCGGTTCGCCCGCATCGCCGCCATCGACGACGCCCTGGGCATCCTCGGCTGGGACACCCAGACGATGATGCCGGACGGGGCGGCCGAGGCCCGCGCCGAGCAGTCCGCCGTCCTGTCGGTGCTGGCCCACGAGCTGGCGACGGCACCGGAGGTCGGCGACCTGCTGGCGGCCGCCGAGGCCGCCGCCGCCGATCTGGACGACTGGCAGGCGGCCAACCTGCGCGAGATGCGCCGCACCCACCGGCACGCCACCGCGGTCCCGGCGGACCTGGTCGACGCGGCCAGCCGCGCCGTGTCGGTGTGCGAGATGACCTGGCGGAGCGCGCGGGCCGACAGCGATTTCGCCGCCCTGCTGCCGTCGCTGGGCGAGGTGTTGCGCCTCACCGTGGAAGGGGCGACCGCCAAGGGCGAGGCGTTCGGGATCGCGCCTTACGACGCCCTGCTGGACGGGCACGACCCGGGCGCCCGCGCGGCGCGGGTCGACGAGGTGTTCGACGCCCTGGCCGGGGGCCTGCCCGACCTGGTGGCGCGGGTGCAGGAGCACCAGGCCGCCGGACCGCCCGTGCTGCCCCTGGACGGCCCCTTCTCCACCGCGGCCCAGCGGGCGCTGGGCGAGCGGCTGATGCGCCAGGTCGGCTTCGACTTCACCCGCGGCCGCCTCGACGTCAGCCTGCACCCGTTCTGCGGCGGCGCGGACGACGACGTGCGCATCACCACCCGCTACGACGAGGCCGACTTCTCCTCCGCCCTCATGGGGGTGCTGCACGAAAGCGGCCACGCGCTCTACGAACAGGGCCGGCCGCGCCGCTGGAGGGGACAGCCGGTGGGCCGGAGCCGCGGCATGACCACCCACGAGTCGCAATCGCTGATCGTGGAGATGCAGGCCAGCCGCTCGCCGCAGTTCCTGGGCTGGCTGGCCCCGGTGGCGCGCGCGGCGTTCGACGGCGCCGGCCCGGCGTGGGAGGCCGACAACCTGCGCCGGCTCTACGGCCGGGTGGCGCCGGGCTTCATCCGCGTCGACGCCGACGAGGTGACCTACCCGGCCCACATCGTGCTGCGCTACCGCCTGGAGAAGGCCCTGGTGGCCGGCGACCTGGCGCTGGCCGACCTGCCCGGCGCGTGGTCCGCCGGCATGAGGGAGCTGCTCGGGATCGTTCCGCCGGACGACCGCCGCGGCTGCCTGCAGGACATCCATTGGCCGGGCGGCGGCTGGGGCTACTTCCCCAGCTACACGCTGGGCGCGATGACCGCGGCGCAGCTCTTCGAGGCCGCCTGCACGGCCGACGGCGACGTGTTGCCGGCGCTGGAACGGGGCGACTTCGCACCGCTGGTCGGCTGGCTGCGGGACCACGTCCACGGCCAGGGCAGCCGGCCCGCCTCCAACGACGCCCTGCTCACCGCCGCGACGGGCCGGCCGCTCGACGCCGCCGTCTTCCGCCGCCATCTGGAACGGCGCTACCTCGAGGGGTGAGGCGAAGCGCCCCTGCTAGGAACACGTCAACCGCAGGATCAGGTCACCCCCACGCACCGTCGGAGCGGCTTTCCTCAAGTTATACCAGACGTTGTTCCACTCCACCCGACTGTCGTCTCCCTCCCAATACTTTCCCGATCCGTCCGTTGACTCGGCGCAATAATACAGGGCGTGGCCATCGGTCTGCACCAATTGCACGTCCCCGGCACGCAAACCCGATCTCTCGAACGGTTTAAAATAATACCATGCGTGCGGATGCCAATTCCGATGGCCGTCCGCATGCTCTATGAGAACCCTGATAGGTGTGTTGCAGTCATTGTCAATAATGATTTCGCGTTTTGCCTGAGCATGCGCCGTCTGGAAGGGTGCTGCTGACACCAGCAGCAGCAACACCAACTGGCCGCAGGCAAAATGTCGGGCGACTCCTGCCATCGTCATCCCCCCTCTCAGGATCGACCTTACCCCCCGCGCAAGGATGACGCGCACCCGCGTGCATGACGCATCGCCGGTTCCCGTAAAGGGGGCTCCCTGAAAATTGTCCGCTTGAAACTGACATTCATCAACATTTTTTGCGTCTTCGACGGACCGATTGGCCGATGGCCGCGCGTGATTCGTGCGTGTGGCGGGCGGTCCTCCTGTCCGGTCGGCCGGTCCCGGGCTCACCCGCCGCCGTCGCTGGACCAGTGCCGCCATCCGGCCGTCCCGTCCGTCGGAACCGCGCCTCGGTCGAACCGTTGTCCAAGCGTCACCAACGGAGGAAACGTGATGAAATCCCACATCATTCTCGCCGCGGCGGCGATCCTGGCGACGACCGGCGCGGCCCAGGCCGAGACCGCCGGAGCGGCTGCGGCCTGCCTGGCCGAGGTCCGGACGATCGAGGCCGCGGCGGTGGGCGAGGCCGGCCCGGGCCGGGTGAACGAGGGCATGCAGGCCGCCCAGGTGCAGGAGGCCGAGCGCCTCCAGGCGGCGGCGCGGCGGCAGGCCGCGGACGGCGACGCCGAGGCGTGCACCCAGACCCTGGCGACGCTCAAGACGCTGGTCGCCGAGAACCGCCAGCAGCTCTCCACCCAGCAGGATCTCGCCACCGGCAAGCCGGCCGACGGCCCGGCGCTGGACGCGCCGGCGGCGGAATAGGCCCCGGCGACACCCGCCCGCGGCTGCGGGCCCGGGAGCGCGGCGCGGCCCCGCTCCATGGGCCCGGCCTTGCCGGGCCCCCGGTCAAAGGGCCCATCAATGGCGGCCCGTCACCGCCTTGCGAATGCGCCGCACCCCGACCCAGACGAAGCCGAGCACCACCGGGATCATCACCCCCACCAGCAGGTCCGGGTCCACCTTCCAGCCCAGCCCCTTCAGCCCCTTGGCCGCGTAGCCGACGATGCCGATGAGGTAGTAGCTGATGGCGACCACCGACAATCCCTCCACCGTTTCCTGGAGGCGGAGCTGGAGGTCGGCGCGGCGGTCCATGGATGCCAGCAGCTCGGCGTTCTGCCCCTCCACCGCGATCTCGACCCGGGTGCGCAGCAGATGGCTGGCCCGCGCCAGGCGTTGCGACAGGGTGTCGAGGCGCCCCTGCACGCTCTCGCAGGTGCGCATGGCCGGGGCGAGGCGGCGGTCCATGAACTCGGCGACCGGCGGGGTGCCCTCGATGCGGGTCTCGCGCAGCTCGGCGATGCGCCGCTGCACGATGTCGTAATAGGCGCGGGCGGCGCCGAAGCGATAGGCGGTCTCGGCCGCCAGATGCTCGGTCCGGGCGGACAGGCGGGTCAGCCGGTCGAGCGCGTCCCGTTCGTCCTCCAGCCCGGCCAGGGTGGGCGTGCGCGCGGTCAGGTCCGCCAGTTCGGTCTCGATCAGGCCGACGGTGGGCAGCACCCGGCGCGCCACCGGCAGGGCCAGCAGGGCCATCACGCGGTAGGTCTCGATCTCCAGCAGGCGCTGCACGACACGGCCGGTCTGGCGCGCCGTCAGGCTGCGGTCGAGGACCACCATGCGGGAGAAGCCGTCGCCATGGATGCGGAAATCGGTCCACGCCGCCCCGGCCCCGCCGGAGACCCGGGCGCCGACGTAGTTGTCGGAACCGAACAGCGCGGCGAGGCGGCCGGCGTCCGGCTCCGGGGCGTCGCGGTCGAGCACGGTGACGTGCACGCCGACCATCATCTCACCCGGCAGGCCGGCCAGCCAGTCGTCGGGCAGCGCCTGCAAGGCCGGCTCCACGAAGGGTTCGGCGAAGGCGCCGGAGCGGAACACCGTGTAGGTCGAGAATTCGGTGTGGCGCTCCCACTTCAGTCGGAAGGCACCGAAGTCACCGCTGTAATGGGTGGCGTCGGGGGTCGGCAGGGGCACCCCCGCCCATTCGCACAGCCGCGCCAGGTGCAGACGGTCGGCGTCCTCCGCCGCCTCCCCCGACAGCATGGCCAGCAGCGTCGCCCGCATCGGCGCCTTCAGCGCCTCCGGCGGGCGGGCATGGACCTCGTTGGTGAGGACGACGCGCAGCCCGTGTTCGCGCAGCGGCGCCCCGGAGGCGAGGATACGGGATTCGGCAAGTTCGTCGCTGCTCACGCGGCTTCCCCGTGACTTGAAGTGGACGCCCAGCCTTGCCGGGCCGGCATCGGCACGCCACACTATAGACCACATCATGGCGCACGGGGCGAGCGGCACGCGGCCGCCCCCGTGCGCCCCCTGGAGCCGAGACACCGGAGCAGCCATGAGCGCCCTCGCCGTCACCGACGACCTGTTCTTCAACCGCGCCGGCCTGGACCGCCCCCGGGTCGAGGGGATCGTGGCCGATGCGCTGGGCGGCGCCGACGACGGCGAGCTGTTCCTGGAGTACGCCCAGTCGGAGAGCCTGGGCTGGGACGACGGCAAGCTGAAGGCGGCCAGCTTCGACACCACCCAGGGATTCGGCCTGCGCGCCATCGCCGGGGAGGCCAGCGGCTACGCCCACGCCTCCACCCTGTCCGAGGACGCCATCCGCCGCGCCGCCGACACCGTGCGCGCGGTGCACGCCGGCCATGGCGGCACCATGGCCGAGCCGCCGCTGGGCACCAACCGCGCCCTCTACATCCCCGACAACCCCCTGCAGGCGGTGGAGTTCGAGGCGAAGGTGAAGCTGCTGGCCGCGATCGACGCCTACGCCCGGGCCAAGGACCCGCGCATCCGCCAGGTGAGCTGCTCGATCAGCGGCGAATGGCAGGCGGTGCAGATCCTGCGCGGCGACGGCGCCCGCGTCGCCGACCTGCGGCCGCTGGTCCGCCTGTCGGTGTCGGTGGTGGTCGCCGATGGCGACCGCATGGAGCACGGCAGCTACGGCGGCGGCGGGCGGGTGCAGTACGCGCACTACATGCAGCCGGAGACCTGGCGGTTCTTCGTCGACGAGGCGCTGCGCCAGGCGCTGGTCAACCTGGATTCCGTGTCGGCGCCGGCCGGCGAGACCACGGTGGTGCTCGGACCGGGCTGGCCGGGCATCCTGCTGCACGAGGCCATCGGCCACGGCCTGGAGGGCGATTTCAACCGCAAGAAGACGTCGGCCTTTTCCGGCCTGATGGGCCAGCGCGTCGCCTCGCCCGGCGTCACCGTGGTCGACGACGGCACCATCGAGCATTCGCGCGGCGCCATCACCGTGGACGACGAGGGCACGCCGGGCCAGAGCACCACCCTGATCGAGGACGGCATCCTCGTGGGCTACATGCAGGACCGCATGAACGCCCGACTCATGGGGATGCGCCCGACCGGCAACGGCCGCCGCCAGAGCTTCGCCCACCATCCGATGCCGCGCATGACCAACACGGTGATGCGCTCGGGCGACCACAGCCCGGAGGAGATCATCGCCTCGGTCAAGAAGGGCCTGTACGCCAAGAACTTCGGCGGCGGCCAGGTGGACATCACCTCGGGCAAGTTCGTGTTCTCGGCCTCGGAGGCCTACCTGATCGAGGACGGCAAGCTGGGTCCGGCGGTCAAGGGCGCCACGCTGATCGGCAACGGCCCGGACTCCCTCACCCGGGTCGGCATGATCGGCAACGACAGCCAACTCGACCCCGGCATCGGCACCTGCGGCAAGGATGGCCAGGGCGTTCCGGTGGGCGTCGGACAGCCCACCTTGCGCATCGACGGGCTCACGGTCGGCGGCACCGCGGCCGCCTGAGCGTCACCGGATCGGCGCGCCCGCCCGGTTCCGGGGCCGGGGGTCAGGGACTCACGGGGCGGTCGGCGCGTCGACGGCGCAGCCCGACCGCTCCAGGCTGGCGAGGAACATGCGGCGCTCGATGTCGCCCCAGTCGGGGCGGATCTCCGACGAGGCGAGGCTTTCCAGGGCGGCCGCGGAGGCCACCAGGTCGAGCCCCATGCTGGCCAGCGCCAGTTCCAGCGAGATGAAGCTCAGCGCATAGGTCGATCCCAGCATCACCGTCGCCGCCGACGCGGCGATCGTCACCGACGACGGGCCGACCCCCGGCACCACCAGATACGGCCCCGCCGGCACGCCCAGGGCGCACACCCCTTCCGAGAAATAGCGCTTGCGCCGGGCGACGCCCATGGCGTCGGCGACGTCGAAGGCGCCGAGCAGCCCGGCGGTGGAGTTCACGGAGAAGCGCAGCAGGGCGCGGCCGCTGTTGGCGGCGTCGCCGTCCAGCGCCCAGCTCAGCGCGCTCACCGGCTCCGTCAGGTTGCCATGGACGTTTGCGGCGACGGTGCGCGCCACCGGCGGCAGGCTGCGCACGCCCCGCATGGTCGGGGCCACGAGGGCGGCGCCAAGGAACTGGTTGAACTCGTCGGCCCAGACGTTGAATCCGCGCAGCGGGTCGTCCGCCGCCGCCCGGTCCGGCGCCAGCCACAACACGGCTCCGACCAGCACCGCGGCAACCCACCTGCCCATGTCCCATCTCCCCCCGCGTCCGTTCGCGATGCTGCGCCCATCGTGCCCGAAGGGCAAGCATCCATCATCGTATTCGCCGCGCGCCCGTGAATATTCCATGACGTTGCCATGCACCGGACTCCCGGCCGGCGCCCGTGCGACGAAGTGGCCGACCATGATGCCCTGAAGAAGGAAACGGCCTATAGTATCCGGTGTGGCAACCTATAATAAGAAAGGGTGCACCGATGATTTCGATGAGGAGCGTTGGCGCGAGCGGCGGCGCGGCGATGGGGCGCCGTCTGGTGCTGCGGCTGGCGGTCGCCATCGCCGCCGCCGCCGTCCTGCCGCCGCTGTCCAGGGCTGCCGCCCGCGCCGCCATCGCGGCGGACCCCCGCCTAGGCGAGATCTGGCGCTGCCGCGCCGGGGAATGCCCGGGGTACAGCTACGACCCGATGGCCGGCGATGCCGACAGCGGGGTGGCGCCGGGAACCGCCTTCCAGGATCTTCCCGACGACTGGTACTGCCCCCGCTGCGGCGCCGCCAAGGTCGAGTTCAGCCGGCTTGGTGGATAGGCGGCTTGGCGTTTCGTGGGGGTTGGCCAGGGCGACCGGGCGGCGTACCTTCCCCGGAAACCAGGGGAACGGCCGCGGCGGCCGTGCCCCGCGGCCGGCGATGGGAGGCAGAGGTGGCGGTGTTGGCGTTGGTTTCGGCGGTGTGTCCCGACCGGGTCGGGTTGGTGTCGGCGATCACCGGGTCGCTGTTCGACGAAGGCGTCAACCTGCGGGACGCGACCTTCGCGGTGATGGGCAACGGCGCGGAGTTCTCGGCCGTCTGCGACGTCCCGGAGGACTTGGATCTCGGCGTCCTGGAAGCGGCGCTGGCCGTGCTTCCGGAACTGGCGGGGGCGGAGGTCCGCGTCGCCCCCTTCTCGTTCGACCCGGTGCCGGGGCCGCTCGGCCGCATCACCCACCGGGTCGCGGTGAGCGGCGGCGACCAGCCCGGGCTGATCGCCCGGATGTCGGAGATCTTCACCCAGTTCGACGCCAACATCGTGCGCCTGGAGGCACAGACCCTGCCCGAGCCGCAGGGCGAGCGCTACGCCATCCGGTTCGCCGTGTCGATCCCGGAGGAGCGTCGCGCCCCGTGCCTCGCCGCGGTCGCGAACACCGCGGAAAGCCTCGGCCTGTCCTGCCGGGCCGAGGCACTGTAGCCGCCGCCCCTCACTGCCCGGGGGAGCGGGAGAACGACTTGATGGGGCCGCGCGGGTTGCCGGACATCGCGGCAATCTTGCGGTCCTGCTCTTCGAGGATGGTGCGGGCCGGCTCGTCGCCATCGAGTCCGCCCACCTCTTCGGCCGGCACCCGGCGGTTGGACGTGCGGGCACCGTCTTCATAGATGACGTCGAACAGGACGAACGCCGGCGGCGTCGCGGGTTTCTTGCGTGCCATGGGGCAACTCCAATAGGGCTGGATCAGGAAGCGCTGGACGGGGTCGCGTCGCTGTCTGTCTCGGCCTGCGCGTCGACGTCGACCTCACCGTCGGCGTCGGCGTCGCCCTCGACCTCGTCACCGCCGTCGGGGTCGCCGTCCTCCGGTGTCTTGCGCTTCGCGGCCTCCTCCTCGCGCCGGGCCTGTTTTTCCTTCTTTTTCTGCTCCTTGGCCCGGTTGCGCTCGGCACGCTGCTGGTTGTAATTGGGCTTGAAGGCCATTGGCAAACTTTCGAAAAAATGGAAGTCGCAACACGGAAAAAGGGCACCGGTTTCCCGGTGCCCTTCCATTCCGATCCGGATCGGAACGGTCAGACGGCCTTCAGGTTCTCCGCCGAGGTCTTGCCGCGACGCGGGTCGCGCTGCTCCTCGTAGGAAACCTTCTGGCCCTCGTTGAGGCTGCCCATGCCGGCACGCTCGACGGCCGAGATGTGCACGAAGATGTCAGGGCCGCCGCTCTCCGGCTGGATGAAGCCATAGCCCTTGGTGCTGTTGAACCACTTTACGGTGCCGACGGGCATCGTAACCCTCCATTTTCCGGTTGGCGCCAGCCCGCTGGCCGGCGCGAAGACTGTGTCCAGGAGTAGCGTCGATCTGGGCACCCGAAGAGGGAGCAGGCCGGCAATCCGAATCACAAGGTCCCCCAGAACATGGGCCGCCCCGGACGCTTTGCAAGGCGCAATCCGGCGATGGGCGGCAAAGAAATCCCGGCCGCGCGCAGCCCCCGCGCGCGCCGGCGCAACGCCACGGATGCGGGGCAGATCCATTGATTTTGCCGGAATCATCGTATATTTTGTTGGGATGGACGAGATTGACAGAAAGATATGCGGAATCGCCCAGAGCGACGGGCGCGCCTCCTACGCCGAAATCGGCGCCGCAGTGGGGCTTTCCATTTCCGCCGTGAACGAGCGCCTCAAGAAGCTGCAGGCCGCGGGAACGGTGCTGGGCTGGGGGGCGCGGGTGGCCCCCGCCGCGCTCGGCCTGGATGTGCTGGCGTTCGTCCAGGTTCTGCTGGAACGGCCCGAGCACGATGCCCCGTTCCGCGACGCCATGACGCGGGCCGCCGCCGTCCAGGAATGCCACCATGTCACCGGGGAGTGGTCCTACCTGCTCAAGGTGCGCGTCGCCGACACCGCGGCGCTGGAGCGGTTCCTCGGCGACACGCTGAAGCGCCTGGCCGGCGTGGTGCGGTCGCACACCGTGATCGCGCTCTCCTCGCCGAAGGAAACCGCCATGCTGCCGGTGGAGTGACCGGAATGGACGCCGTCGCCCTGCTGCTGCAGGGACTGGTCATCGGCGTGTCGATCGCCGCGCCGGTCGGGCCGATCGGGCTGCTGTGCATCCGCCGCACCCTGGCCGAGGGCCCGGTCGTCGGCTTCGCCACCGGCCTGGGCGCCGCCACCGCCGACGCCGCCTACGGCGCCGTCGCCGGTTTCGGCCTCGTGGCCCTGTCCGACCGGCTGCTGGGGTGGGAGGCCGAGGTCCGCCTGCTGGGCGGCGGCGCCCTGGTGTGGCTGGGCCTCGCCACGATGCGCGCCCGCCCACCTGCGGCAGCGGCCCCGCTCGCGCCTCCGGTGCCGGGCGGGCCGCGGCCCGGCAGCACCCCGCCGTCCGCCCCGCCGCCCACCCTGCGCGGCCTGCTCGGCGCCGGCGCGACGACCTTCGCCCTGACGCTGGCCAACCCGGCGACCATCATCAGCTTCCTGGCGGTCTTCGGCGGCCTGGGGCTGGCCGGCGGCGCGGGCGGCACCCTGGCGGCGGTGGCCCTGGTGCTCGGCGTCTATCTCGGGTCGGCGGCGTGGTGGCTGGGCCTCAGCGCCGGCGTCGGCGCGGTGCGCCATCGCGTGTCCGGAGCCGCCATGGCCTGGATCAACCGCGCCTCGGGCGCCGTGCTCATGGGGTTCGGGGCGCTGGCCCTGGCCGGCGGGGCGCTGGCCCTGGTGGGGGGATGAGCGGCGTCGGCCCGGAAGGCCCGGCGCCGGGTCACAGCAGGGCGAGGGTGAGCGGCCCGCTCAGCGCCGCCGAGGCGGCGAGCAGCAGGGCGAGCGCGGTCACCCGCTCCACCCACGACCACCTCTTCCAGTCCCGCTTCAAACTCTTCAGTTCCTCGGGCATGACCGGCCTCCGCCGTCTCACGAAGTCATCGCCTGAAGTCAAGTTGCGCCCTGACCGCTTTCTGATCTGTTAACGTGGAACCACTGTGCTCGGCCTTACCCCTTTTTTGTGATACTACCGTTGTCCCGGCGCCATCCTGATGAAGAGAATCAAATGAGCGACAATTTTCTTCCGGCGGATATTTCGAATCGGTCACGGGGGGCAACACGATGCGCTCCCCTTCCGAACGGAGGGGGCACCGCCCAAATGAGGGGGGACTCCAACAAGACGTCCGGGGTGGTCGCGTGTCGACACTGAAGATCGGCTTGGCGCTTGGCAGCGGCGCCGCACGGGGCTGGGCCCACATCGGCGTCCTGAAGGCGCTGAACGAGCTGGGGATCGAGCCGGACGTGGTGTGCGGGACCTCGATCGGCGCGTGCGTCGGCGCCGCCTACCTGACCGACCAGCTCGACGAGCTGCAGGGCTGGGCGCAGAGCATGGGCCTGCTGGGCATGCTCGGCATCATCGACGTCACCTTCCGCAAGGGCGGGCTGGTGGCGGCCGACCGGGTGTACGAGCGCTTCCGCAACGCCCGGACCGACGTGCTGATCGAGGATCTGCCCAGGCCGTTCGCCGCGGTGGCCTGCGACCTGGCGACGGGGCGCGAGATCTGGTTGCGCGACGGGCCGATGCTCGACGCCGTCTGCGCGTCGGCGGCCATGCCGGGGCTGTTCCCGGCGGTCCGTTCGGACCAGCACTGGCTGGTCGACGGGGCGCTGGTGAATCCGGTGCCGGTGTCCCTGTGCCGCGCCATCGGCGCGGACGTGGTGATCGCCGTGAACCTCAACAGCGAGCTTTCCGCCCTGCCCCGCCCGGTCACCGTCGCCGAGCTGCCGGTGGCCGACGAGGCGACGCGCAGCCTGCTGCCGCCGGCGATCGCCGCCTGGCTGGGCCGCCGGCCGGGGGAGCGGACCGGGTTCCTGGCCAACCAGCTGGCGGGGGAACCGGCGGCCGCACCCAACGTGATGGGCATCCTCGCCGGGTCCATCGACATCATGCAGGACCGCATCACCCGGTCGCGCCTGGCCGGCGAACCGCCGGACGTGCTGATCACGCCGCGGCTCGGGCACATCGGCATCCTCGAATTCGACCGCGCCCAGGAGGTGGTGGAGATCGGCTACCGCGCCGCGTCGGTGATGCGCCCGGCCATCGAGAACGCCCTGAAGCGGGCCTGAGGCGCGCGCCGCCGGCGCGCCGCGGCTCACGCCGCCGGCCACATCCAGGTCAGTTCGTGCTTGTTGTGGTGGAGGTGGACCAGGCGCCCGCCGGGAATCGCCGCGAAGGCCCGGGCGGCGTCGTGGTCGGTGGCGCCCTGAAACTTCAGGGTGCAGACGAAGCGGCGGGCGAGCCCGCTGGCCATCCACGCCTCGACCAGGCGCAGCAGGCGGGCGGGATAGCAGATAACGTCGCACGCCAGCCAGTCCACCGGCCCGATGTCTTGGGGCCGCAGCCCGAAGGCGCTCTCCTGGCGGACCGTGACCCGCGGCAGGGCCGCCACGGCGGGGTCCAGCGGCGCCTTGTCGACGCTGATCACCGCGGCCCCCAGCTCGTGCATCACCCAGGTCCAGCCCCCGGGACAGGCCCCGAGGTCGAGGCAGCGGTCGCCCGGCCCGGGGTGCCCGCCGAACAGCGTCAGCGCCTCCCACAGCTTCAGATAGGCGCGGTTGGGGGGAGCGGTGCGGTTCTCCACGAACGCGACCTCGCCGTGGCGGAACGGGCTGGAGCAGTGCGCGGCCGCCACCAGCGTGTGCTCGTCCAACAGGGTCCAGGACCCGAGCGGCGCGGTGGGGGCCGGCTGGGGAAACGCCAGCGGGTGCGCCGAGACGTGGGGAAGGTTCTCCTGGATCAGCGCGGCGCGGCGGTGATGGCGCTGCGGCCATGCCGCCCAGTTGCGCTGCAAGGCGCGCAGGGTCCGCGCCGCCTCCTTGATCGACGCGAAGCGGATGCGCACCGGGTCGCGCCACACGTTCTGGGCCCAGGCCACCGGACGCGGCGCCCCGGGGGCGTAGACCAGCCGCCCGTCCACCAGCGACACGTCGCCCAATTCGGCGACGAGGTCGTCGACCAGGCCGTCGGCGGCGAGGTAGACGGTCTCGCCCAGGGGATCCGGGACGGGGGTGGCGGTCGGTTCGGTCATCGTCGCAACGTCGCGGCTTCGGGACAGGCGCCGTTGTAGCCTACTCCGCCGCCGCGGCAAACAGCGCTCCCCATGGCGGCAGGCGGACGCGCGTCCCGTCGCAGGGCCCCGACCGGACCGGGGCCTCGACAGGGCACCACCGCACCCCCTCGGGAAGCGTCGCCTCCACGACGCTGGCCGAGAGGTTGAAGAGGCAGAGCAGGCGCGCGCCGTCCAGCGTCCGCTCGAACGCCAGCACCGGCTCGGGCGCCTCGCGCAGGCGGATGGCGCCCCCCCGCAGCTCCGGCCGGCCGCGCCGCCACGCGAGGACGGCGCGGGTGGCGGACAGCACGCTGGCCGGGTCGGCCGACTGGCGGTCGACGGCAAGCGCACGGTGCGCGTCGGGCACCGGCAGCCAGGGCTCCGCGGCGGAGAATCCGGCGTTCGGCGCGTCGCCGCACCACGGCATCGGCGTGCGGCAGCCGTCGCGCCCCACCTCCTCGGGCCAGAGGGCGATGCCGAAGGGGTCGCGCAGGCGCTCGAACGGCACCGCCGCCTGGGGCAGGCCCAGTTCCTCCCCCTGGTAGAGGAAGGCGGTGCCGCGCAGGCTGGCCAGGAGGGCGATGAACAGGGCCGCCGCCGCCGCCGGCGCCGCGGCGCCGCCCCAGCGGCTGGCGACCCGCGGCACGTCGTGGTTGGAAAACGCCCAGGACGGCCAGCCGCCGCCGGGCTGCGCCTCGAACGCCGCAACGGCCCGGCGGACGGTCGCCGCCCCGTCCAGCGGCCCCAGCAGGGCGAAGTTGTAGGCGGTGTGCAGCAGGTCCGGCGCCGCCACGTATTCGGCGGCGCGGCCGACGCCGTCATCGTCGTGCACCTCGGCGACCGCCATGCGCCCGGGATAGCGGTCCAGAACCCCGCGCAGGCGGCGCAGGAAGGCCAGCGTCTCCGGCCGCGACTTGTCGTAGAGATGGAGCTGCCGGCCGTAGGGGCTGCCGGCCGGCACCCCGTCGGGCCACGCCGCCCCCGCCGGCCGCGGCGGGTTGTCGCGCAGCCGCCGGTCGTGGCAATAGTAGTTGGCGACGTCGAGGCGGAAGCCGTCGACGCCACGGTCCAGCCAGAAGGCGCAATCCGCCAGCACCGCATCCTGCACCGCCGGGTTGTGCAGATTGAGGTCGGGCTGGGCGGCGAGGAAATTGTGCAGGTAGTACTGCCGGCGCCGGCCATCCCAGGTCCAGGCGGGCCCGCCGAACACCGACAGCCAGTTGGTGGGCGCCGTGCCGTCGGGCCGCGCGTCGGCCCAGACGTACCAGTCGGCCTTGGCCCCGCCGGCGCTGAGACGGCTTTCCTGGAACCAGGCGTGACGGTCGGAGGTGTGGCTCAGCACCATGTCGATGATCACCTTGAGGCCGAGCGCGTGTGCCCGCGCCAGCAGCCGGTCGAAGCCGGCCAGGGTGCCGAACAGGGGGTCGACGTCGCGGTGGTCGCTGACGTCGTAGCCGTAATCCTTCATGGGCGACCGGAAGAAGGGCGACAGCCAGACGCCGTCGACCCCCAGGGATGCCACGTGGTCCAGCGCCGCGGCGATGCCGTCGAGGTCGCCGACGCCGTCCCCGTCCGCGTCGCGGAAGCTGCGGGGATAGATCTGGTACATCACCGCGCCGCGCCACCACTCGGTCATCGCAAACCTCCGCTGCCGATCCCCTTTCTAGCCGAATGGCGCCCGCCGCGCAGCCGCCTGTGACATGGATCAAACCTTCGGTCCGACCGCATGCTGGCAATTGACAATCATTCTCAGATCTCGTAGCTGTGGAGGCAGAGACGTTGAGGGTACGCAAAATGTATGTGTGCATCTGTCACGCCTTTACCGACAAGCAGGTGACCAAGGCCCTCAACGAAGGCGCCGGCACCACGGCGGGCGTCTACAAGTCGCTGGGGCACCGGATCCAGTGCGGCAAATGCGTGCCCTATGTCCGTGGCATGGTCGAGGAGCACCGCCAGGCCCGCACCTGCGGCGGCGGATGCGGCGGCGGATGCAACCACGCGCACGATTCGTCCCCCCACGACCAGCCCCACCCCGCCAACGCGGAAGCGCCCATCGTCTACGGCGTCGCCGCCGAATAGGCGCCCCCACCGACGCCTCCTCCCCGCGGCAGCGCCGCCGCCGGCTCCCGCTCACCGGCCCCCGCCCCGAAGGGTCCGCCGGCCGGCGTTGTTCCACCTGCGCGTCGGGTTCGACGGCGAGGAGGACGCCGCGCGATTCTGCGATGGGCGGCACGCCGCGGCTCGGGAATGCGTGCTGCTGCGCCCGCACGGCAGCGGCGCCCCGGCCGGTCAGCCGGACGCCTGCGTCTGCTCTTCCAGAGCGGCGATCAGCTGGCGTGGCGTCACCGGCTTGTGGATCACCCGCAGGCCGTGCCGCGCCGCGTCCTCCTGGCATTCCGGCCCGGTCTCGCCGGTGAGGATGACACCGGGGATCACGCTCCCTGCCCATTCGCGCACGCGGACGATGACCTCGGTGCCGACCCGCCCGGCCCGCAGCCGGTAGTCCGACACCACGACGTCGGGGCGGCGGTCGCTGCGCCGCAGCTGCTCCATCGCCAGGTCCAGGGAGCCGGCGATCACCACCTCGTACCCCCAATCCTCCAGGATCGCCCGCAGGCCCAGCAGCACGATGGCGTCGTCGTCGACCACCAGGGCCAGGCGCCCGCACCCCGGCGGCGGCGGCACGGCCGCGACCGCCGGGTCGGGCGTCCGCGTCTCGCCCAGGGGCACCATGACGCGGAACTCCGACCCGCGCCCGGCCTCCGATCGGACGTCGACGCGGTGGTCCAGCAACCGCGCCAGGCGCCGCACGATGGCGAGGCCCAGGCCGAGCCCCTGGGTGCGGTCGCGCTCGGGATTGCCGACCTGGTGGAACTCGTCGAAGATCCGATCCAGATGGTCGCGGGGAATGCCGATGCCGGTGTCGCTCACCACGATGTCCAGGCCCCCGTGGCGCTCCGTGCACCGCACGCGGACGGATCCGGCGGGGGTGTAGCGCAGCGCGTTCTCCACGAGGTTGCGCAGCATGCGGGTCAGCAGCGTGCGGTCGCTGCGCACGGTGGCGCGGCACTCGTCGACGCGCCAGCCCAGCCCCTTGCCCTCGGCGACCGGCGCGTAGGAGGCCGCGATGTGCCCGAGCACCTCGGCGACGGGAAACTCCTCGATCGCCGGTTCGACCACACCGGCGTCCAGACGCGACACGTCGAGCAGGCTGTCCAGCAGCGCCTTCAAGGCGTCCAGACCGTGCTCCACATGGTGCAGCAGGTCCCGCCCCTCGGCGTCGACATGGGGCGCCAGCGTGGCGACGAAAAAGAACAGCGACTGGAGCGGCTGGCGCAGGTCGTGGCTGGCGGCGGCGAGGAACTTGGTCTTGGCGAGGTTGGCGCGCTCCGCATCGTCCTTGGCCGCGGCAACGGCGTCCTCCATCTCCCGGCGTGCCGAGATGTCCTCGACGATGGAGATGCGGTAGCCCTCCTCGCGGCCGGACACCCGCACGAGGGAGGACGTCACCCGCACCCAGAAATGGTGGCCGTCGCGGTGCCGATACCGCTTTTCGACGGCGTAGCTCGGCAGCCGGCCGTCCAGCAGCCGTACCAGCAGGGCGTCCTCGGCGGCGCGGTCGTCGGGATGGGTGAGGGCGCGGAAATCGGTCCCCGCCAGATCGCCGCGCGCCAGGCCGAGCATGCCGCACAGGCGGCCGTTGGCCTCCAGGATGCGCCCGTCCGGGCCGACGCGCTCGATGCCGACGGCGGCCTGCTCGAAGACGGCGCGGAACCGCTCGTCGCTGCGCCGCTGCGCCGCCTCGGCCGCGCGCAGCCCGGTGATGTCGACCACCACCGCGCCGACCGCCGCGACCGCGCCGTCCGACACGACGGGATAGAAGCTGGTCAGCAGGTGCCGGCGGCCAGCGGGGCCGCCGCCGCCGTCCAGCACGAGCTCCAGGGTCTGCACCGCGGCGGCGGAGCCGAAGATGCGCTCGACAACCGGCGCCACCGTCTCCGCCCCGTCGGACAGCACCTCGGCGGCCGTGCGGCCGATGAGGTCGGCGGCCGCCCGGCCGGTGCCGTCGGCGGCCGCCCGGCCGCTGAGAACGGCGAGCGTGGCGTTGGCGCGGATGCAGCGGCGCTCCCGGTCGAAGAAGGCGAAGCCGACCGGAGCGTGCTCCAGCAGGGCGTTCAGTTCCGCCAGGGTGGCGGCGCGGGCGCGGTCGGCGGCGGCGCGCAGCGTCGCCTGGCGCTGCAGGTCCGCGGCCATGGCGTCGAAGGCACGGGCCAGTCGGCCGATGTCGGAGCGGGTCTCGGCAAACCCGCTGCGGGCCCCGAGTTCACCGGCGCGCCAGCGTTCGCTGGCGGTGATCAGCGCGGCCACGGGACGGCGCAGGAAGCGCTGGCCGCCCCACCACACGGCCACCAGCGTCAGCACGGCCACCAGCCCGATCGCCACCAGGGCCCGGATCATGGCGTGGCGCAGGGGCTGGACCGCCGCCTCCTTGTCCAGGCCCACCGCGACGAACAAGCCGCCCAGCCCGCTGTTCCGCGCGCTGTACCCGAGCACCCGGGCCACCCCGTCGGACCCGACGAGCTCGATCGTGCCCGGCGCCGGCCGTCCGAGGTAGGGCCGGAAGCGGTCCGGCACGCTGTCGCCGACGAATCCCGGGATGTCCGGGACGCGCGCCAGGACCACGCCGGCCGGGTCGGCGACGGTGATCGAGGTCCCCGCCGGCAGCGGCTTGGCCGCGAGCTGGCGGGCCAGCCAGTCCAGCTCGACGACGGCGGTGACCACGCCGGCGGCGGCGCCCGGGCCGGTGCCCGGGGCGTCGTAGGGAACGGCGAAGGGAAGCCCCGGCGCGCCGGAGGCGGCCTGCCACAGATGTTCGCCGGTCTGGAACCCGCCGTCGGCGAGGGCGCGCCGCACATCCGCCCGGCCGGACATGTCGGTGCCCAGGGAGCCGCGGTCGGTGGCGCAGCGCACCCGCCCGCCGAGGCCGGCCACCCGGTAGTGCAGGTGCCCGGGCATCGCCGTCGCGAGCCGGTCGAGCAGGGCCTGGCACCGGCCGTTGTCGCCGCTGCGCACCGCATCCGTCGCCGCCAGCGCGGTCACGACCTGGCGGACCCCGTCGACCAGGCGGACGTGCTCGGCCTCCACCAGCCCGACCAGGCGGGCGGCTTCGCCGTGGATCTCGGTTTCACGCAGATGCTGGAGCCGCAGTTCGTTGTCGACCTCGACCACCGCCGCCGGCACGAGGGCCAGCGACACCAGCAGCATCAGACGGGTCAGGAGGCTCATCGCGGCGGTCCAACACGGAGAGGGCAGGTCAACGGCGGCGTGGCCGGGAGGCCGTCGGCGACGTGCGGTCAGGCATAACGGATGAGACCGCGCAAAGGTTCTGGAAGGCGACGGGGCGCCCCGGTGCGGCCGGACGGTCCGCCGGACCGCCGCCCCGCGCCGTCGGCCCGGGGAACAACCGGCGACGCCGGTGGGGTTGCCACGCGTGCGAAGAAAATGACACCGGTGGCCGACTTGTCTCTTTGCCGGCCGGGAGTATCGGGAATATCCTCTTTCGCTGTGGCGATGGCTGGCCCAATCCGGGAGGCGAGGAACGCAATGGAGATACCCAAACCGGATCTGCGTGCGTTGCTGCTCGCACATCAGGAAAAACTGTTTCGATTTATACTCAAGCACGTCGGCGATCGCACCGAGGCCGAGGACCTGACTCAACAGACCTTCCTCGAGGTCGTGCGGTGCTACCAGAATTTCCGCTGCGAATCCTCGCCGACGACCTGGATGTACGGGATCGCGCTGAACCTCGTGCGCAACCACTTCAAGCGCTCGCCGCAGCGCCGCTACCACCATGTGGGCGAGGAGATCCTGCTGGCGACGCCGAGCGGCGACGATCCCGGCCAGGAGATGGAACGCCGGCGCCAGATGATGGCGCTGCAGGCGGCCATCCGCGAACTCACACCCGACCTGCGCGAGGTTCTGGTTCTGGTCACCCTCGAGGGCATGGCCTACGACGAGGCCGCGTCGCTTCTTGGCATCCCCGTCGGCACCGTCCGCAGCCGGCTGTCGCGGGCCCGCGAGCAGGTGCGGCGAAAAATCGGGGGAACTGTTGGCACGCCTTCCGTTACTAAGTCTGTAGCCACCGCCTGACGAACCGCTCCAGCGGAGGGGACCGCAGTCGCAGTGGGGGCAACCGCAGACGCGAGTACGTGGATGAACCGAGACAGTGCGATCAGCCTGGTTGCCGCCGCGCTCGATGGGGCCCTGACGAAGGACGAGATGGTCGGCCTGTTCGACTATCTCCGGCGCAGCAGGGAAGCCCCGGAGGTGATCGATACGGCGCTCACGCTGGAACTGGCCATCGCCGACCTGCGCGCAGCCCATGACCGGGCTCCGGCGCCCCCCGATCTCACGGCGCGGCTGCTGAACGACGTGCTGTCGCAGATGAGCGCCCGGTTCCAGGACCATCTCCGCCCCACCGACCCGCTGGCCGTCCTGATGAACGTGCCCCGCGCCCCGGTCGGCAGCGACGGCACCGTCGCGTTTTCCGCCGAAGGCGATGTGGCGTGCGTCGTCGGCTCCGGCCAGGAGACCATCGACGTCGGGGCGCTGGGCGCGCCGGCCGAAGGCCGCTGGCGGCTGTGGCTGGCCGACGACGGCCGTCCCGCCCTGGACGCGGCGGCGCTCCGGCTGCCCGAGCGCGCCGCGGGGGCCGTGCTGGCCTCCGGCGGTGCGGCGCTGCTGTTCTTCAACGTCGACCGGATCGTCTGGTCCGGCCCTTGACCGCCGCCCGGTGGAGATGGCGCATCGGGCGGTAGTCGGCCAGGTCGAGGTGGACCACGGTCTCGCTGAGGCCGGGGCAGATCGGCCGTTCCAGGCACCGTGCGCCGAGAACCTCGGTGTAGCTCAGCATCAGCCGGTGGTCGTCCAGCCCGTCGCTGCGCCCGCCGAGCGCGGTGTCCACCCCCCCGGCCACGGCGGTCGCCCCGCTGGCGCTGTCGATCAGCCGTTCGGTGAACCAGATCAGGCCGGCGAACGGGTTGGTGAGGCCGCGCCGGGCGTCGACGCGGCGGTACAGCAGGATCCACACGAGACCGCCGGGCTCGACCCGGTAGATGATCTCGGCCCCACCCGCCGCCACCCGCACCCCGCGCGACGCGGCGAAGCGGCCACCGAACAGGGTGACCGGCTGGGGCGGGCTGCCCGCCGCGGCGAAGGCAGCGGCCAGGCGGCGGGCGACGGCGTCGGCGCCGGCCGCGCCGCCGGCGCTGGGTGTCGGCGGCGCGGGGTCGGGCGGGGTCTCGGGCATGGCGGCACCGGGGGCGGGTCGGCCACACCCCGCATCAATCCAGCGGGATCTGGCCGAGGGGTTGGATGGTGATCTCCTGGGTCAGTTCCTGGTAGGAGACGACGGGCAGTTCGTACAGCTCCATCTCGATCAGCTTGCGAATGAAGCGGCGCACGTCCATGGAGGTGACCAGGACCGGGCGCTGGCTGGCCTTGGTCACGTCTCCGACGGTCTTCTTGACGTTGGCGACGAACTTGCGCGCCACCGTCGGGTCGAGCGCGAGGTAGGACCCCGACGAGGTCTGGCGGATGGCGCCCCGCACCGCCTCCTCCACCTGCGGCGTCACGAGGTAGGCGGGAAGGACGTTCTGGCCGCTGGAATACTTGTAGCTGATCTGCCGGCGCAGGCTGGAGCGGATGTATTCTCCGAGCAGCACCGTATCCTTTTCCTTCTGCCCCCAATCCAGCAGCGATTCGAGGATCGCGCGAAGATTGCGGATGGAAATCCCCTCGGAGACCATCCGCTGGAAGATCTCGGTGATCTTCTGCAACGGCACGACCCGCTGCACCTCCTTCACGAGGTCGGGGAAATTTCCTTCCATGTTGGCGAGCAGGAACTTGGTTTCCTGGATGCCGATGAACTGGTCGGCGTATTTCTTGAGGACGAAGGAGAGGTGGTAGGTCAGGATGCGCGAGGCATCCATGTGGGCGATCCCCGCCCTGTCGAGCAGCGCCGTGTCGCTCTCCCGCACCCACAGCGTCTCCACCCCGGGCAGGAAGCGCGGCCCCGGCTCGGCGAGGACCTTGAACAGGGCGAGGTTCTCCGCGGTGTCGCGGGCGAGCACCCAGCCCGGCCGGAGCACGCCCTGGGACATGGGGATCTCCTGCAGCAGGATGCTGTAGGCGCCGTTGCGCAGCCGGTCGTTGAAGCGCAGGTTGATTCCCGGGAACGGCACCCCGAGGTCGAAGTAGAGGGCGCGGCGGATCAGGATCATCTCGTCGTTCAGCACCTCCGGCCGGATCGCCGTCTCCAGGTCGGCGGCGAGGTCGAGGAGCAGCGGCACGGTCAGCGCGAACTCCTCCTCCGGTTTCCCCTTGCCGGCGGCGGAGCGGGCGGCCGACGCCGGGCGGGCCGCCGGATTCATGGACGGCAGGGTACCGCCCTTGCCCGCCAGCGCCGCCGGCTCCGGCCGGAGGGCGCGGATCTGCAGGTAGGCGGAGCCGCCCAGCAGCGCGCTCAGCAGGACGAAAATGAGGGTGGGGAAGCCGGGGATGAGACCGAAGAGGAACAGCATCGCCGCGCCGATCAGCAGGGCGCGCGGCTCGTTGGTCAGCTGGGCGCTGATGTCCTTGCCGAGGTTGCTGTCCTCCTCGTCGACGTCGGACACGCGGGTGACGATCACGCCGGCGGTGATCGAGATGAGCAGCGCCGGGATCTGCGAGATCAGGCCGTCGCCGACGGTCAGGATGGCGTAGGTCTCCAGCGCCGTCGCGGCGTCCATGCCCCGCTGCATGGTGCCGATGGTGATCCCGCCGAGGATGTTGACGATGACGATGATGATGCCGGCGATGGCGTCGCCCTTGACGAACTTCATGGCGCCGTCCATCGAGCCGTAGAGCTGGCTTTCCTTCTCGACGATGGAGCGGCGGCGGCGTGCCTCGTTCATGTCGATGACGCCGGCGCGCATGTCGCCGTCGATGGACATCTGCTTGCCCGGCATCGCGTCCAGCGAGAACCGCGCGCTCACCTCGGCGACGCGCTCCGCGCCCTTGGTGATCACCACGAACTGGACGATGGTCAGGATCAGGAAGATGACCAGGCCGACCACCAGGTTGCCGCCGACCACGAAGTTGCCGAAGGTGTAGATGATCTCGCCGGCGTCGGCCTGCAGCAGGATCAGCCGCGTCGTCGAGATCGACAGCGCCAGCCGGAACAGCGTGGTGATCAGCAGCACCGCCGGGAAGGCCGCGAACTTCAGCGGCGACGACAGGTACACCGCCACCATCAACAGCACCACCGCCGCCCCCATGTTGAAGGCGATCAGCCCGTCGACCAGCAGGGTCGGCAGGGGAAGGATCATCATGAAGACGATGCCGATGATCAGCACGGCCAGCAGGACGTCGCTGCGGCCCTTGAGGCTGCGGAGCACGCGCGAAACGGGATTGGCGGTCATGGCAGCGCGGCGGAGCGGAGGGAGAGGTAGGCGGCGGCGGCGTGGGCCGCCTCGTCGCCCCGGTCGAGGCGCAGCAGCGCGCGACCGCGGATGAGGTGGATGGGTGCGTGTTCGGCGTCCCGGCGCGCCGGCGGGCCGACCGCCGTGAGGTAGGCGTCGGCGGCGGCCAGGGCGCCGCCGGCATCGCCGGCGCGCAGCCGGACCCAGGCCAGCGTCTTCAAGATGGCGGGGTCGTCCGCGAACAGCCGGCCCAGCGCCTCGAACAGGACGAGGGCGCGCTCGATGCTGTCGTGGCGCAGGTAGAGCCATGCCTTGAACACAAGGAAGTCGCGCTCGTCCTGGGCGAGGGTGGCGAGGGTCATCCGCGCAGCAGCACTTTGCGGTAGTCGTTGACGATGTCGCGCAGCATCGCCTCCTCGCGCAGCACCGCGAGGGCCCCGGCGATGGCGGGATCGTCGGGGCGCTCGTCGCGGATCACGCCGAGGCGGTCGAGCACCCCGTCGAGCATGGCCGAGAACCGCGCGGGCGCGGTCATGGTCCGGTCGCCGACCGGCGGCCGGACGAAGGCCAGCAGCTCGTCGTCCTTGGTGGGGCGTTCCACCACGGCGTCGAGCTGCACCTCCACCGCGCCTTCGCTCGGCGCCAGGGAACCGCCCTCGGGCAGCCGGGCGTCGCCCGGTCCCCCGTCGTAGAAGATGCGCTCGATCCCGGTGTCGAGCGCCATGAAGCGTGCCGAGACATCCACCATCGTCCCCCGCCCTCCTTCAGGCTGCAACCCGGTCGTGAAGCTGGAACAGCAGGTCGATCGTCGATTCCAGCGCCGGCGTCGTGACCTCGCGCTCCGGCAGGTGGGCCAGGAACACCAGCACCGACTCCCCGCTCAGACCCGCCGTCACCGGCCGCGGCCAGCCGTGGATCGGATGGCACAGGGACAGCGCCCGGCCGACGGCGGCCCCGCGGGCGTAGGGCGGCAGCGGCCGCGCCGCGGACAGGCGCAGCCCGTCCTCCTCGGCCTCGATGTAGAGCGTGCCGCGCTGTTCGAAGGCCACGCTCAGAACCGGCGTGTCGGCGTCGACCGGCTGGTCCAGACCCAGCCCGCGCAGGAACTCCGCCACCGCCGCGTCCGTCCAGCTCATTCTTCGTCTCCGATCGCCCGGTCCATGGACTCCTGGACGGCGTCCAGCAGTTTGCCGCGGATCTCCGCGTCGGCATAGACCTTCAGCGGCACGCCGCGCACCAGTTCCTTGAATTCCCGCAGCGTGTTGATCCGGGTCTCCGGCTGGTCGGCGCCGAAGCCGGCGACGACCCGGTCGATCCGGTCGGCGGTGATCCAGCGTTCGGCCGTCAGGTCGACCACCGTCTTCATCAGCGATTCCGCGGACTGGCCGCGCAGCACGCCGAACTGCCGGTCGAGCCGGCCGATCATCTCCGCGGCGTCGCGGTGCACGGTCACCAGCACCTCGAGCTGGTAGAGGTCGTCGATGATCGCCTTGAGCGCCCCGGTCTCCAGCGACGGGCCGCGCGACGCCAGATCGTCGCCCGCCGCCTTGATCAGGAAATCGGTGACGCGCGCGAAATCCTCGCCGGGATGGCGTTCGGCGATGGCCGCGTAGGTTGGCCCCAGGCCCTCGAAACCGAGCACCGTCTCGCGGTAGAGGCCGCGCAGCGCCTGGATGCCGTCCGCCGTGCCGTCGGACTCCGCCGCCGCCCGCCCGCTGACGTTCAGCCCGGCGCGGATGGCCGGCCCCTTCTCCGCCAGAAGCGTGGCGCGGGCCGCCGCCACCGCGTCGCGCAGCGGCGGCGGGGCGTCGAGGTCCCCGGCGATCTGCTCCTCGAGGAACGACAGCGCCGCGAACTGGTGGGACGGGTCGCGGTGCTGGCGCTCCACCAGTTCGCGCAGGCCGAAACCGGAGAAGGACTTGAGCTCCAGCACCCGCTGCAGCAGCTCCTTGAGCTGCTCGCCGGTGGGCTCGTCGGGCAGGGTCGCCAGCAGCTCCGCGGCGCGCAGCGCGTCGAGCCCGTCGTCCATCCCGTCGCGGCCCACCTTGCGCTCGCTGATCTTCTTCGACTCCGTCTTCTCCGAGGCCGCGAAGGTCATCTCCTCGGCGGCGTCGGCGACCAGCGAGGCGGCGTTGCGCGTCACCGTCACCGCCTCGCCGCGCAGGGTGCCGCGCGCCGGGGTCTCCGACCCGTTCGCCGTCGCTGCATGGAATCCGCCGGCCGCGACGCCGCCGTCGATGCGCTCGATCATCGGATGTTGCCGATCACCTTGTCCAGGGAACCCGAGAACTTCTGCATGATGTTCGTGGTCATCTCGAAGGTCTGGTTGTACTTGTTTGTGATACTCTGCAACCGGATCATCTCGAGCTGCGAGGTGCTGTTGGCGCTCTCGATGTAGCCCTTGAGGTTGTCGAGGTTCGCCTGCCAGGCCTCGGGGCTTCCGGTGGTGAAGTTGATGCCCTTGGACTGCATGAAGGCGGCCACCTCGGGGTCCGTGACCTGGGCAATCTTGCTGTCGAGCTGGGAAAGGACCTGGTCCATCTCGCCACGCGACAGCTCCTCCCAGCCGTTGGTGAGGCGCGAGGCGAGGTCCTTGGCCCACTGTTGGTTGTAAGGCGGGGTGTTGTTGGCGGCGCTGGTTTTGGCGAAGTTGTCGAAGGGGCCGCCGGCGGCGGTGTTCACCGAAATGCCGTTGTCCACCAGCTTCTGCATGAGGTCGGGGCGGCGCCCCAGGATCATGCGGTCGCCGGTTCTGATCGATTCCATCGGCAGGGTGTCCAGTTCGGCGCGGAGCTGCTGGAGGTCCTTGACCTGCCCCTGCATCTCGCGGATGCGGCCCTGCATCTCGATGGCCTGGCGGATCTGCGCCTGCTGGTCCTTCATCTGCTGGACCTGGTCGGCCAGCGACGACTGCAGCAGCTCGCCGCGCTCCAGGTTCAGCATCAGCACCGTGGTGCCGATGTCGTTCACGTCGATGGTCCGGCCGTACGCACCCGCCGCGGCCCCGGCCCCGCTCACCCCTTCCATCGCCATCGCTCACTCCCGCTCCTGGTTGGCGCCTGCTTGACCCTTAGTAACCGCAGGGCCGAAAAGATCCCATCCGATCGCCGCGCGCGCCGCGGCCTCCGGTGGTCGCTCAGCCACGCTCCAGCGACTTCACCCAGCGCAGCACCTCCGCCACCGGGGCGATCAGGTCCGCCGGGATGTAGGCGTCGGCGTCGGCCTGCTCGTCCAGCGCGCGGGCCAGCGGCACGTTCTGCATCACCGGGATGCCCTCCTCCTCGGCCACCTCGATCATGCGGCGGGCCAGCAGGTCCTGCCCCTTGGCCACCACCACCGGCAGAGGCGTGGTGTCCTGGTCGTAGAACAGGGCGATGGCGATGTGCGTGGGGTTGGTGACCAGCACCGTGGCCTTGCGCACCGCCTGGGTGGTGCTGTTCATGGCCATCTCCTGGTGCAGGTGCTTGCGCTTGGACTTGATGTGGGGGTCGCCCTCGGCCTCCTTGAACTCCTGCTTGATGTCCTCCTTGGACATCATCAGGTCCTTGATGTGCATGCGCTTCTGCAGGACGTAGTCGACCACGGCGGCGACCACGAACACGGCGCCGCAATACAGCAGCATCTCCTGCAGCAGGGCGCCGCCGACCGCCTCGACGCAGGGCAGGCCGCAGGAGGGCGCCTTGATCAGGGTGTCGAGGGCGCCCTCCACCACGATGTAGACGATCACCGCCAGCAACAGCGTCTTGGCGATGGACTTGACGAACTCGACCATCCCCTTCTTGCCGAACATGTTCTTGGCGTTCGACAGGGGGTTGAGGCGCTGCCCCTGGGGCTTCAGGGCCTCCAGCGAGAACAGGACGCCGATCTGCGCCATGTTGCCGACGATGCCGGCGATCACGGTCGCCAGCACGACCGGGACCAGCAGGTTGACGGAGACGGCGAGCACCGCGTCCATCGTCACCTCCAGGGCCTTGCCGAACTCGGCGTCGTGCAGCGTGCCCGGCAGCATCATCATGGTGATGGTCTCCTCGACCATGCCGTTCCAGAGGCCGAACACGACGGCCAGGATGGCGGCCAGCACGGCCGTCGACCCCAGATCCTTGCTGCGCGCCACCTGGCCCTTCTGGCGGGCGTCGCGGAGCTTCTTGGCGGTGGGGTTCTCGGTCTTCTCGCCGCTCATCGCCCCCTCCCTACTCGAACAGCGGCGCGGCCAGGCGCGGCAGGTCGGCGATCTCGTCGGTGACGGCGCCGAGATAGCCGAAGAGGATGCCGATGTAGAGGATCATCACCAGGAGGCCGATGGCGCTCTTGATCGGCATGGCGAGAAAGAAGACGTTGAGCTGCGGCGCGAAGCGGCTGACCAGGCCGAGGCCGAACTCGGCCAGGAACATGGCGATCACCGCCGGCGCCGACAGCACGATGGTCAGCCACACCAGGCGGTCGAGCATGGCGAGAAAGGCGGCGGCGCTGGCGATGTCGAGGGTCGGCGCGTAGCTCAGGACCGGCCAGATGCCGTAGGTCGTGTACAGGCTGGACAGCAGGGCCAGCAGGCCGCCCGTGGCGTGGAAATAGACGATGAACGCCTGCAGCATCAGCGTGCCGAGCGGCGAGGTGTCGCTGCCCGACATGGGATTCATCGAACTGGCCATGGCGGCGCCGCGCTGGTTGTCGATGAAGAAGCCGATCGCCTCGACCGCCCAGAAGGCCAGCGCCACCATGTAGCCCAGCACCATCCCCACGAACACTTCCTTGAGCACCAGCACCAGCAGGGTGACGCCGTCCAGGGACAGCCCGGCGATGCCGGCGTGCACCCCCGGCATGACCGCCAGCGCCAGGCTGAAGACGATGGCGTTGCGGATCATGCCCGGCAAGACCTGGCGGCTGAACATGGGGATCAGCGCGAACGCCGCCATCAGCCGGGCCGACGCCAGCACCAACGCCAGGGTGTACTCCTTGAGACCGCCGATGTCCGCGATCTCGGTCATGGCAGCATCTGGGGGAAGTCGCGGAACAGGCGCAGGGTGTAGGCCAGCAGCTCGCCGCCCAGCCAGCCCGCCGTCAGGTAGACGGTCAGCGCCACCGCCACCAGCTTGACGGCGAAGGAGAGCGTCTGCTCCTGGATCTGGGTCAGCGCCTGGACCAGGCTGACCAGCGTGCCGACGATGGCCGCCACCAGGATCGGCGGCAGCGAGAGCACCAGCACCAGGATCAGCACCTGCGCGGTGTGGCCGACGACGTCAGGTCCGGTCATGGGCGGGGTCCTCCGGCTGTGGGGGCATCACGTGTAGGTCAGCACCAGGCCCTGGATCAGGTTGCTCCACCCGTCGGCCATGACGAACAGGAACAGCTTCAGGGGCAGCGAGATGGTCATCGGTGACACCATCATCATGCCCATGGCCAGGAGAATGTTCGAGACGATCAGGTCGACGGCGATGAACGGAAGGTAGAGCAGGAACCCGATCTCGAACGCCGAGGTCAGCTCCGAAACGGTGAAGGCCGGGACGAGGATCAGCAGGCTGTCGTGGCCGAAACTCTCGGCCGCGGCCTCCGGCCACAGGGACCGGGTGGTCTGCACGAAGAAGTCGCGCTGGACCGGGTCGCTGTAGCGGACGAGAAACGTGCGCAGCGGCTCCGCCCCGGCCGACAGCACGTCCTTCAACTGGGACTCGGGCCGGGCCCGCGCATCCTCCACCGCCTGCAGCACGTCGAGGCCGATGGGCGCCATGATGTAGGCGGTGAGAATGATCGCCAGCCCGTAGAGCGCCATGTTCGGCGGCACCTGCTGGACGCCCAGCGCGTTGCGCACCAGCGACAGCACCACCGCGATCTTGACGAAGGAGGTGACCATCATCGCCACGAACGGCACCAGCGCCAGCGCCGCCAGGATCAGCGACAGCGTAAACGGATCGGGCAGGTTATCCATGACGGCCGGCGAACTCCAGGAGGCGGACGCCGACCGTGCCGTCGATCTCCACCAGTTCGCCACTGCCCACCGCCGCGCCGTTGGCGCGCACCGTGACCCGGCCCCGCTCCTGGCCCGGCAGGGCCAGCACCTGCCCCGGCGCCAGCCCTTGCACCTGGGCCAGCGTCAGGGTCAGCCGCCCCGCCTCGACCACCAGTTCCACGGGGACCCCGTCGATCCCGGTGGACCCCGCGGCCGCGGCCGCGCCCTCCACGTTGTTCGCCATGTCGATGCTCGCAACCTCCTGTACGGTGATCTGCCCGGCCGCCCAGCGCGCGGCCCGCGCCCCTCCCGGCAGGCCGGTCAGCAGCACCCCGCCCTCCCCGTCCAGCCACACCCGGTCCAGCAGCACCACGTCCCCCGGTTCCAGCGACCGCAGCTCGGCGATGCCCAGCCGGGTGCGGCCCAGCTCGACCGCGGCGGCGACCGGCACCATGTCCAGGGCCGCCGGCGCCGGCGGCCGCTGCTTGGCGACCAGCGCCGCCAGCGCCGCCAGGGTGGCACCGCCGAGGTCGACGGCCACCGCGACGGCCTGCCCGCCATCCTCGGGATCGAACCGCAGGCCGAGGCGCCGCTCACCCGTCGCCGGGCGGCCCAGCGCCAGCGCGACCCCGTCCTCGGCCAGGGACACCTCGGCCACCGCCGGCTGCCGCCCCAGCGCCGCGGCGAGCGCCTCCAGCGCGTCCTCCAATGCGACCTCGAGCACCGCCGCGCGCAACGGCCCGGGCAGCGCCGCCAGCACCAGATCCGGCCCGAGCCGCGCCACCATTGCGTGGAGCGGCAGGGAGTCCGTCCACAGTGTCACCCGCGCCCCGTCGAGCAAGAGCACCACCCGGCCCGCCGGCACGAAGGTGGGCGGGTCGACCGTGGCGCTCAGCCGCCACGCCGCGCCGCCGACCGTCACCGGCAGACCGCGCAGGATGCCGTGGATCGCGTTGAGCGCCGTCGCGGTCTCACGCGTCAGGACGGCGGGCGCGCTGCCGACGCTCATGGCTCACCCTCCTCCCCGTCCTCGTCTTCCGCCGCGGGCTGTTCCCTCCGCTGGCGCTGCTCCCGGTCCGGATCGACGGCGGTGAGGTTGCTGCCGTCGCTGAAGGACAGCACCACCGACACCGGGCCGTCGACCCGCCCGGCGAGACGGTCGCGCAGCGCGTCGAGCCGGTCGCGGAGCAGGTCGTGGGCGACGGGGCTGGCAGTCAGGACCTCCACCCGCAGGCCGCCGCCGGGCTCGCTGGTGATGCGGATCTCGGTCGCCGGCAGGATCTCGTGCTTCAGGCCGATGACCACCTCGGTGCGTCCGGCGGCATCCGGACGGCCGACCAGCACGGTCTCGGCGATCGCCCGCACCGTGGCGGCGACGTCGGCCGCCGGCGCGGCGGTCGCGTCGGCCGCCGCCACCGCCGGCCCCGCCGCCATCCTGGCGCCGCCGAGCGCCGCCAGGATGGCGTCGCCCAACGGCGGCGGTTCCTGCGGGCCGCGCTCGGGCCGGCCGCCGCCGGTTCCCTCGGCGTCGCCGCCCGGCGCACCGGCGGTGCCGGAACGGGCCTCGGCCGGCGGCGGGTGTCCCGCCGGTCCCGCGGCCGGCGCCGGCCCGGCGCCGGCGCCGGCGTGACCGCCCTGACCGCCCGTTCCGCCGGGGTGCCCTCCACCGGGAGAGCCGTCCCGGGACTCGCCCCGCTGCGGCGTGGCGAACAGCGGAGTCGCCGTGGGTTCGCCACCCCCCGCCTCACGCCCCGGCGCGCCCGCGGCCGCTCCCGGTGGCGGACCGGCGGCCGCGGCGCCCGGCCCGACCGCGCCCCTGCCGGCCCCGGCAAGGGCGGCGAAGAGGCTGAGGGCGGAGGGGGCGGCGCCGTCGGCGCCGGCGGCACCCGGTTGCGCGTCCGGTTCGCCGCCGGCCGCTCCGTCCTGCGGCGCCCCGGCGCCGTGTCCCGCGGCGTCGCCGCCGCTGCCCCGGCGCGATCCGAGGGCCGCGGCGAAGTCCCGCGCCGCGGTGGCCAGCTCGTGCGGGTCGGCGCGGTCCGCCCCGTCCCGCGGCCCGTCCGGGCGTGCCTCGTCGCGGGATACGCCAGCGGGCGGCGGATCAATTTTCGTCATACCGGTCCTCTCCGTCCGCAGGCGTGGCCGCCCGGAACTCCTCCAGTTCGAGGTCGGCGGCACGCTCCGCCTCGCGCATGAGATCCTCGCGGAAGACGGCGCTCAGTTCGTGCAGCTTTTCCAGGTCACGCCGTGCGGCGAGGTGGCGGGCGCGGGCGTCGTCGAGGGCGCGCACGGCCTCGACCCGCACCTTCTCCGCCGCCGCCGCCGCCGCCGCCAGACCCCGCTCGCGCTCGCGCAGGGCGGCCACGGCCCCCTTCATGGTCTCGATCCGCTCCATGCCGACGAGCTGAAGCTTGATCTCCTCGAACAGCGCCGCTTCCCGCGCGGGGCGCTCGGCGGCAAAGCGGCGGTGCGCGTCGGCCGCCGCCGCCGCCGCCCGGGCGGCGTCCTCCAAGGCCCGCTCGCGGCCCCGCACGGTGTGCGCCGCGGTGTCCTCGCGGATCGCGCGCACCCGGACGATGTCATCGAAGACCGCGATCATCCCACCAGTTTCCCCATCTCCGCGACGGTGGCGTCGAACGCCACCAGTTCGTCGGTGCGCTGCCGCAGGAAGCCGTTGAGGGCGTCGATCTTGCTCAGCGCCTCGTCGGTGACGGCGTCGCCGCCCTTCTTGTACTCGCCGATCTTGACCAGCAGCTCGACCTCGGCGTGGCGCGCCAGCAGTTCGCGGAAGCGGCCGGCCAGGCGCTTGTGCTCCGGCGTCACCACGGCGTTCATCACGCGGCTGGCGCTGGCCAGGACGTCGATGGCGGGGTAGTGGTTGCGCGCCCCCAGCTTGCGCGACAGGACGATATGCCCGTCGAGGATCGAGCGGGTCTCGTCGGCGACCGGCTCGGTCATGTCGTCGCCCTCGACCAGCACGGTGTAGAGCGCGGTGATCGACCCGCGCTCGGCCATGCCGGTGCGCTCCATCAGCCGCGGCAGCGTCGCGAACACCGACGGCGGGTAGCCGCGGCGGGTCGGCGGTTCCCCCGCGGCCAGCCCGATCTCGCGCTGGGCGCGCGCGAAACGGGTCACCGAATCCATCAGGAACAGCACCTTCTGACCCTGGTCGCGGAAATACTCGGCGATGGCGGTCGCCACGTAGGCGGCCTTGGCCCGCTCCATGGACGACTTGTCGGACGTGGCGACGACGATCACCGACTTGGCCACCCCCTCGGGCCCGAGATCGCGCTCGATGAACTCGCGCACCTCGCGGCCGCGCTCGCCGATCAGGGCCAGCACCGAGACGTCGGCCGCCGCGCCCTTGACCAGCATCGACATCAAGGTGCTCTTGCCGCCGCCGGCGGCGGCGAAGATGCCCATGCGCTGGCCCTCGCCGCAGGTCAGGACACCGTCCAGCGCCCGCACGCCCAGCGGCAGGGGCTCGTGGATGACCCGGCGCTTCAGCGGATCGGGGGCGGCGGCGTAGACGGGATACCACGCGCTGGGCGTCAGCGGGCCCTTGGTGTCGGCGTCGAGCGGACGGCCCATGCCGTCGAGCACCCGGCCAAGCAGGGCCGGCCCCACCGGCACCCGCTGCACGGAGCCGGTGGGAATGACCTCGGTGGTGTTGGAGATCCCGTTCATCGCGCCGATCGGGGTGAGCAACGCGGTGCCGCGGTCGAAGCCGACCACCTCGGCGTCGACCCGGACGTCGTCGCCGGGATTGCGCAGGACGCACAGCTCGCCCAGCTTCACGCTGGGCACGGCAGCCTTGATGATGGTGCCCACCACCTGCAGCACGCGCCCGCGCACCTGGACCGTGCTGACCTCCTCCAGGGACTGGCGGAGCATGGTGACGATGTAGTCCAGGTTGGCCACCGCTCAGACCTCCCCCGACGCCGCCGTGGCGGGCGGTCGCCGCGACCGCCCGACGGCGGATTCCACCGCGTTGCGGATGGCGGCGAGCTGGGTCGGCACGCCGGCGTCGATCACCCCGACGGGGGTGATGAGCTGGCAGGCGCCGCGGGGAAGCCGCGGCTCCCCGACCACCGACAGGATGGTCAGGCCGGGGAACCGCGCCACCAGGGAATCGACCTGGGCGCGCACCGCCTCGGCGTCGTCGATGCTGACGCGCAGCGTGACCTCCTGCTCGCTGCGCAGGGCGGTCAGGGCCTGGCGGACGACGCGGCCGATCAACTCGTCGGCGTCCATGGTGCCGATGATCTTCTGCAGGGCGATCATCACCAGTTCGCCGATGTCACCCTCGACCCGCTCCAGCAGTTCCACCGCCGCGAACGACGACTGCATGGCGGTCTCCACCGCCGCCTCCTGGGCGGCGGCACGCCCGTCGGCGTAGCCGCGCGCCTTCTCGGCCTCGTAGGCGGCGCGCGCCTCCTCCTCGATGGCGGCGGCGCGCGCCCGGGCCGCCGCCAGCAGCGCCTCGGCGTCGAGCAGCGCCTGGTAGTCGGCCGCCTTGACGACCCGGGTCCCCGGCGCCAGACGGAAGTCCTTGTTCAGGAGAACAGCCACCACCATGCCGGAGCGACCTCCCTAACCAGGTTGCGGAACAGGCCGGCGGCCGGAGCGGCGGTTTCCGGCGGCGGCGCGGGACGACGGCTTTGCTCGTAGGGCAGCTTGAGCCGCAAGCGCCCCAGGACGGCCGCCCCCAGCCCGGACGTGGCGGCCACGAAGGCGGAGGTGCCGCTGCGCGCCATCTCCGCCGGGTCGGTGGAGTCCGACATCAGAGGCCGCAGGCTCGGCCCCACCAGGAGCGGGGCGCCGCGCAGGGCGAAGCCATGGCCGTCGGTGCCCAGCGACGCCCGCAGCCGGGCCACGGCGGGACCGTCGATCACCCCGGCGACGGCGCGGGCGTGCAGCGCGATGCCGGCGTGGGCGATGAGGCGCGCCAGGGCCGGCCCCTCGATCAGCGCCAGCCGCGCCGCCACGCCGTCCATGGCGAAGCACCAGGCGCCGGCCATGCCGGTGCGCTCCAGAACCAGCCGGGACAGGTGCAGCCGGGCCCGCGGCCGCAGCAGAAGAGACGCCACCCCCGGCTCGGGCAGCAGGATCGGCACCCAGGAGGGGTGCAGCGTGGCCGCGGGGTCCAGGTTGAAGCGGCAGATGGCCGCCGCCAAAGGCCCGCCGGAGCGCACCAGCGCCGCCGCGCCGGCGTCCCCGTCAATCGCCATGGCCGCCGCCTTGCGCCTGGACCGGCAGCGCCGGCGCCGCCGACGGCTTGCGCGCGCGCAGGAACTGGATGCCGTTGCCGGCCAGGGCCAGGGCCAGCAGCGCGGCCAGTCCGCCGACCAGGGCCCAGAACCGCGGCACGGAGTCCCGTGCCACCGCGATCGACAGCACCTCCGCGACCTCGGGCGTGGCCGGTGCCACGTTGGGCAGCACCTTCGACGGCACCAGGATCACCGAGACGTTCTCGTAGTTCAGGTCGACGATGCTGTTGGCGACCAGCTTCTTGATCTGCGGCACCAGCGTGTTGATGTCGTAGTCGTCGCGGTACTTGATGAACGCGGCGGCCGAGGACGGGATCAGCTTGTCGGTGCGGCCGATGTTCTCGGGAAGCACGACGTGGACGCGGGAGGCGATGACGCCGTCGATCTGCGAGATGGTGTCGCCCAGTTCCTGGGAGAGGGCGTAGATGTACCGGACCCGCTCCTCCAGCGGGGAGGAGATCAGACCGCCCTTCTTGAAGACCTCGCCCATGCTGGTGAAGGAGCCGCGGGGATAGCCGCGGTTGCGCAACACCTCGACCGCCCTGGCGAGATCATCCTTGGCGACCGTGATGCCGACCATGCCCTCCTTGCCGGTGGTCTTGTCGGCGTCGATGCCCGCGTCGAGCAGGACGGCGACCATCTCGTTCGCCTCCTGCTCCGGGATCGCGGCGTAGAGATCGGCGCGCCCGCACGCCGCGAGAACGCCGACGGCCACCGCCAGCGCCGCCCAGCGGGCCGGGCCGGCCATCGCGAAACCCCGTCGCATTCGCAGCATCACTGGCTCTTCAACAGCGTTTCGACGTTCTGGGTGCTCTTGGACACGGTCTTGCTGGCCAGGTCCTGCTGCAGCATGTACGTGGTCATCTGGTACTGCACCTGAAGCAGATCCTGCATCGACACCTGGCCATCGCTGCCCAACCCCTCGACCGCCTGCTGCAGCCGGGCCCCCTCCTCGCCGGAGGTGGTGCGCATCTGGTCCACCATGCCGAGGATGCGATCGCCCAGCGTGGGCGCGCCGGCCGCCGGTTGGGTGGTCGTGGTCTCCGCCCCCGGCACCGGCTCCACCACCGGCTGGGTGCCGTCCAGGGGGCGCGGTCCCTCGACCGGCCCCGCGGCCTCCACCGGCGCCGCCGGGTCGGTGGGCGCGGTCCCCGACGGGCCGGCCCCCTGACCGTTCGCCATCGCCGCCTGGAACGCGTCGACGTCGGACGCCTCCGGGGCGGGTGGCCCCTTGGCCACCGTCTGGTCCATCGCCTGCTCGGCAAGGGCCCTGATCTGTGCGGCATCGATCATGACGTTTCCTGTCCGGACCGGGGAAGGTGAAAGGGTGGCAGCGGGGCGCCGGTCATGCCGGCTTGAGCAGCCCCTCGGCCAGCGCCCTGGTGGTGTCGTCGGTGCCGTTGGCGGCGACATCCTCCAGAACGCCCGCGGCCTCGCCGTTGCGCCCGGCCATGCGCAACGCCATGCCGAGAAAGCACTTGGCGTGGTCGCTGTCGGGGTTCAGCTTGAGCGCCCGGTCGCGCAGGGTCACGGCCGCGCCCTCGGGGTCGCCCTGGCACATCTGAAGCACGGCGATGCCGATCGCCGGAACCTCGCTTTCCGGCTTGGTCGCAGCGAGCCCGTCGAAGATCGTGCGGGCCTGCGCCCCGAAGCCGCGGCCGGCCGCCATGAAGCCGATCTCCGCAAGTTGCCTGAGCTGGTCTTCTTCCAGAATGGTCTGCATCGCCGTTTCCATCTCCCGCCGGGCGCGCCCCGATCGACGCCTATGCCCGCAGAATGTTGAGGGTCGTCTGGTGGTTGGCCTGCTCCATGGCGGCCAGCTTCTCCTGAATATCACGAATGAAGTCGCGCATGGCACCGGCGATCTCATTCTCGTTGTCCCGGACGGCGCCGGCCTTGGTGGCATCCGCCTCGTACTCGGCCTTCTGGGCCTCGGCCTGGCCGGCAAGGTACTGGAACACGGCGGAACCCGCCTGGCCGCTGCCCTGCATCACCTGGCCATAGCCCTGCCACTTCAGGGACTGGCCGTCGAAGGTCTTGCCCACGGCCGTCGTGGGGCCGCCGGCCGCGCCGCTCTGCATGGACAGCGAACCGGCCCGCACGGTCGCGAGGCCGCCGCCGATGGTCATGGCCCCGCTGACCACCCCGGCGACGAGGTTGAACATGGCGGCGGTGCGGATCTGGTCGGCCGCCTCGTTGAGGGAGCTGATCTGCGCCTCCAGCGCGCTCTGCCGGGCCTCGCGCGCCGACAGGCGCTGCTGCTGGCCGATCGCGTGGAACAGCTCCATCATGGCGAAGATGTCGATGTCGGCGGTCGCGCCGGCCTGGCCGACCGCGGTGCGCGTGTCGCCATAGGAGAAGCCGCCCGCCGGCACCCGGGGGGCGCCGTCCGCCTCGGTGTCGACCGGGGTGTTCTGGACGATCAGCCCGAGCGCCGAGGCGGACAGCTGCGCCAGCCCCGGCAGGCCCATGGCGGCGCCGATCTGTGCCAACTCCTCGCGCGACGCGGGGTCGTCGATGGTGCCCTGCTGCAGCATCTCCCGTATGCGGGAAATGCCGGCGTTCTGGTCGATGGTCATCATGTCTGTGTCTCCTTGGCGCGTTGCGGCGACAGCGGTCCGACGGCGCTCAGACGGCGGGGCGCATCTTGGACATGATGCTCTCCACGGTGGAGGCATCGCCCTTGATCATGTCGATCACCGCCGACGCGTTGGCCTGCATCTGTTCGACGACGCGCTGGATGGTCTCCATCTCCTCCTCCTGCTGCGCCTGCAGCTTCTTGAGGAAGGCCATCAGCTCCGCGGAGTCGGCGCGCGCACCCTCGGCCTCGTAGCGCTGCACCGAGGTCGCGATCTGGCTGGCCCCCTGGGCGACCATGGCCGCACCCTGGGCGACCTGGGCGATGCCCTTGATGAAGCTGGCGACCTGGGCCAGCGTCGTGGCGGCCGTGGCGCCGCCGCTGGCCACCGCGGCGGCGATGTTGGCGGCGACGATGGCCACCATGATGGTCACCTGGGCGACGATGGCGCCGATCTTCTCGGCCTCCTTCTCGTCCATCCCGAAGGCCACGAGCATGCCGGCGAACGCCTTGCCCATCGCCTCGGTGATCTTGTCCATCACCCCGGTTTCCTGGGCGACCATCACCGCCACGTTGAGGATCGCCACCGCCAGCAGCGGCGCCGCCGCCCCGCCGGTGGCGATCGTCGCGGCGACGCCGACGATCAGCGACACCGCAGCGCCGATCCAACCGAAGATCTTTCCGAGCGTGCCGCTCTTCTTCGATTCCTTCATGTTGTCGACGATTTCCTGGAGCTTCTCCAGGTTTTCCTTGTTCTTCGTCTCCTGCTGCTTCTTCTTGAGTTCGACGCCTTCGCGGGCGGTGCCAAGCTGCAATTCGTCGACCTTGTTGCGAAGCTCCAGAAGCATCAGGCCGATCGCCCCGGCGTCCATCCGCGGCGCGTCCAGGACCGGGCGCCCGGAAACCGGCGGCTCCTCGACGCCGGCGGGCGGCGGCGGCGCGGCGCCGGCCGGGCCGGGTTGCAGCGGCTGGCCGTCGGTCTCCAGGGCCAGGCGGGCGAGGTCGGCGATGCTGGAGGGGCCGGAGCCCACGTTTCCGACGCCCATGTCACACCCCCGTCTTCAGCGCGGCCAGCAGCACCTCGGCGCGCCGGAAGGCGGCCGCGTGCTCGGGCTTGTCGCGGCCCAGCTCGACGGCGGCCTCCAGCGCCCGCACCGCCTGCTCCTTGTCGCCGGTGGCGATGTAGCAGTCGGCCGCGTGCAGCGGCGCCGTCGGGTCGGTGAGGTCCAGCAGCCCCATCATGGCGTAGGCCTGGGCGGCGCTGTCGTAGCGCTTCAGCATCTGCCGGGTCGCCGCCAGGCCTTTCCAGAAGCGCTTGTCGTAGTGATCGTAGACGCACAGGAACTCGTAGATCTTCAGCGCGTCGTCCAGCTTGTTCTGGTTGTAGAAGTTGTAGCCCATGGAGTAGATGGCCTCGAGGTGCTCCGGCGTCAGGCCGCGCAGCGACGCCAGCGTGCCGCCGGCCCCGATCTCCTCCAGCACATCCTTCACCGCCTCCTCGTACGCCGCGGTCGGCAGCGTCTCGGCCGTGGTACCGGTTCCGGTCGTCATCGTCGTCTCCTCCACGGCGCGTCAGCGCATGTTCCCGATCACCTTGTCCAGCGTCCCGCTGAACTTCTGGATCATGTTGGTCATCAGCTCGTAGGCCTGGTTGCGCTTGTTGGTGATGCTCTGCAACCGGATCATGTCGAGCTGCGAGGTGCTGTTCATGCTCTCGATCTTGCCCTTGAGGCTCTCGATCATCTGGTCCCACTCGGCCTGGTTGCCGCCGGACTTGTTGGTGATGCCGTACATCGACATGATCTGGGCGGCGGTGTACTGGCCGTCCTGGCCCGGCAGGGTGTATTTGGCCGAGCCGTCGACGTTCGCCTTGCCGTCCTGGTCGGCCGGCCGCCGGCCGCGCAGATCGGCCAACAGCTGGTTGAGGGTGCGCAACTCCTCGTTTCGCTGCTTCATCTCGTTGACCTGGTCGGCGAGCTGGGCGTCCAGGTTGTCGGCGCGCTCGATCTGCAGCATCATGATGGCGGTGCCGACATCGAAGGTCTTGCCGTCGATCTGCAGGTTGCCGCCCACCGCGGTGACGGAGCCGGTCGTGGTCATGGGTCTCTCCGTATAAGGGGATGCCGGGGGCGGTCAGACGCGCATCATGCCCATCTTGGGCTTCGACGCCGGCTTGGCCGGGGCGGCGGCGGCGGCGGCGGCCCGCACCTCCTGGTCGATCTCGTCGTTCAGGGCGGCCAGCTCGGCCAGGGCCTTGTCCCGCTCCTCGGCGGGGACCTCGTCGCTTTCCAGGTACTTGCGCCCGATCCCCCGGGGGATGCCGTGCTTGTCCATGATGCGGCGGCCTTCGGCCAGTTGGCGCTCGGCCTCGGCGATGGCCTCGTCCATCTTGGCGATCAGCTCCAGACTGGCCGTTTCGGTGTCGCTGGGGGTCCCGCTCATCCTGCTCTCCCTTTCCCGTCGGGCTGCGGCCGATCGCCCGACGCGATCGCGACCGCCACGCTCCTGTCACGGGAAATGAGTAACCGGACGGGTCCAAGAGTTCGCGCAAAGTCGTGCATGGCCGCGACGCGCGTCGGCACGGCCGCGAACGCTTGCCCCCCCGCGATGACCCGCCTACGGTTTGCCGCAGCCGCGTGACCTTGGTTCGGACCGGCGCCGCCGGTCGAGGAGTGCAGGATGACCGTAACCGGACCCGCCGGACCCGCCGCGCCGACCGCGCCCGCTGGGCCGACCGGCGCCGCCGCCCCGACCGGCGCGGCGGCCACCGCCGACGCCGGCACCTTTGCCGCGATGACCCAGGAACAATGGGCGGAGTTCACCGCGTCCTTCGGCGTCCAGGTGGTCGGACAGCTCAACAAGGTCTTCCAGGAGATGGCCCAGCGGATGAAGGAGTGAGCCCACCCCGGCGCGGCGGCCCGGTCACACGGGTTCGGGAAGAAGCGGCTTGCGACGGGGAAGGGGCGGCGGACGCGACGGCGCGGTCGGGTCCGACAGGGCGATGCAGCGCCGCGCCAGGGTCTCGCGCAGCTCGGCCAGCCGGCTGGCGGCGAAGTCGTCCGCCGCCGTGTCCTCGGGCGGGGCGAATTCGATCGCACAGACGGCGCGCCCCGGCTCGGCCATGGCGGTCGCGATGAAGCCGTCCAGCCGGGCGAGCGCCGCGCCGTCGCGGCCATCCAGCGCCGCCCCCAGGGCGATCCAGCGCGCCAGCAGAGGGCTGTCCGCCATGGCATCGGCGAAGCGGGCGTCCGCCAGCACCCCGGCGACCTCGCGCCCGCGGTCGCGGAACGCCGCCAGGCGGCGGCGCTGCTCGGCCAGGTATCCCTTCGGATCGGCCTGCGCCGCCGCTCCGAAGGCCGCCCGCAGCGGTGGGGAGCGGCCGTCCCAGCGCTCCAGCCCGACGCCCGCCCGGTAGGGGCCGACCGCCTCCAGCTCGCGGTCCAGGGTCTCCAGCCGGCGGTTCGCCCAGGTCAGCAGCACCCAGGCGGCGGAGTGCGCGGCGTCCTGGAGGCCGGCACGCTCCAGGGCGTCGACGGCACCCAGCAGGGCGACGGCGGGCACCTCGGCGTCGCCGGGCGGGGCCGCGGACAGGCGCCAGGCATCGGGAACCAGCGCCGCGAGGTGCGCCACCATCCCGGCGTCGGCCCGGTCCGCCAGCGCCTCCGCCCAGCCCTCGGGCAGGCGGTCGGCGAGCGCCATCAGGGCGGCGCGCTCCCGCCCCAGCCCGGCCATGCGGGCGACCACCGCGCCGTCCCAGGCGAGCCGCGCCATTTCCGCCGCGGCCGGCATCCGCAGCACCGCACGCGGCGGCACCGGATCGGTGAACAGGGCCATGCCGGCGGCAAGGCGGGTCGCGGCGGCGGTCCGCGCCAACGCGTCGAGCGGCGGGCGGGCGGCAGTGTCGAGACGCTGGAGACGCCGTTCCCCGGCCTCCAGCGCCGGCCGGCCGAGCAGCCGGAGCGACGCGGCGCGGCGGGTGTGGGCGCGCACCGCCTCGATCCGGGCGGCCATCGCCCGCACCCCGTCCACCGCCTCGTCCAGGGTGTCGGCGCGGCGTGCGAGGTCCTCGTACGGGTCCGGCGGCGCCAGCACGTCGGCGCCGCCGGGCGCGGCGATCCCCTGCAGCGCCGCCAGGACCAGGGCGTCGAACCGCTCCTGGGCCTGGGCCGCCCACCGCTCGACGGGCACGGGGTGGGCCGCCGCCGCCGCCGCGACCGCCGGGCGCACCCGCGGGTCCGCCCACACCGCCGCCTCGCCGCCCAGCGCCTCGGCGGCGAAGCGGCCGAAGCGGTTGCCGGCGTCGCGCTCTCCGGCGGCGAGGGCACGGAAGGCATCGAGGCGGCCCTCGAACGCGGCCAGCCCGTCGAGCCACGCCGCCAGGTCCACGACGTCCGCCCCACCGGCGGGCGGGCTGCGCAGCCCATCCCAGCGGCGCACCAGCTCGTCGTGCACCGCCGGAACGAGCCCGGCCAGCGCCGCCGCCGCGGCCGCCGCACGCTCCGCCCCGGCGTCGCCGAGCCAGGTCAGCGGCAGGAAGACGAAGCGGCTGGGCAGGGCCAGCGCCTCGGCCGCGGTCGCCACGGTGGCCGGGGCGGGCGAGGAGGCGTCGGCGAGCCGCACGCCCAGGTCATGCCAGCGCGCGGCGGCGGCGGCGGCGGCGGCGTGGTCGCCGCGCACGCCGTACGCGACGCCACCGGCCGCCGCCACCAGGGCGAGGGCGACCACCGCGGCGGCGGCGGTGCGGCGCACGCCCCCGGTCGCCACCGACAGGCTGTGGTCGGGCAGGATGCGCCGTGGCAACAGGTCGGCGCACAGGATGGGCCGGGCCGGCAGCCCGGCATCGGCGACCAGCGCCCCCGTGAAGGCGATGCCGCGCGGCAGGAACCGCCGCCGGCCCCGGGTCAGCCCGTCGACGAAGGCCGCCAGGGGGGCCCGCAGCGCCGCCATCTCGTCGGGAAGGTCGAGCCCCGGGTCGTCGGGTCCGCGCAGAGGGCCGGTGCGTTCCAGGGCGGCGCGGTCCAGCCCGGCCAGGACCGAGGCGATGGCGCGGTCGACGAAGCGCCCGGCGCCCGCGAAGGCGGTGTCGCCGGGCAGGGTCCAGCCCAGGATCTCGTCGTGGCGGCGCACCGGCTGGGCCGCCCAGAACGGGGCGAAGCCGGGCAGCAGGTCGCATTTCGTGACGATCAGGTGCACCGGCAGACGGCGGTGCAGCACCCGGCACAGGGCGTCGATCCGGTCGTGAAGGCGCTGGCCGTCGCGCAGCAGCTCGGGGATGCTGCGGGCGCGCGCGCCGTCCAGGTCGGCCAGCGACAGGGTGATGACCACGCCGCCCCACGCCGGGCGCGGCCGCACGGCGCGGACGGCGCGCACGAACCGCCGCCATCCTCCCCGCTCCTCCGGGCTGCCGGGCTCGGCGAGGATGACGCCGGCGTCGGGAACCAGGGCCACGGCGCGTTCGAGGGACCGAATCTCGATCGGCGGCCGGGGCGAGTCCGAGCCGGCATCGCCGCCCTCCCCGGCAGCGAACCCACACGCCTCGAGCAGGCACCGCCGCCCGCTGCCGCTGCGGCCAATGAACAGGAACCATGGAAGGGTCTCCCGCCACAGCTCCCCCGGCAGCGTGGCCAGCGCCCCGCCGCCCGGCTCGCTCGGCACCAGGGCGGCGGGCGGTGTGGCGGCGGGCGCCGGCGCGGGTGGCGGGGCGACCGGAACGGGCGGCGCGGCACCGCGCGGCGATGCGCCCCAGGCGAACGGGCGGAGCGGCAACCGCACCCTACCCTCCGGCCAGCAGCCAGGCGCCGCCGGCCAGCCCGGCGGCGGCGAGCGCGGCGGCGACGCGGGCCACCCACCGCCAGGGACTCAGGCGACGCGCATAGGGCAGCCGGTGCACGTCGGCGTAGGCGGCCGGGCACAGGGGCGCCAGCGGGTCGTTGCGGTCGGCACCGGCCAGCCGCTCCACCAGGCGCCGCCGCTCCTCCTCCAGGCGCGGCGCGCGCAGGAGATCGATGGCCACGAGGTACAGACGGCCATGCTCGCGCGCCAGCCCGGGGCCGACGAGCAGGCGGTCGACCCGGTCCGCCAGCGCGTCCTGGACGCGGTGGCGCGCCGCCTCGGTGTCGCCCCCCGAGACGTTGGCGAAGGTGCGGGCGAGCCACGCCACGTGTTCGTCGCCTTGTCCGTCGTCGACGGCCATGGCGGCGTTCGGACGCAACGCCGCCCGGAACGAGCCGACCAGCCGGTGCGCGGGCACCGGCTGGTCACGCGCGACCGGCAGCAAGCGGCTCACATCTTCTGGACGACGCCGCGCAGCGCGTCACCGAGGTTCTTGATCAGCGCGCTGTGCGTGCTCACCAGATTGCTCCACACCGTGGACTGCCGCTGCAGCTCGATCATCTGCGCGACGTTCTGCGGGTCCATGGATTCCGTCGTCTCCTGGAGCTTCTGCTCGGCGTCGACCGCCTTCTGTCCCATGGTCTGGCTGATCGACTCGAAGTTCAGCCCGGTTCCGGACACACTGCTCATGGCGCTCTCCCGTTGATGGGGGTTGGAAAAAAAAGGGTCAGGCCTGGCGAAGGTCCGTCCAGACCTTCGGAACGACCTCGCAGGCGGCGTCCAGCGCCGCCTTCATGGCGGTTGCCGCGGCGTACTCGGCCGGCGCCAGCCCCTGGTCGATCCGCCGCCTGGCGGTGGTGGCGGCGGCGGAGAGGTCGCCGACGATGCGGTCGCGCAACGCGCCTTCGCCATCGGCTTCGAGGCTGTGTTCGAGGTCCAGCAGCTTCATGGATCACGGGTCCTTGCGGTTGAGGGGATACTCGATGCGACGTCCGTCGTCCGACAGCACCAGGGCATCGGACCGGATCTCCAGAATGCGCAGGCCGTTGGGGAGGTCCTCCCCTTCGACGTAGCCGCGCCCGCCCTCCAGGATGAGGAAGGGCCGCGGTCCAAGCACGACGCTGCGCAGCGGCAGGTCGAGCGCCTCGTTGACGGTCAGGGCGGTGCGCACGGGAACGCGGTCCCGGGCCGACGCGGCGACGCCGGCGGCCAGCGCCGCCACCCGTTCGGCCTCCGCCGGCGACACCTCGCCGGACAGCGTCAGCCCCTTGGCGTCGCCGGCCACGGCGACCTCGGACAGGCCGGCATCGCGCAGCCGGTCGCGCGCCTCGCCGATCAGCTCCGACACGACCACCGTCCGCACCTCGATGCCGCTCAGCCCCGACAGCTCGCGCCGGATCTCCGCCACAGCGTCGGTCAGCGCGCGCCGCGAGTCCGCCACCCCGTCGATGCGCACCGCGCCGTCCATCGCCACCTCCACCGGCAGGTCCAACCCGTGCCCGGCCAGCGCCGAGCGCACCGACACCGCGAGCTGGTCGACCGCCACCACCTTCAGACTGACCGGCAGCGTGCGCATCCGTTCCGCAAGCGCGGCGCGGCGCTGCGCCGTGTCGATCCAGCCCTCCACCTGCAGCCTGCCGTCGCCGTCCTCGGCGATGCGCACCTGCAGCCCCGCGCCGCTCTCCCGCAGGGCGGCCTCGACCAGCGTCCGCGGCTCCGGCGCCGGCGGTTCCGGCGCGCCACGGCGCGCCAGATGCGTCACCCCGAAGACCGCGGCGACCAGCAGGGCCACCCCCGCCACCAGCACCGCGGGACGGAGCCGGCGGGTCGGCGGTTTGCCGTCCCCCCCGCCCGTCGCCATGCCCCTCGCCGCGCCCGCCGCCACCGCGCCCGCCGCCACCGCTCCCGATGGCGCGGCATCCGACAGGGGCAAGCCCGCCGCGCGCTGCCCCGTGGCCGGGGCCTCCGGGGACACGTCTTGCCCCGGCTCCGGGTCCGGCGTGGCAGCGGTGGACGGCGGTGTCTGCGGCACCGGGTCCGGCCACGCGCTGCCCGGCTTCCCGGCGCAGAGCTGGATCGGCCCCAGTGACACCACGTCCAGCAGCGGCAGGGCGGCCACCCCCGACAGCGCCCGGCCGCCCAGGCGGACCGCTCCGTCGAGCGGCTCGATGCGCAACCCGCCGCCTTCGACAAGGACGCGGGCGTGCCGGCCGGCCACGCCGTCGTCGAACAGCAGCACGTCGCACGCCTCGCCGGACCCGACGAGGATCGTCCCCGGCGCCAACCGGGCCTCGGCGCCGCGGTGGGCGCCGCTCAGCACCTTCAGCACCAGCTCAACCGTGTCCATCCACCCTCTCGCCTCGCCGCGGCGCCCCCTTCCGCTTTCCTTAGTGACAGTCTCCGCCGTTTCGTTCCAACGGAACCATCGGGCCAGCGGAACCATCGGGCCCCTATCGCCACTAAGCCTTACGGACGGCAATGTCGAGAGGCACGACGGTGACGGTGGACGAACTTGTGGGACAGATGCTGGCGTCGCGTGGCACGACCGCCGGACGCGACGCCGGCGGCGCGACCTTGCTTCTGGTCGACGGGCACGTCGTGCGGTGCGCCGCCCGCGCCGCGGACGGCCTGGAGCTGAGCGCCTCGGTCGGTCTGCTGCCCGCCGAGGACGCCGTCCGCGAGGCGCGGCTGGCGCGGCTCGCCCGCCTCAACCTGGCGCGCCAGGTCGAGGCACGGGAATCCCTCTGCCTCGGCCTTGACGGGCGGGAGGTCGTGCTGTACCGCTGGCAGGACGGTGTGTCCACGTTGCGAGCCTGGGAGTTCGAATCCATTTTGGAATCGTTTGGCGACGCCGTGGCCTTCTGGGCCCGCTCGATGCGCGAAGACGCCACCCCCGCCGGGCCCGCGCCGTCGTCGCCCTTCCCCCCCTTCGACATCCGGACGCGATGATGCCGTCAGGACGTTGGATTGCTGGTGTCGCCGCGGTTCTCTTCACGCTCGGGATGACGCTGGGTGGCGCAACAACGGCCACGGCGGCGTCGCCGCCCTGGCCGGCCACCTCCTACTCCTACTACGCGAACAACGAACCGCTGCCCGACGTCCTGCGCAATTTCGGGCGCAGCGTCGGGGTCCCGGTGGAGGTCAGTCCGGACATCCCGGGCACCGTCAGCGGCGGCCTGTTCGCCCCCACGCCGACCGACTTCCTCGACCGGCTGGCCGCGGCCCACAACCTCGTCTGGTACTTCGACGGCACGACCCTCTACATCAACACCGCCGCGGAGCAGGAGCGCCGCACCATCCGGGTGCCGGACGGCGACCCCACGGCGTTGCGCGCCAGGCTCGAGGCGCGCGGCCTGTACGAGCCGCGGTTCGGCTGGACCGCGTCGCCCGACGGCCGCTCGCTGTCCCTGTACGGGCCGCCGCGCTACGTCCAGCAGGTCGCCGCCGCCGCCGCGGTGCGCCCGCCACCGGCGCCGCGCGTGATCGAGGCCGACGTGCGCGTCTTCCCGCTGCAGCACGCCTGGGCCCAGGACCGCACCTTCTACTACCGCGACAAGCAGGTGGTTGTGGCCGGCGTGGTGACGCTGCTGCGCAACCTCCTGGACGGCTCCGCCGGCAGCCCGGTGACCGTCACGGCGCTTCCCGCGACGGTGCCCGGGCTGAGCGGCAGCGGCCGGCCCGCCCCCGTCGATGCCGCGCCGGCCGTCGCGGTGCCCGCCAGCCCCTACCCGCCCGGCGCGTACGGTGATCCCGGTGCGTACGGCGACCCCTTCGCGCCGGCCCCGCCGGTTCCCCCGGCGCCGGAGATCAAGGCGTCGATCCAGGGCGACGCCCGGCTGAACGCCGTGGTGGTCCGCGACCGCGCCGACCGCATGGGGATGTACGAGCGCCTGATCGCCAACCTCGACGTCCCGGTCGCGCTGGTCGAGATCGAGGCGGTGATCATCGACGTCAGCACCACCCGCAGCTCCGAGCTGGGCGTCTCCTGGGTCGGCACGCTGGGCAACGTCTCCGCCGGGTTCGGCAATCTGGAGAGCGTCAACCCCGACAGCAGCAACATCGCCGTCGGCGTCGGCAGCAACCTCAACTTCTCGACGCTGCTGGCCAGCGGTGTCGACCGCTTCCTGGCCCGGGTCAACGCCCTGGAGGCCGACGGCGACGCCGAGGTGCAGTCGCGGCCGTCGGTGCTGACGCTGGACAACCTGGAGGCCCAGCTCGACCTCAACCAGACCTTCTACGTGCGGGTGGCGGGGCGCGACGCCGTCGACCTGTTCCCGGTGTCGGTGGGAACCCTGCTGCGGGTCACCCCCCACGTCATCACCGGCATCGACGGCCGCCGCAGCATCCAGCTCGTGCTGGGGATCGAGGACGGCTCGCTGCTCGACCGCGAGGTCGACGACATCCCCGTCGTCCAGCGCAGCACCATCAACACCCAGGCCGTGGTCGGCGAGAACGAGAGCCTGCTGGTCGGCGGCTATTATCACCGCACCCGGTCCAACGGGCGCGAAGCCGTGCCGGTGCTGGGCGACCTTCCCCTGGTCGGCCTGCTGTTCAGCCAGCGCTCGCGCGCCGACAACAATTCCGAGCGCATGTTCCTGATCATGCCGCGCATCGTCCAGCTGGGCGGCACCCAGGCCGGCGCGGTGCCGCCCGCCGGCCCGCGGGCGCTGGTGCCGATGCCGCCGACCGTCCGGCCGCCGCCGCTGCCGCCGCGCCGCCCCTGACGGGACCGCGTCCCCCCGCCGCCTCAGGCGGCGGGGGCGAGGATCTCCGTGCGCCAGCGCTCCACTTCGTTCAGCACCCCTTCCACCACCCGCGCCAGGCCGTCGACGTCGCACCGGGCGAGATCGACCCGGCGGTGCACGACGACCGCCTCGGTCCGCGCGTCGACCGACAGGGTGGCGCCGCTGGTGGCGCCGCCGAAGAGGTTGGCGGCGAGCAGGCGGCGCAGGAAGGGCAGCCGGCGTTCGTCCTCCGGCACCGGCCCGACGGCGCTCATCACGTCCATCAATCCCGGCAGGGAGTCGTCGACCATGAACAGAACCTGGGTCATGTCGTCGACCGGCAGCAGAGCCACGCCCTGTCCGTCGAACGGCAGGGGCGCCACCCCGAGCCGGGTGGCGAGATCGTCCAGCAGCGTCTTGGCGGACTCGGGAACGGTGGTCATCGCTGGGCGCTCCTCAGCCACGGATCATCAGGAACGGGTCGGGGCCGGCCGGCAGGCCGCCCGGTCCGCCGGGGGTGTCCGGCTCGCCGCGGGTCAGGGCGCGCAACCCGTCGCGGCAACGGTCGCGCGCGTCGAGCAGGGCGCGCACGCCGGCCGTCAGGCGCTCGGCATCGGTGTCGGCGATCGGAAACGCCGTGTGCAGCACGACGTCGCCGAGGTTGGCGTCCAGCGCCAGAACGGGCTGGTCGGCCACCGCCCGCGGCGCGTTGCCGGCCAGCAGGCTGAGCAGGATCGCCTCCTCGTCGCCCGCCGGCAGCGGCCCCAGGGTGGTGTGGACGTAGAGGGTGTCGCCCCGGGGCTGGAACTCCAGCTCCACCTCGCCATCGAAGGTCAGGCGGCCGGTGCCGTGCGCGTCCTCCGGAAAGGGCGGCACACCGTTGCGTTCGGCGAAGGCGGCGTAGAGGCCCGCCAGATCGTGGGGAGCGGTCATCGCGCGTGGGCTCCGTTAGCTCTTGAAGAAGTCGGACAGGCCGATGAACTGGAAGTCGTTCTTCGCCAGCCCGATCTGGCTGTACAGGGCGTCGACGCCCTTCAGTTTGGAACCGGGACCGCCGGTGTTCAACGCCTGGATCTCGCGGCTGCCGCTGGATTCGACGAACGCCAGCAGGCGGCGCTGCTGTTCCGGCGTGCGCTCCTGGTCGGTGCGCGGCACCCGGCTCTCCAGGACCATGGTGGCCACCAGCTCCTTGGCCTCCACGTCCAGCTCGCTGGTGCGGTCCTTGCCGCTCTTGCAGTTCCACGCCAGCTCGGCGCCGGACCGGTTGACCAGCACGGCGAGGCGGCTGACCATCTTGTAGGGCTCGTTGCCCTCGGTGGCGTAGGACCCGTCGAGCCACATGCCGGCCACCTGCTGGGCCAGGCCGACGGTCTCCTCGCGGCGGCGCTGCAGGGGCTCGATCTGCGCTTGCAGGTCGGCGATCACGCCCTCCACGTCCGGGCGCATCTCCTCCGCCACGGTATCCCGTTCGGCGACGGCGATGTCGCGCTGGGTGGACAGGGCGGCGATCCGGCTGTCGAGGTCGTCGACGACGGCGCCGATGCGTCCGCCGATGCGGCCGCTCTCCAGCACCGCGTTGCTGCCGATGAGCTTGGCCATGGACGCGGTGTTGAGCTCCGGGTTGGCGGTGCCCCAGCCACCCAGCACCCCGCTCAACGAGCCGACGCCGCCGGCGTTGACGCCGAAGTTGAACATGGTGGCGTCGACCGTGACCCAGGCCTGGAAGGCGGCGCCGTCCTCGTCGCGCAGCGTCACCTCCATCGCGCCGGCCTCGTTGAGCGCCTGCCAGGCCGCCGCCTGCTCGCGCATCATCCGCTTCTCGTTGGCGTGGCCGACGTTGGTTTCGCTGTTGCCCAGGCCGCGGAACGCGTCGGGGGTGAGCAGCGACAGCGACACCAGGTCCACCTGCACCGGGTTCTCGGCGGAGCTGGTCTTGGCCGCGGCCATCTTGCCGGCGTCGCCGGTGACCATGGCGGTGACCGTTTCCATGGCGCGGTTGCGGTTGGCCTCGGCCCGCTCGCCCGGGTCGCCGATCCCATAGGCGCAGTGGACGCCGTGGCGGTAGCCCTTGAACAGGACCGTCCCGTCCTCGCCCCGCAGCTCCGAGCGCCAGAGGTTGACGGTGTGGTTGGCCTCGGTGCTGTCGTGGCAGCAGACGCCGCGGCCGCCATAGGCGTCGAAGACACCGCCCATCTCGGCCGCCGGTGTCTGGGTGCTTTGAAACTCCACGACGCGCCCCTGGTGGACCACGTTGACGGTGCGGTCGACGGTGCTCCAGGTCTGGTCGTTGAGGGCGTGGAGATAGTGGCCCTGGAGCGACTTGTTGATGGCGCCGACCCCCGCGTCCTCCCCCATGGCCTTGAAGGTGGCGGACAGGAATTCGGTCAGCATGCCCCGCTCGTTGAGGTGCTTGGAGCTCTCCGGCGGCATCCGGTCGAACTGCACGCCGTCACGGCAGAGCTGGCGCACCACCGCCTGGGCAGTGCCGAAGAAGGACGCGATGGCCCGGGCCTTGGATCCCGACAGGGACGTGCCCATCAGCTCCTTGACCTCGTCCTTGGCCAGCGGCGTGGTGTCCTGCCAGTCCTCGCCGAGGAAGGCGTCGCGCCGGTCGACCAGATCGGCCCGCAGGTCGCGCAGTTGCTCGATCTTGCCGCCCAGCCCCAGCAACGGCGCCTGCAGCCCGGTCGGCTGCGGCTCGGTGCGCAGCCGGTCCTCCATGCCGGCGATGCGTTCGTCGACCAGGCGGATGGCCGCGTTCACCTCCATGGCCTTGGCCTGGCCGATGGTCGCCCGCGTCGCCGGGTGCTCCGCGGCGGTGGTCTCGAGGTATTCGGCACGGGCGATGAGCTGCTTGGCCTGCAGGTCGAGCAGGCCGACCATCTCGCCGGTGGTGGCCTGCGCCTGGCCGGTCAACGCCCCGGCCTGGTGGTCCAGCCGCTCCATGGTGCCGCGCATCAGGGTGGCCATGCTGCGCAGCGCCGTCGTGTACTCCGCCATGGCGCCGCGGCCCTGGGGTTCCTCGCCGATCAGCCGCTGGGCGTCGACCACATCGTCCAGAGCGTTCTCGCACTCCCGCCGCAGCATGCCGGTGGTGTGCGCCGCCACGTCCCGGGCCAGCATGCCGGCCGCCGAGGTCTCCGGGTTGGCGCGCGCCAGGGCGGCCGTCCGGACCTCGTCGGTCGGCGTGAACTGGGTGGTCTGCGGGCGCACCCCGGTCAGGCGGTCGGCGAGGCTGCGCAGCAGCGACGGCGGCGAGGTGTCGACGGTGCGGTGGGTGTTCGCCCGCCCGGTGAGCACGGTGTCGCGCCCGAAATCATGGCGTGACTGCGGTGCATCCAGCGTCACCCCACCACCGAACCCCCGCACGGCGTGGCCGATGCCGTCTCCGATCCCCATGCCCATCGCGTTCTCCCGCTCTCGCCGACCGCCGGCAGCCGTGCCGGCCCTCTCTGCGACGTTGGTAACGCGACGGGCCGATCGGTTCCCGGTATCGTCGGCCCGGTCGTGCCGAGCGGCTCCAGCGGGTGCGCCCGCCGGCCCGCGGCCAACGGCGCGCCGGAGCGGGTCAGGGGGCGGCGCATTCCCAATAGCCGCGGTACCCGACGGTGAGTTCGTCGCCGATGGCGAACACCATGGTCGCCTCGCGCATCGCCAACCCTTCATCAAGCGGAGCCGGCTCCCCCGACGCCAGGGTCACGCCGATCCGGACCGGTCCCGCTTCCATGGCCAGTCCGCCCGACGGGGTTTCCACCGGCCCGGCCGCTGCGACCTGGGTGGCGGCGGGACCCAGCGGGAGCAACGATCCGTTGAGCTTGACGACGCCGCGGGTGGCGTCGCCGTCCGCGCCCACCCCCGCCGCCAGCACAGGCTCGCCCGCGCTGGTGTAATGAAACGCGCAGCGCGGGCCGGCGCCGACCGCCGTGTCGATCTCCGCGCCGTTCAGGGTCACCGGGTCCAGCGTGGGAATGTGCGCGCCCCTCAACACGACGTCCGCGTCGGCGATCGCTGCGGCGTCGGCGGGCCGTATGGCGGACACGGCGTCATCGCGCGCCCCGGAGTCTCCACACCCGGCCAGGGGCAGCAGGCCCGCCACCAGCACCAGCAGGGTTTTCCGCAATGTCGCCGGTCGCATGCCCATCAATCCCGTGCCTCCAGGTCGGCGGCCAGGAACCGCATCTCCGCGATTTCGCGTTCCTGGGCCTCGATGATCTCGTCGGCCAGCTTGCGCACGCGGGGGTCGCTGATCTGGGCCCGCTCGCTGGTGAGAATGGCGATGGAATGGTGCGGGATCATCGCCTTCATGTAGGCCACGTCGTCCACGGTCGCCTGGCTGCGCACCAGCCACAGGGCCAGGGCGAACAGCGCGGCCGAGCCGCCGAAGATCGCCAGGTTCACCGCCCGCTTCCTGTACATGCCGAGCATGAACGACAGCATGATCACCGCCATGGTCGATCCCATCACCAGGGCCATCCACGCCCGGGTCTCGCTCCAGAACACCTGCTCCCAGGCGTAGGTGTTCAGGTACATCAATCCGTACATCACGACCGTGGAGGTCACGATCATGGCGGCGAACCGCCAGTAGGACATCCCCATGGGCTTCATCCTCCGCTGTCAGTGGGCCGCGGGACCGCCGTCCGACGGCCCGGGCGGCGCCGCGCCGGCGTCGCGGAACCGGCCGGGCGTCAGGCCCGGCAGCGTCATCACAAACGCGGCGATTCCCCAGATCGGCGAATCGTCATGGATCGCCGCGAACGCGGGCATCCCCGTCATCTTGATGCCGTGCCTGACGATCCGGAACGCCTCCGCGGGTTGCAGATGCACCCCCTCGACGCGGAGCGGTGGCCCTGCGCGGCGAGCGTTCAGGAAAATCCAACACCGGTCGGTGGCCGTGGTTCCACGCGGCGGCCGGCCCTCCAGGAGGCCGCGCCTGGGGCAGCACCCGGACCATGAAAAAAGCCCCGAGGCGGCGACGCCTCGGGGCTTTAACACCCGGCCCGGGAAATGGTCGGAGCGACAGGATTTGAACCTGCGACCCCCAGACCCCCAGTCTGATGCGCTACCAAGCTGCGCTACGCTCCGTCAGCCCGGAACCGGTGTGGGCGGCATATATAGCCAGGGCGACGGCGCGGCGCAACCCCTGCGTTGCGCTCACCCGCCGTTTCCGTCAGCGGCACCGAGAAGGGCGCGCAGCGCCTTGAGCTCCGCCACCACCGCCTCGATCGCCTCGCGGGCGGCGTCGGACAGCCCGCCGGCGTCGGTCTCCTCGGCCTCGCCGGGAACCGCCGCGTCGGCGGCGGCGTCGTCCACCTCGTCCGGCGGCGGCGGCGGCGCCAGCCCGGCGGCGGGCAGCACGCCGCGGTGCTCGCGCAGCAGCCGCTGCACGCCCTTGATGGTGTAGCCCTCGCGGTAGAGCAGGCCCTGGATGCGGCGCAGCAGCTCCACGTCCTCGGGCCGGTAATAGCGTCGCCCACCGCCGCGCTTGAGCGGGCGGATCTGCGGGAACCGGGTCTCCCAGAAACGCAGGACGTGCTGCGGGACCTCCAGGTCCTCCGACACTTCGCTGATGGTGCGGAAGGCCGTCGCCGACTTCGCGGGTGCGTGGGGTCTCATGAACTGGCCGACTCCGCGCCCCGGATCAGGACGCCGCCTTCACGGCACCGGCTTCCTGCTCCGCCAGCCCCTGGTTGATGCGGTCCTTCAGGACATGGCTGGCCCGGAACACCAGGACCCGGCGCGGCAGAATCGGCACCTCCTCCCCGGTCTTGGGGTTGCGGCCGACCCGCTGCCCTTTCTGGCGGACCTGGAAGCTGCCGAAGGACGAGATCTTGACCATCTCGCCGCGGGCCAGCGCGTCGGCCACCTCGTTCAGCACATGCTCCACCAGATCGGCCGATTCGTTGCGCGACAGGCCGACCTCGTGATAGACGGCCTCGCTCAACTGGGCGCGCGTGACGGTGTGCTCGGACATCGCTCAGCCCTCTTCCCGCGAAGTTCGGGAAACGGTAGAGCGACGGCGGAACCCCGTCAATTCAAAAGCTTGGCTCAAGCCACCCGGTGCGCTCCGGGGTCTTTGCCGCCCCTACCAGCGCACCAGCGCGGCACCCCAGGTGAGGCCGCCGCCGATCGCCTCCATGAGGATGAGGTCGCCGCGCTTGACGCGGCCGTCGGCCACCGCCTCGGACAGGGCCAGCGGGATCGACGCCGCCGACGTGTTGCCGTGACGGTCGACGGTCAGCACCACCTTCTCCGGCGGCAGCTTCAGCTTGCGGGCGATCCCGTCGATGATGCGGCGGTTGGCCTGGTGCGGCACCAGCCAATCCACCGCCGACGCCTCCAGCCCGTTGGCGAGCAGGGCCTCCTCCACCACCTCCGACAGCTTGGTCACGGCGTGGCGGAACACCTCCTGCCCCTCCATGCGCACGCAGCCGGCGGTTCCCGTCGACGACGGCCCGCCGTCGACGTAGAGCAGGTCGTAGTAGCGCCCGTCGGAATGCAGGTGGGTGGACAGAACCCCGCGGTCGGCGGCGGTGCCCGCGCCCTCTCCCGCCTCCAGCACCACGGCGCCGGCGCCGTCGCCGAACAGGACGCAGGTGGTGCGGTCCTTCCAGTCGACGATGCGCGAGAAGGTCTCCGCGCCGATCACCAGGGCGCGGGTCGCCTGGCCGGTGCGCAGGAAGGTGTCGGCCACCGACAGGGCGTAGATGAACCCGGCGCACACCGCCTGGACGTCCAGCGCGAAGCCGCGGGTCATGCCGAGCCCCGCCTGGACCTTGGTCGCGGTCGACGGGAAGGTGTTGTCGGGGGTGGTGGTGGCCAGCACCACGCAGTCGATGTCGCCGGCGTCCAGCCCGGCCTGCTCCAGAGCGGCGCGGGCGGCGGCGATCGCCAGGTCGGAGGTCAGTTCCCCGTCCGCGGCGATGTGGCGCGAGCGGATGCCGGTGCGCTGGACGATCCACTCGTCCGAGGTGTCGACGCGGCGGGTGAGTTCTTGGTTGCTGACCGCGTTGGCCGGCAGGTAGGACCCGCAGCCGACGATCCGGGAACGCTTCAACATGGGTGTCAGACCGCCGCCGCCTTGGTGTCGGGAAGGGACGGCGCGTTGGCGAGACGCTGCATCTCTTCCATGATCTTGTCGTTGAACCGGTTGGCCGCGAGGTTCAGGGCCACACCGACAGCGTTGGCGAAGCCCACCGCGTCGGTGCCGCCGTGGCTCTTGACGCACACCCCGCGCAGGCCGAGGAACATCGCCCCGTTGTAGCGTCGCGGGTCGGTGCGGTGCTTCAGCTTCTTGAAGGCCGAGCGCGCCAGCAGATAGCCCAGCCGCGCGGTCAGCGAGGCCTGGAACGTGCGGCGCAGGAACTCGGTGTAGAGCTTGGCGGTGCCTTCCGCGGTCTTCAGCGCGACGTTGCCGGTGAAGCCGTCGGTGACGATCACGTCGGTGGTGCCCGCGGCGATGTCCGTGCCCTCGACGAAGCCGTGGAAGCGGCCGGGCAGCGGCATCGCGCGCAGGCGCAGCGCGGCACCCCGCACCGTCTCGTTGCCCTTCACGTCCTCCGACCCGATGTTGAGCACGCCGACGCTCGGCTCCGCCAGCCCCAGGACGGTGCGGGCGAAGACCGACCCCATCAGGGCGAACTGCACCAGGTTGTCGGCCGAGCACTCGGTGTTCGCGCCGAGGTCGAGCATCACGCTCTCGCCGACCTGGGTCGGGAAGAAGGACGCGATCGCCGGCCGGTCGATCCCGGGCAGCGTCTTCAGCACGAACTTGGCCATCGCCATCAGCGCCCCGGTGTTGCCCGCCGAGACGACGCAGGCCGCACGCCCCTGGGCCACCGCGTCGATGGCGAGCCGCATGCTCGACTGCCGCCCCGCGCGCAGCGCCACGGACGGCTTGGCGTCGGCCGCGACGGCGTCCGTGGTGTGCACCACCTCGGATGCCGCCCTGAGCGTCGGCAGCTTGTCGAGCAGCGGCACGATGCGCGCCTCGTCGCCGAACAGCAGGTACTGCACGTCGGGGTGACGTTCGCGGGCGATCTCCGCTCCGGCAACGACCATGTCGGGGGCGTGGTCGCCACCCATGGCGTCGAGGGCGATGGTCAGGCGCTGGCTCACCTCGGACGGACTCCCTGCTGCCAACGAAGGGGCTGCCACCGACGGGGCTGCCACCAAAAGGCGCACCGGCGGTCCCGCGGCGTGACGCCACCCTGGTGCCAGGACAGCGGCGCCGGGCCGCCCTGCCGCCCGGACAGCGGCATCAAGCCGCGGTGGTCTTCACCACTTCGCGCTGGTCGTAGTGACCGCACGACCCGCAGACGTGGTGGGGGCGCTTCAGCTCACCGCAGTTCGGGCACTCGGCGTGGCTGTTGGTCGACAGGGCGTGGTGCGAGCGCCGCATGTTGCGCCGGGACTTGGAGGTCTTCTTCTTGGGAACGGCCATGACGGTATACTCTCATATCATTGGAAAAGGCGGCCCGAAAAGGGGCCGCCTGACGCGAGCCGCATTCAATACGGCAAACCCGCGCCAAGGGCAAGCACGTTCCGCCCGCTCACCGGGGGGCTTTCCAGCGCTCCAGAACGGCGAAGGGATTGGGCCGCGCCGCCGCGCCGTCCTCCTCTCGGCCCTCCTCGGGGGCCACCTCGTCCGCGGCCTCGAGCGGCGCCAGGCCGGGGGCGCGCGGGTACGGGTCGAGCGCCAGGGAGAGGTGCTGCGCCGTCAGTTCGCCGATGTCGATGCGACCCCGCTCCATGGGCTCCGGGACGTCCTCGTCCAGCGACGCCGCGTCGAACTCGACGTCGATCTCGTCACCGGCCTCCGGGACCAGCGTCTCCGGCGCGAACAGCGCCTCGAAGTCCTCGGTGACGGTGGCGCGCACCGGCTCCAGAGACACGACGCAGGTCTGCACCACGTCGGCGCTCAGCGCCCCGGTCACCCGCACCATCTCCGCCCCGGCACGGCGCAGCCTCACCGTCGCCTCCAGCCGCTCAACGGCCTCCAGTTCGAAGCGCCGCGCCAGGGCGTCGCGTTCGGACGGGCTGGCCGTGATCCGTTCCACCACGTCGCCCCGCCCGACGCGCTCGGACTGGACGACACGCGAGAACTCGGCCGCCTTCGTGCCACGGGCCGTGCCGTGCGTACCCTGCTCCATCTCCCAACCCCGTGCTTGCGTGGTCCCCGTGGCCGCGTCGCGATCGCCCGCGACTCAACCACACATCCCCGGCGAAGAAAAGCCGCCGCGCGGCACCGTCCCCTGGCCTGGTGCAACAGGACGCCGCCGCGCCGGTTCGCCGCCTAGCCCGAATGCTCCACCCGCCGCGGCGCGGCGAAGCGGATGTCGCCGCGCAGCAGCGCGTCGAGCGGCTGCGCCGCCAGCGCCGCCACCTGGTCGCGGATGTAGCCCGCCAGCGCCGCCAGGGCCTCGGCGTCGGTGTCGTGCACCGTGCCGTAGAGGTTGTTGTCCAGGGCGACCTCCAGGGCGCGCGGGTCATCCGCCGCGAGCGCCCGGTCGTAGGCGGCGATGCGCCCGGTGACGGCGCGGATCATCATGGTCACGCGGCGGCCGATGCCGCTGTCGCCCACCCCCATCTCCCGCAGGCCGCGGTCGAAGTCGATCATCATGATGTCGTAGAGCTGGCGCGCCCGGGCGTTGGCCGCGGCCCCGTTCCCCTTCAGGCGGTGCATGGCCAGAAAGACGTGCAGCGCCACCAGGTCGAACCGGCCGTCGATGGTGTCGGGCACGGCGAAGTCGCGGTAGAACGCCTCCTGCCGGGCCTGGGCGACGAGGGCGGCGTACAGGCCGGTGGTGGCGTCGATGTCGCGGCGGCGGCGGAACAGGCGGTCGAACACGGGACGGGGACTCTTCCGGTCAGCGGGTCAGGTCAGCGGGTCAGGCGGGCGGGCGCCCCGGGGGGCCCGAAGGGACGGCCGCCCAGTGGCCGCCCTGTGGTAAACCGACTCGAGCGCGCACCCGCCGTTGACAGTGACGAGCGCGCGGTGCGATGGTCCCCTCATTTGGGCCGAAGGGGGTATGCCGTCAAGCGTCGCCCGCGCCCCAGCCCAGGGAAAACGAGCTGATCACCATGACGAAACCGATCCACGCGCTGGTCGCGCTGAGCCTTGCCGGTCTCGCCGCCACCGCTTGCGCGCCGACCGTCGCCACCCGCGGCAACATGGCCGACGCCGAGCAGATCGCCGCCATCAAGGCCGGCGAGAGCCGCCGCGAGGATGTGGCGGCGCTGCTGGGCACGCCGACCCAGGTCGGCACCTTCGACCACGACGTCTGGTACTACATCGGCCAGCGCACCGAGAAGACCGCCTTCTTCGACGCCGATGTGGTGGAGCGCAAGGTGGTGATCGTCGCCTTCGATCCCGCCGGCGTGGTCAAGGAGATCCAGCAGCTCGACGCCGCGGCCGGCCAGGAGATCGAGATCGTCGACCGCACCACGCCGACCCACGGCCGCGAGATGACGTTCCTGGAGCAGATGCTGGGCAACTTCGGCCGCTTCGGCGCCAAGGAATCCGGCAAGGGACCGGGCGGGCTCTGACCCGGCGCCGCCGGCACCCGGGAGCGTCACCGGACGCGAGCGTCACTGGAGATGGGGAGAGGCCGGGCCAGCGCCCGGCCTCGTCCGTTGAGGCCCGGCGTCAGCTCAGCTTGGCGATGATCGCCAGCAGCAGCAGCGCCACGATGTTGGTGATCTTGATCATCGGGTTCACCGCCGGGCCGGCGGTGTCCTTGTAGGGGTCGCCCACGGTGTCGCCGGTGACCGCCGCCTTGTGGGCGTCGGACCCCTTGCCGCCGTGGTGCCCCTCCTCGATGTACTTCTTGGCGTTGTCCCAGGCGCCGCCGCCCGACGTCATGGAAATCGCGACGAACACCCCGGTCACGATGGTTCCCAGCAGCATGGCGCCGAGCGCGGAGAAGGCGTCGGCCTGGCTGGCCACCGCGTTGATGACGAGGTAGAGCGCCACCGGCGCCAGCACCGGCAGCAGGGACGGCACGATCATCTCCTTGATCGCCGCCTTGGTGAGCATGTCCACGGCCCGGCCGTAGTCGGGCTTGGCGGTGCCTTCCATGATGCCGGGGATCTCGCGGAACTGGCGGCGCACCTCGACCACCACCGCTCCCGCCGCGCGCCCCACCGCCGTCATGCCCATCGCCCCGAACAGGTAGGGCAGCAGGCCGCCGAACAGCAGGCCGATCACCACGAACGGGCTGTCGAGTTGGAAGGACACCTCGACATTCGGGAAGTAGTGCTTGAGATCCTGGACATAGGCGGCGAACAGCACCAGCGCCGCCAGCCCGGCGGAGCCGATGGCGTAGCCCTTGGTCACCGCCTTGGTGGTGTTGCCGACGGCGTCGAGGGCGTCGGTGGTGACGCGGACCTCCTTGGGCATCTCGGACATCTCGGCGATGCCGCCGGCGTTGTCGGTGACCGGCCCATAGGCGTCGAGAGCCACCACCATGCCGGCCAGGGCCAGCATCGTCGTGGCGGCGATGCCGATGCCGAAGACGTGGGCCTGGCCATAGGCGACGATGATGCCGGTGCAGATCACCAGCACCGGCAGCGCCGTCGCCTCCATGGACACCGCCAGACCCTGGATGACGTTGGTGCCGTGCCCCGTCTCCGAGGCGCGGGCGACACTGCGCACCGGGCGGTAGGCGGTGGAGGTGTAGTATTCCGTGATCCACACCAGCAGCCCGGTCACCGCCAGCCCGACCAGCGAGCAGACGAACAGGTTGGTGCCGGTGATGCTGACCGTCCCCGCACCGCTCATCATCGGGATCGGCGCGCTGAATCCGAACATCAGCAGGGTGACCACGAAGATCAGCGCGCAGGAGATCACCGCCGACCCGAAGAAGCCCTTGTAGAGGGCGGCCATGATGTTGTTGCTGGGCCCCAGCTTGACGAAGAAGACGCCGATCACCGAGGCGATGATGCACGCGGCGCAGATCACCAGGGGATAGAGGAGCAGGGTGCGGACGACGTCACCGGCAAAAAAAATCGCCGCCAGCAGCATGGTGGCGACGATGGTGACGGCGTAGGTCTCGAAGAGGTCGGCGGCCATGCCGGCACAGTCGCCGACATTGTCGCCGACATTGTCGGCGATGACCGCGGGGTTGCGCGGGTCGTCCTCGGGAATGCCCGCCTCCACCTTGCCGACGAGGTCGGCGCCGACGTCGGCGCCCTTGGTGAAGATGCCGCCGCCCAGGCGGGCGAAGATCGAGATCAGCGACGCCCCGAAGCTCAGGGCCACCAGGGCCTCCAGCACGTGGCGCAGGTCGGCCGGGTTGGCGAGGTCGTAGAGCGCGGACAGCGCCGCGAAATAGCCGCCGACGCCGAGAAGCCCCAGCCCGACCACCAGCATGCCGGTGATGGCGCCCGACTTGAAGGCGATGTCCAGGGCCTTGGCCAGCCCCTCGGTCGCCGCCTGGGCGGTGCGCACGTTGGCGCGAACCGACACGTTCATGCCGATGTAGCCGGCCACGCCGGACAGCACGGCACCGATGAAGAAGCCGATCGCCACGGTGACGCCGAGGATGGCGCCGAGGATGACGAGGATGACCACGCCGGCAATGGCGATGGTCGTGTATTGGCGGTTCAGGTACGCCCGGGCGCCTTCCTGCACCGCGCCGGCGATGGCCTGCATGCGCTCCGAGCCGGCAGGAGCCGCCATGACCTCCTTGCCCGCGTACGCACCATACGCCAGCGCCAGAACGCCGCAGGCGATCACAAATATGAACGCAATTAGCATACGATCCCCCGACAAATATTGTTCCGGTCTGAATGTCCATCGCCGCCGCGCAAGACGAGGCGGTGATCAGGCCGGGTTTTTCGCCAAAGAGCATGCTACGCCGGACAGCCCTTTGCAACAGCGGCAAGGCCGGCGCTCACGCGGCGAAATGGCCGGGGAAGGCCGGCGGCGGCCCGGAGCAGCGCCGCGCAAATATCCTGTTCGCCATAGGCCATTGCCGATGGCCCGTTCTTCTGGGCATCATTCTGACAACGGAAAGACCGGCCGGCGCCGGTCGTTTGCGGCGCAGCGAAAAGCCGGGGTGGCAACCCGGCGGATACTACAGATTGCGCTGTGAGACGACCTGGATCAGCACATCGTGGACGATGGCGGCGCTCAGCGTTTTCTCCGCGGCCTCGCGCAGCTTGGCCTTCAGAGCGCCGATGTCGACGATCTCGCCGCGCAGGATCGAGCCCTCGTCGAGGGCTTCATACAGGATGCTGATGAAGGCGTCCTCGAGGCGGGGGACGTTGGCCTGGGCGATCGGCTGCTTGTCCGCGATCACCTCGACGGTGAGCGCGATGGTGATGAACTGCCGCACCCGGTTGTCGCCGATCACCGGCACGGTGAACGGCTTCATCCGCACATAGGAGGTGACCGGCGGGGGCGGCGGGGGCGGCGGCTCCGCACCGGGGTCCTTGCCGACGATGTACATCTCGTACAAGGTCCAGCCGCCAAACGCGGCACCACCCAGCAGCAGCAGGCCGAACACCAGAACCACCAAGGCCTTCATGGCCGAACACCCCCGAGTCGCGAACCGTGCGCCGCCCCACCATGACGGCGGTTGCCTACCATCGCGTTAAGCAGACCGGCGCGTTCAGCAGACCGGCGCGTTCAGCAGACCGGCGCGTTCAGCAGACCGGCGCGTTCAGCAGACCGGCGCGTTCAGCAGACCGGCGCGTTCAGCAGACCCGCGCGTCCAGCGGGCCGGGCCGTTGCGAGCCCGCCATCCCTCGGCTCCGTCGCGGCGGACCCGCGTCAGAAATGCACCCAGCCGCCCCCAGGCAGGGCGAGCGGTGCGCCGTCCGCCCCGCGCACCGTGACGGTGCCCGCCGCGCCGTCGCACAGGCGGCCGATCTCGGTCACCGCGACTCCGCAGGCGTCGGCGAGAGCGGCCACGGCGTCGCGGCGCTCCGCGGCCGCGGTGAACAGCACCTCGTAGTCGTCGCCGCCGGTCAGCGCGCGCGCCAGCAGCGCCGGGTCGCCACCGATCACGGCGCGGGCGGCCGGTGACAATGGCACCCGCGCCGCCTCCACCTCGGCCGCACAGCCGGACTCCTCGGCGACATGGGCGAGGTCGGCGACCAGCCCGTCGGAGACGTCGATCGCCGCCGACGCCAGCCGCCGCAGACCGGCGCCGACGGTGAGGCGCGGCTCGGGCCGGCGCAGGCGGTGCAGCAGGTGGGCCCGGGCCGCCGGCTCGGCCACCTCCAGCTCCCCCAGCGCCACGGCCAGGCCGAGGGCGGCGTCGCCGATGCTGCCGGTGACGAACACCGCGTCGCCCGGACGGCCGCCGGAGCGCGGCAGCGCCTGGCCCGCGGGCACCAGCCCGAAGGCGGTCAGCGCCAGGGTGATCGGCCCCCGGGTCGACACGGAATCGCCGCCGGCCAGGGCGATGCCGTAGCGGCGCTGGTCCTCGCCGAGGGCGGCGGCGAAGGCCGCCAGCCACGCCTCCGGCAGCTCGCGCGGCAGCGCCACCGCCAGGGTGTAGGCGTAGGGTTCCGCGGCCATGGCGGCGAGGTCGGACAGGTTGACTCGCATCAGCTTGGCGGCGATGTCGCCGGGCGGGTCGTCGGGCAGGAAATGGATGCCGGCCACCATGGCGTCCATGGTGACCACCAGCTCCGTCCCGTCCGGAACGGCGAACACGGCGGCGTCGTCGGCCAGCCCGCGCGCCCCCGGGAAGCCGGCGGCGAGCGGCCGGAAGTGGCGGGCGATGCGGCCGAACTCGCCGTCAGGCGTCGCCGGCGGCGTCACGTCCGGGAACCGGCTGTTGCAGCTCGTCGGGGCGCAGGACGCGGGCGACGTGGTCGAGCACGCCGTTGACCATGCCCGGCTCGCGCCCGGCGAAGAAGGCGTGGCCCACGTCCACGTACTCGCTGATGACGATGCGCGGATGGACGTCGCGGTGGACGAACAGCTCGTAGGCGCCGGCGCGGAATATGGCGCGCAGCAGCAGCTCGACGCGCTCCAGCGGGAACTTCGGCGACAGCGCGGCGGTGACCAGCCCGTCGACCTCCTCGCGCCGGTGGGCGGCACCGCGGACGATGTCGGCGAACAGCTGCGGGTCGGCGGCGACGAACTGCTCGCCATCGATCTCCTGGCCGAGCCGGTGCTTGACGAACTCGCCGATCACCGGCTCCACCTCGGCGCCGGTCAGCTCGATCTGGTACAGCGCCTGCACGGCCGAGAGGCGGGCCGCCTTGCGCCGCGCCTTGGCCGAGCCGCCCCCGGTCTTCTTCGCCCCGGTCCTCCGGTTGCCGCGCCGCGCCTTGGCGTGGTCGGCCGCGTCTTCGTTGCTCATGATGTCTTGGAACTGCCTGGAATGCTCAAGGGAAGTCGGGGTTTTCGGCACCGTCACCGCGGATAGAGGCGGAATTGGCGCTTCAGCTCGATCATGTCAAGACAGGCACGGGCCGCCAGGGCGCCGCGGTTGCGGCCCCCGGTGGCGGCCCGCAGCCATGCCTGCTCGCGGTTCTCCACCGCCAGGATGCCGTTGCCGACCGCCAGGCTGTGGCGCAGCGTCAGGTCGTGCAGGCCGCGCATGGCCTCGGCGCAGACCAGGTCGTACTGGATCGTCTCGCCGCGGATCACGCATCCCAGGGCGACATAGCCGTCGAAGCGCCGCCGCGCGGTGTAGACGTCCATCGACCGGACGGCGATCTGCACCGCCGCCGGGATCTCCAGCGCGCCGGGCACCGGCACCCGGTGATGGGTCGCACCCTGCTTGCCCAGTTCGGCCAGGGCGCCGCGCACCAATTCGTCGGCGATGTCCTCGTGGAAACGGGACTCCACCACCATGATGTGCGGCGCGTCGCTCATCGCCGGTCACTCCGGCTCCGGCCCGCCGCCCGGCACGGCCCGCTGGCCGACCACCGTCAGGCCGTAGCCCTCCAGCCCGATGATCGTCTTGCGGCGGTTGGTCAGCAACTCCATCTTGCGCACGCCGAGGTCGAGCAGGATCTGCGCGCCGACGCCGTAGTCGCGCAGCTCGGCGCCGCTGGCGCTCTGCCCCTCAAGGCGCGCCCGCGCCACCGCCGAGAGGCCGGTCGCCTGCGGCTCGCGCAGCAGCACGAGGACGCCGCGCCCCTCCTTGGCGATCAGGTCCATGCAGGCCTGCAGTTCGCCGTCCCGCCCGGCGGAGCGGTCGCCCAGCACGTCGTCGAGGACGGAGAGCGCGTGCATGCGCACCAGCACCGGATCGTCGCCGCTGATGTCGCCGCGGACCAGGGCGATGTGCTCGGCGTAGGCGACCTTGTTGACGTAGACGTACATCTGGAAGTGGCCGCCGAAGCGGCTGTCCAGGGTGCCGGCCAGGCGCTGCTCGACGATGGTCTCGGTGCGCCGGCGGTGGGCGATGAGGTCGGCGATGGTGCCGACCTTGAGGCCGTGGAACTGGGCGAAGGTCACCAGGTCCGGCAGGCGGGCCATGGTGCCGTCGTCGTTCATGATCTCGCAGATCACCCCGGCCGGGGTCAGCCCGACCATGCGGGCGATGTCGACCGCGGCCTCCGTGTGGCCGGCCCGCACCAGAACGCCGCCGTCGCGGGCCAGCAACGGGAAGACGTGGCCGGGCGTCACCAGGTCCTCGGGCCCCGCCGCGTCGTCGATGGCGACCTCGATGGTGCGGGCGCGGTCGGCGGCGGAGATGCCGGTGGTGACCCCCTCGCGCGCCTCGATCGAGACGGTGAAGGCGGTGTGGTGGCGCGACGCGTTCTGCTGCGCCATCAGCGGCAGCCGCAGCTTCTCGATGCGCTGGCGGTCGAGCGCCAGGCAGATCAGGCCGCGGCCGTGCTTGGCCATGAAGTTGATGACCTCCGGCGTGGCCATCTGCGCGGGAATGACGAGGTCGCCCTCGTTCTCGCGGTCCTCGTCGTCGACGAGCACGAACATCCGGCCCTGGCGCGCTTCTTCGAGCAGATCCTCGGCCGAGGACAGATAGGAGTGGTATTCGGACGTCATTCTTGACCCACCAGCCGGGCGACGTAGCGCGCCAGCATGTCGATTTCCATGTTCACCCGGTCACCGGGCGCGAGGGCGCCGAAGGTGGTGGCGCCCTGGGTGTGCGGGATGATGTTCACCCCGAAGCGGGCGCCGTCCACCTCGTTGACGGTGAGCGAGACGCCGTCCAGCGCGACCGATCCCTTGGACGCGACGTACTTTGCCAGCGCGGGCGGCGCCTCGAAGGTGTAGCGCACGGACTCGCCGTCCGGGCGCAGGTCGACCACCGTGGCGACGCCGTCGACGTGGCCGGACACGATGTGCCCGCCGAGCTCGTCGCCCACCTTCAGGGCGCGCTCCAGGTTGACGGCGGTGCCGGGCCGCCAGGCGCCGAGCGTCGTCTTCGACAGCGTCTCGGCCGAGGCCTGGACGACGAACCAGCCCGGTCCCTTGGCGACGACGGTGAGGCAGACGCCGCTGTTGGCGATGGACGCGCCGATCGGCACCGTCTCCATGGCGAAGGCGGTCTCGATGGTGAAGCGTGTGTCGCCCTGCCTCTCCACAGAGCGCACACGGCCGACGTCGGTGACGATTCCGGTAAACATGGCGCGGACTGTAGCAGGTTTTGCCGCGGGCGGAAGCGGCGAGCGCGCGGCACCTACGCTTTACGCCATAGCCTGCCGGGCGTATCCTCGGGCCACCATGCACCGCCTTCTCACCGCATTGGCCTTGGCGCTGCCGCTGGCGGCGTCGCCCGCCGCGGCCACCGATCTGCACCGCCTCTTCGAAGACCGTTGCCAGTCCTGCCACGGCCATGCCGGCGATTTCGCGCGCTCGGTCCTTGGCCGGGACGACGGCGGCACGGCAATGGGCGGTGCGGTGGCGCCGGGCCCCAGGCGTGACCTCGTCCGTTTCCTGGAGCGCCACCGGGGCGGCCTGCCATCCCAGGACGCGAGCGGGGTCGTCGCGATGCTCGAGGCCCAGGCCGCGACTCCGCCCCTCTACCAGGAGCGGTGCCGGGCGTGCCACGACCGCGCCGCCGACCTCGCCCGCGCCGCCCTGGTCCGGCGCGACGGCGTGCTGGTCGGGCGCTACACCGGGCGCCCCGTCGCCGCGTTCCTCGCCGGGCACGGCCGGCTGTCCGACGCCGAGGCGGCCGGCATCGTCGCGCTGCTGGAGCGGGTGGAGCGCGAGGTTCACGGCCCCTGACGGGGCAGCGCGAACAGCGCCACGATCGTTCTCTGCAACGGGCTGAAATTGTCGTCGGAGACGAGGTAGAGCAGCGTCTCGCCGCCGGCCCCGGCGACGGCGGCGATGCCCTCGAAGTTGTCCACCAGCAGCGGCAGGCCGAGGCGCGCCACCTCGTCGCCCTCCAGCACGGCGTCGCGGTCCCAGGCGCCGGCGGCGACCCGGACCACCCGGATCTGCCAGCCGCCGAACAGGGAGACGGCGCGCTCCAGCACCAGCAGGTCGCCGGACGGCGCGACCGCCGCCCCGGTGGGGCGGAATCCCGGCGCGGCGCGGTAGGTGAGCGCCCGCCAGTCGCCGGCACCGCGCAGGGGGGCGGCGGCGATCCAGGCGCGCCGCGCGGCGACGCCGTCGTCGGCGCCTTCCTCCAGCACCAGAAGGCGCCCGTCGGCGAGCGGCGCCATGGCCTCGATGCCGCCGTTGCGCGGCGCCCCGTCGAGGCCGGGGGGCGGCGGCAGCCGCGCCGGCGCAGCGCCGGCGGCGCCGCGGCCGAGCCCGGGGGGATAGCGCAGGATGCGGTGGTCACGCTCGAACGCCACCAGCCAGCCGCCGCCGGGCAGGCGCTGGATGTCCTCGGCGTCGGCCGACCCGCCAGGGCGCGGCAGCCGCCGCGTCTCCAGGCCGTCGACGCCGGACAGCCGGCCTTCGGCGTCGTGGCGCAAGCGGCCGAACACCACGAAACCGCGGTCGCTGACCGCGGCGAACCGGTCGCCGTCGAGCAGGGCGAGGCCGGACAGCCCGCCGATGCCGCCGCCGCTGACCTCGACCGCGCCCCGGAACTCCAGCCGGCCGACGACGCGGCGGCCAGGGTCCCCGGGGTCGAGCGCCATGACCCGCGTCGTCACCCCGGCGCCGGGGTCGGCGGTCCCCGAGACGGCGGTCGAGCAGCCGGTGGCGAGCAGAAGCGCGAACGCCAGTCGGCGCATGCGCGGGGTGGACACGCGGTGGTGATGGACCATGGCACCACTCAACCATGCCTGCGCCGGGGGCGAAACCGTCTCGTCCGGTCGCCACCGTGGCCGGTCCGCACCGCCACCGCCGCCACCGCCACCGCCACCGCCACCCATTTGCACCCGGCGCCCCCGGCCACCGGCGCGTACGCCATCCGGACGGCGTCGCCTGCCCCTTCGGCCGTTCTATGGCACCGGAACTACCTCGTTTGAGCACCCCCAGACCCGCCCCGGAGTGCATAGATAAACGTCTGTTGCCCGACGGTCGCCGCCCGCGCGGCGCCGCAGGACCCTATGAGTACAGGTTGAGGTCGATGCGCTTCACGTCCGTGCCGGTCGCCGCCCCCTCGGATCAAGCCGCGGGCCCCCCCGCCGCCCCCGGGTCGCCGGAGAGCGCGTGGGAGGCCCGCGTGAAGGCGCTGGAGGCGGAGATGCGCGAGCTGCAGCACCGCGCCAAGAACAGCCTTCAGCTCGTGATCAGCCTCCTGAAGCTCCAGGCCGGCCGCATCCGCGACCCCGACGCCCGGATCGCCTACGAGCAGACCCTCGTGCGCATCGAGGCCCTGGCGATCCTTTACCGCCAGCTCCACGAATCGGGCAGCGGCACCCATGTGGATCTCGGCCGCTACGTCCAGGCGCTGTGCGAGGCCGTCAAGGCGGGAACGCCGGGCGGGCTGGCCAGCGTGCCGGTGACCGTCGACGCCGAGCCCATGCAGATCGGGCTCTACGAAGCGATGCCGCTGGGCTTGATCATCGCCGAGCTGGTCTCCAACAGCCTCCACCATGCCTTCCCCGAGCAGGGCTGGATCACGGTGCGGCTGAACCACGCCGGTGACGGCCGCGGCCGGCTGGAGATCGAGGACAACGGCAGGCCCATGCCGGCGGGCTTCGACACCACCTCGGACGACGGCCTGATGCTGGCCGAGGCGCTGGCCGCCCAGCTCGGCGACACGCTGTCGACCGACAGCGATTCCACGGGGACGACGGCGGCCGTCCGCTTCCCGCTGTAGGGTCGGACCGGCCCGCGCCCGCCATGCCCGCCCCCGACGACGACGACGCGTCCCGCCTGACGCCCGAAGAGGTGGCCTTTCTCCTGGGGGGCGGCCTGGGCGGCGGCGGCCTGTCGGCCCAGGCGCTCGAGGCGCTGCGCCGCCGCAACGCGCGGGCGAACGCGCGGCGAACGGCGCGCCGCCGCGCCGATCCCGCCTATGCCGAGGCGCTGCGCACCGCCGACCGGGCGCGTCAGAGGCGCCGGCGCGCCGCCCTGCCGGCCGGCCAACCGGCCGCCGCCGCGGCGCCGGTCCGCCTGCCCGCGTTCACCCCCTTGGAGGCGGCGCGGCGGTTGGAACGCCACCTCGCGACCGTTCGCACCCCGGCCGCGGCGCAGCTGCGCGGCAAGGCGGAGCGGGTGCAGCGCTGGGTTGACGGCTTCACCGTGTACCGCCACCTCGCGGCGTCCGGCGCCCGCCCCACCCGCGGCGCCATCGCCGCCGCCTTCCGTGCCATGTTCGGGGTCTCGCTGACGCCGTCCCAGGTGCAGAAGCTGCGCGACCGCGTGGAGGCTCTGGCCGCCCCGGGCGGGCCGTGGCATGCCGGGTGAGCGGCGGTCAGGCCGGCGCTGGCGCACGGCGCGCCACGATCTGGTCGATGGCGACGGTCAGCACGGGGTCGCCCTGCTGGTTGGTGGTGGTGTAGGCGCAGCGCACGGTGCCGCGGTCGCCGCGCCGCGACGGGCGCACGGCGACCACCTCCACCCGCACCCGCAGCGTGTCGCCGGGGCGCACCGGGCGCAGCCAGCGCAGCTCGTCCGCCGCACCGCTGCCCAAGCTGGTCCCGGCCAGGACGCCGGTCGCCAGGAACAGCCGGAAGGTCAGCGCCAGGGTCTGGAACCCGCTGGCGATCAGCCCGCCGAACGGCCCGTCGGCGGCGGCCACGGCGTCGATGTGGAAGGGCTGCGGGTCGTACAGCAGGGCGAAGTCGACGATCTGCGACTCCGTCACCGTGACCCCGGCGGTCTCGAAGACGTCGCCGGTCTGGAAATCCTCGAAATGCCGCGCCGTCATGCCCCGCCCCCGTCGAGCCGGCGCTCATAGTACACCACACCGGCCAACGGGTTCTCATAATAGGGCGCGATCTCGACGAAGCCCAGGGCACGGTAAAGGGCGTTGGCGGCGGTCATGGTCGCCAGCGTGTCGAGCCGGATCGCCCGGTACCCCAGGCGGCGCCCCGCGGCCATCGCGGCCTCGGCCAGGCGGTGCCCCGCCCCGGTGCCGCGGAACGCCGGGCGTACGTACAGCCGCTTCATCTCGCAGGCATCGGCGGCCAGCGGGCGCACGCCCACGACCCCGGCGACGTCTTCGCCGGACCACGCCAGCAGCAGCGCGCCCCGTGGCGGCGCGTACGCGCCGGGCAGACCGGCGAGCTCCGCGTCGAAGCCCTGGAAGCACAGCGAGACATTGAGGGAGCGGGCGTACTCCAGGAACAGGGCACGGACGTGCCCGAGGTCCCCGGGTCCGGCCGCGGCAACCGAGAGGTCAGACACGGATGTGTCCCTCCAGGTAGAGAACCGCCGCGCCGGCGATCCGCACGCGGTCGCCCGCCAACTCGCAGGACAAGGCGCCGCCACGGGCCGACACCTGGCGTGCCTCGATGCGGGAACGCCCGAGTCGCTCCGCCCAGTAGGGCACGAGCATGCAGTGGGCGGCGCCGGTGACCGGATCCTCGGGGATGCCCACCGACGGCGCGAAGAAGCGCGACACAACGTCGACCCCTCCCGTGCCCGGGGCGGTGACGCACACCGCCCGCCGGTCGGTGGCGGCCAGCCCCGCCATGTCGGGGCGCAGGCCGAGAACGGCGTCGGCGCTGTCATAGACGACGAGGTAGTCGCGCCCGCCCCGCACCTCCCGCGGCATCGGCCCGCCCAGGGCCGCCAGCAGACCGGGATGCGGATCGGCCACCGGCTCGACCGGGCGGGCGGGGAAATCCAGCACGTAGCGCCCGTCCGCCCGGGTGACGGTGAGGGTGCCCGCCTGGCGCGTCCGGAAGGTCAGGGTGGCGGGGCCGTCCGGCCGCAGGATGCGGTCGACGACGAACGCGGTCGCCAGGGTGGCGTGGCCGCACAGCTCGACCTCCACCATCGGCGTGAACCAGCGCAGCTCGAACCCGTCGCCGTCGGGCACGATGAACGCGGTTTCCGACAGGTTGTTCTCGGCCGCGATGGCGAGCAGGCGCTCGTCGGACAGCCAGCCCTCCAGCGGCACCACCGCCGCGGGGTTGCCGGCGAACACCGCGTCGGCGAAGGCATCGACCTGGAAGATCGGCAGGCGCATGGTGGGCCTCACGGGCTGGTGGTGAACTGGAAGCAGTTGGGGTGCCGGCCCAACCCCGCCGCCTCGTAGAAGGTGACCGCGGCGGGGGCCGCCAGCAACAGGCAGGTCACGCCCTCCCCGACCGCCGCGCGGGTGCGCCGCATCAGCTCCCGCCCGATGCCGCGCCCCTGGTGGGCCCGGTCGACGGCGAGGTCCGAGAGGTAGCAGCAATAGGCGAAATCGGTGACCGAACGGGCCACCCCGACCAGTGCACCGTCGGCGCGGGCGGTGACGATCAGCCCCGCCCCGCGCAGCATGGCGGCGATGCGCGCCCGGTCGCCCACCGGCCGGCGTTCCGCCAGCCCGGAGCGCTCCAGGACGCCGACGAAGGCGTCGGCGGTGAGATCGGGTTCGACGGCGTAGACGACGTCCGTCATCCGCTCACTCCCGCCAGGCCGGCTTGCCGGCCTCCCCTTCCGCTTCGGCACGGGTGATGCCGATGTCCTTCAGAAGATGGTCGTCCAGCCGCATCAGCGCCTGCCGCTGGCGCCACCGCTCGTTGGCCGCCATCGCCCGCTCCAGCGCCCACAGCAGCGGGCGGACGGTCAGGGCACCCACGACGCGAACGGAGGCCGCGAGGAGCGACGGGGACGGACCGGTCGTGCGGGCGGCTTCGTTGGTGCGCATGGGACCCTCCATTGTCAGCGCGGGCGTCTCAACCAGACGGAGACAATGCGGAGTATGGCAACACAATCAGGCCCGTCAACCGTCGAATTGTCACCAGTACATTCCCGACCTAGGATGTGTTTTTGCGGCAACACCCTTGGTTTCAGGCGTTTTCTCCACGCAATGCGCCACACCCAGCCCAGCCATGCAAAACAGTGACAATCACGCCCCTCTTGCGTCGATCCCGCGAATCCCGCCATATTGTCACCATGACAAATTGGCACCCCGAGATCGCCGGGCGCCCCGGCCCGCGCTACCGCGCCATCGCCGACGCGCTGGCCGAGGACATCGCCGCCGGGCGGCTCACCCCGGGAACCCGGCTGCCCACCCACCGCGAACTCGCCTTCCGGCTGGGCGTCACCGTGGGGACCATCACGCGGTCCTACGCCGAGGCGGAGAAGCGGGGGCTGCTGGGCGGCGAGGTCGGCCGCGGCACCTTCGTCCAGGACCCCTCCAGCGCCCACGCCGACCCGTTGAACTGGCACCTTCCGACCGAGACCTCCGCCGTCGACATGACGGCGGTCACCCCGTTCCTGCCGGACGGCGCCGCCGCTCTGGCCGCGACCCTGCAGGCCATCGGGGCCTCCACCGACGGCTTGGGGCGCTTGTTGGAGTACGTGCCCCACGCCGGGCTGCCGCACCACCGGGCGGCGGCGGCGCGGTGGCTGGCCCGCCAGCACGGCGTCGAGATCGCACCGGAAAGCCTCATCATCACCCCCGGCGCCCAGAACGCCCTGGCCGTGGCCCTCGCCGCCCTCACCCGCAACGGCGACGTGGTGCTGGCCGAGCGGCTGACCAACTACGGCACCAAGGCCGTCGCCGCCACCTTCGGCCTGCATCTGGAGCCGGTGGCCATCGACGACGACGGGCTGGTCCCCGACGCCTTCGACGCCGCCTGCCGCCGCCTCGCCCCCAAGCTGCTCTACCTCGTGCCGACCTTGCAGAACCCGACGGCGTCGGTGATGCCGGCGGCGCGGCGCGAGGAGATCGCCGCCATCGCCCGCCGCCACGACGTCATCATCATCGAGGACGACGTGTTCGGTTTCCTGGTCCCCGGCGTCCGCCCGGTGCAGACCATCGCCCCGGACATCACGGTCTACATCACCAGCCTGTCCAAGAGCCTGGCGGCCGGGCTGCGGGTCGGCCACCTGGTGGTGCCGCCCGGCCTCATGCCGCGCATGGAATCGGTCGTGCGGTCGCTTCACTACTGCGCGCCGCCGCTGCCCAGCGAGGTGGCGACGCGGTGGATCCAGGACGGCCAGGCCGACCGCTTCGCCGAGCGCCAGCGGGTCGAGACCGCGGCCCGGCAGACGCTCGCCCGGTCCCTCCTTCCCGCCCCGCTGCTGTGCGGGCACCGCGGTTCGCAGCATCTGTGGCTGACGCTGCCGGAGCCGTGGCGCCAGGACGACTTCCTCGCCGAAACCACCCGGCGCGGCGTGCGCCTGACCGGCGCGGACACCTTCGCGGTGGGACGCAACGGCACGGTGCACGCCGTCCGCATCGGCCTGTGCATGCCCCGCCACCGCGACGACGCGGCGCGCGGGCTGCGGGCCATCGGCGAGGCCCTGGCGGTTCCCGCCTCGGCGGCGCTGTCGATCGTGTGACCGGCGGCGGCGGCGGTCAGCGCCGCCCGTCACCGAGGCGGCGGTCAGCGCCGCCCGTCGCCGAGGCGGCGGTCAGCGCCGCCCGTCGCCGAGGCGGACGCAGTCGTGCTCGTCGCTGCCGGGCTCGGCGAGCCCGCCGTTGGAGGTGCGGTAACGGGGATCGTCGCACCGCCCGTTGTGGGCGTACTGCATGCTCCAGCGTGGGTCGCCCCAGGCCGGGTGGTCGGCGTTGCTGCGCGCCGCGTAGCGCAGCGCCGACACCGGGTGCACCGCGCCACCGGCCGCGGCGGTGTCGCCGTCCAGGTTGCAGGCGCCGAGCGTGCCGGCGGCGAGGCAGAGGGCCAGCACCGCGGCGCGCGGCGCGCGGCGGGGGCGATGCTGGGCGGTGATGGCGGTGATGAGGACCATGGGTGACGCCGGTGTCCGGAAGGGATGCTGCACCGCCAACAAACACCGGGTGCGCGATTCTATTCCAAGCCGGCCCGCGGCCCGCCGCCGCATCGGCGGTCCGCCGCGACGGGGACGCGGGCCAGCCGTCCCGGAGGTGCCGCACCACACCGTGCTGCCTGCCCTGCGCGTTGCGCCGCAACATCAGATTGCGGCGCCGCGAAACATTTCGTAAAATGGCCGGAACCTTTGTTACCGATGCGCAGCCAGTCGTGGCCGAGCCCATCACAGCGGGAGCACTCCATGGAAACCGTTTCGAGTCGCCTCGGTTTCACGCAGAAGCTGGTCGTTCTCAACATCGTCGGTACAATTGCGAGCTGCATCGCCATCCTGATCGGCGCGATCCATTTCCTGACCTCGGAGATGCGCCAGGCGACCCTGGACGCCGGCATGCCGGCGACCGAGTTCGACTCCCTCGCCGTCACCCTGGAATGGCGCATCGCCATCGTGTCCCTGGTGGTCGGCCTGGTGGTCTGCGTCGCCACCTACTTCTACGTGAAGGGGCAGATGGCCTCGCTGCACCGGTTGGCCGAGGTGATGGCGGCGCTGAGCCGCAAGGACTTCACCGCCACCGTCCAGGACACCGACCGCGGTGACGAGATCGGCGTCATGGCCCGCGCGGTCGCCGGGTTCCGCAGCGCGCTCAAGGAGGGCGAAGAGGCCGGACGCCGGCAGCGCGACGGCGAGGCCGAACACGCGCGCCGGCGCACCGACATCGACCGGGCGACCCAGGACTTCGCCGGCAAGATCGACGTCGTCGTCCAGGCGGTGTCGTCGTCGGCGTCGCGCATGCAGGGCAACGCGGAGCGCCTGTCGCGCAACGCCGAGGAGACCCAGTCGGCGGTGATCGCCGTGTCCGCCGCGTCCCAGCAGGCCTCCGCCAACGTCGAGACGGTCGCCGCCGCCGCCGAGCAGCTGTCCGCCTCGATCGGCGAGATCAGCCGCCACGTCGGTGAGGCGACCCAGGTCGCCGACCGCGCCGTCGACGAGGCGAAGACCACCAACGCCACGGTGCAGGGGCTGGCCGACGCCGCCAACCGGATCGGCGAGGTGGTGAACCTGATCAACGACATCGCCAGCCAGACCAACCTGCTGGCGCTCAACGCCACGATCGAGGCGGCGCGCGCCGGCGAGGCCGGCAAGGGCTTCGCGGTGGTCGCCCAGGAGGTCAAGAACCTCGCCAACCAGACCGCCAAGGCGACCGAGGACATCCAGAGCCAGGTCGGGTCGATCCAGGGTGAGACCCAGCGTGCGGTGGGGGCCATCACCACCATCGTCGACACCATCCGCCGCATCAGCGAGATCACCACGACGGTGGCCGCCGCGGTGGAGCAGCAGGGCGCGGCGACCTCGGAGATCGCCCGCAACGTGCAGCAGGCCTCGGCCGGCACCCGCTCCGTCACCGGCAGCATCGGCGGCGTCGACCGCCAGGCACGGGAAACGGGGTCGAGCGCCGAGGAGCTGCTGTCGGCGGCCCGCGATCTGATGGGCGAATCGCAGAAGCTGGGCCGCGAGGTGTCGAGCTTCCTCACCATCGTGCGGCGCGCCTGATCCCGCCCGCCGGCGTGTGGGCGGAGGTCGGAAAACCCGCTTAGGGCCGGAACAGGTGCGGCACCACCGCGGCGTCGGCCCCCACCCGCGGGTCGGCGCCCTCGCGGACGCTCATCCCCAGGCACTTGTCGCCGACGATCCACGCGTGGATCACCGCGTGAACGCCGTCCTGCTGGAACAGCGGCGGGGTTTCCATCCACAGCCAGCCCCCCGGCTCGGTGACCAGGGGGCCGCTGTCGGAGACGGCTCCGCCGGCGACCGTGAGCCGCTCGGTGGGACGGTCCAGGCCGAAGAAGGACCGCACCGTCAGCGCCTCGCCGCCGGGCAGGCCGGCCTCGTCCAGCGTCGCCCGGCACAGGTTCGGATGGCCCGGGTAGCGGTCCCACATCAGCGCGGCCACGGCGTGGTTGGAAAACGGCCAGCGCCACGCCGGCTCCAGCACCGTCATGCCGCAGGCACGAAGGTTGGCGGCGGCGGCGGCGGCGGCCAGTTCCTCCCAGGGGTGGACCTTGTGCAGGCAGGCGATGGCCTCGCCGTCGGCGCTGCGGAACCGTCCGCCGTCCCACGCCACGCTCTGCAACGGCACGACCCGCGCCGGCAGCCCCGCTTCCGCCGCGGTCGCCGCCAGGTAGGCCGCCTCCCCCTCGCGGACGCCGTCGGGCGTGGCGCAGGCCACGTGCACGCCGAGGCGGGCCGGCCCGCCATCGGCCGCCAGCTCCTCCCAGCGCTCCACCAGGCCCTCGTGCAGGCTGTTGAACTGGTCGGCGTCGGCCGCCTGGGCCTCGCGCCAGTTGCGCTGGATGATGGCGGCGGCGAACAACCCGTCGGGCACGTCGTAGTTGCAGCCCAGCAGCTTCAAGGAGTCCCGGCCGTCGTAGGCCAGCGTCAGCCGGCCGACCAGACCGCCGGCACGCTCGTCCACGCCGCCCTGGCGCCAATAGTCGGACCACCCGGATTCCACCAGGCGCGCCGCCTCGCCGCGGATGCCCATCTCGTTCAGCCGCCGCTCCAGCACCACCCGGCGGACCGTGTCGCGCAGCATGCCGTGCAGTTCGTCGGCGACGCTTTCGATCAGATCGATCTGCTGGGCCGTAAACTCGTAGCGCACGTCCTCGCGCCACAGGGCGCCGGCCCCGACCGCGGCCATGCCGAAGGGATAGCGGACCAGCCCCGGGCGCCAGTTGGCGCGCGGCATCACGGGAACACGGCGCATGATCGGTGTCGTCCCCCGTCCCGGCTAGGCGGCGCCGCGGCCGGCGGAGGGCCGCACGCGCACCGCCTTGGCGGCGACCGGATGGCGGGCGTTGGACGGGCGCACGGACGATCCTTTCGGGCGGGTCACGGAAGCGGCCGGCATCATTCCCACCCGGCCGGGCCGGCACAAGGGGAATGGTGGCCTATTCCGTTCCGGCAAGCCGGCCCGGCCGAAGGATCGGCCCCGGGACCGGCTCCCGCGCCCCGGCCTGCGGGGCCGCCATCGCCAGCCGCTCCGTCCGACCGGACAGCAGCTCGAGCAGGAGCTTGCGCTGCAGCGCCTCGCCGAAGGCGGCGACGCCGCGGGCGCCGATGAGGAAGCTGCCGGCGCCGCCGATGACGTCGCGGCGGTAGAAGTCGAGCGGGCCGCCCAGACCCCACACCGGCCCGGCATAGGTGATGCGGCCGTCGAACGTGCCGCGCGGCCGGTCGTCGACGATCGGCAGGGCGTTGATGGTGATCCCCGCGGCGACCGCCGCGTCGCGCGCGCCGGCGCTCCGCCCCCCGTCGCTCTCGTGGTCGCTGGCGATGTCGATGACCATGCGCGCCCGGCCGAAGCCGCCGTCGGTCAGCAGGCGGGTGGCGTGCCGCAGGGCGCCGGCCATCGCCGTGTTGCCGGCGCTGGAGCGCTGGGCGGCGGCCACCGCGTCGCCGAACGCACGGGCCGACTCGGTGTCGCGGAGCACACTCCACCCGGCCACCGTCGCGACCTCGCCGGCGCCGGAGAACTCCACATAGGCGGCGGCGACGCCACCGGGGTGGCTGGCCAGGGCGGCGACGACGTCCGGGTCGCGGAAGGCGGAGCGGTAGCCCTCCTTGACCATGGCGAACTCGTCCTCGTCCATGCTGCGGGACACGTCGGTCAGCAGAACGATCGCCAGATCGACGGCGGCCGCCGGACGCGCCGGCAGCGCCAAGGCCACGGCAATGGCACCGGCCAGGGCCGCGGTGGCGAGACACGGCGCGGGCCGGTATGCGGGACTGGGCATGGACGCCTCCGGACGGGCGGTGGCACGTCCTCGCGGGCGGCGCACCGGGCGTTGCGATCGGCCATCCTACGCGCTGCCGGCGGTGGCCGCCACGCTCCCTTGCTCCGCCGCCGGGCCCTTGCTCCGCCGCCGGACCCTACTCTACTCCGCCGCCTGATCACGGGGCGGGCGCAGCAGGGCGCCCTGGCGCAGCAGTTCGCGCTGGATCAGCCCCACCGGCACGCCGCGTGCCGGCCGGCCGGTGCGGGCGGCGAGCGCGCCGCACACCCCGGCCGCCTGGCCGGTCGCCACGCAGGTGGGCGTCACCCGGTAGGACGAGTGGGCCTCGTGGGTGCCCGAAATGCAGCGTCCCGCCACCAGCAGCCCCTCCACCCCCCGGGGCACCAGGGACCGCATGGGGATCTCGTACCACTCCCCCGGCTTGACCCGGCGCAGGACGGTCCCCCGGCCCTTGGGGTTGTGGATGTCGACCGGGTAGGTGCCGCGGGCCACCGCGTCCTCGAACTTGCGCGCGTCCAGCACGTCCTCCACCGTCATCGTGTACTCCCCGGCGACCCGCCGCGTCTCGCGCACGCCCACGGCGACGCCGCTCTGGCAGACGTAGCTGTCGGAAAACCCGGGCACGTATTTCTGCATGAACGCGACGATCTGCGCCATCTGCTGCCGGCTTTCCCATTCCGCCCGGGTGAGGTCCCACACGCTGGTGCCCAGCACGCCGGTGACGCGGGTGGAGTTCAGCGCGACCTCGCCCTCCTGGGTGGTGGCGAAGAACAGGATGTCCTCGCGCGGCAGGTCGAGGTCGCCGGCCGCCGCGGCCCGGGCCACCAGATCCCACAGGCCGTGAACGCCGCGCCATTGCCCCGGGTTGGCCCGCACGTACTCGAAGAACGCCGGGCGCTGGAAGCGGGCCAGCCGGAACATCAGGGTCATCGGCTGGGTCAGGCCATCCTCCTCGCGGCCGACGGCGTAGTCGCAGCCGGCCTGGGCGGCGACGTCGCCGTCGCCGGTGGCGTCGACGATGGTGTCCGCCTCGATCACCACCGGCCCCGACTTGGTTTCGAAGATCACCCCGCGGGGCCGGTCGCCGTCCAGCAGCACGCCGGAGGCGAAGGCGTGCAGCAGCACCCTGACCCCGGCGGCGTCGATCACCTGCTGGAGGGTGTGCTTGAGCACCTCCGGGTCGAAGGGCACGGTGAAGCCCGTGTCCATCGATGGCGGGATGCCGCCATGGTTGGCGTACAGCCGCTCCAGGATGGTCGCCAGCGCGCCGCCCACCACCGCCTCGCCGGGGGGGTGGTCGTTGGGCATCAGGTTGGCGTTGACGGTGTCGGCGACCGAGCCCTTCTGGGTGTAGAAGGACATCCACGGCATCACCAGCGCAGCCGTCGCGTTGCCGCCGAGAAAGCCGTAGCGCTCCACCAGCACCGTGTCGGCGCCGGCCTGGGCGGCGCCGAGCGCAGCGCCGAGCCCGGCCGGGCCGCCCCCCACCACCAGCACCTCGCACCGGCCGGCGCGCACCGCCTGGCGCGGCGGCAGGGTGACGCGGTCGGCGTCGGGCGGGCAGGACAGAACAGGCACGTCGTCTCTCCTTCGTGGCCGAAGCCATGCAACAGTCAAGCGACCTGGGCGTCGCGGGCGAGGACGCCGCGGCACGCCAGCGCCGCGGTGCAGCGGGCGCGCTCCTGCAGCCCCGGCACGCGCGCGCGCAGCAGCGCCCTCTGCTGGTCGCGGTGGTCCCACAGGCGGTCGAGGTCGGCCAGGAAGGTGCCGGCCGTGGTCGACAGCGGCCGCGGCTGGACGCCCAGCGACACCAGGAAGTCCGACACCTTGGAGGCGTAGGGCAGCGAGATGAACGGGGTGCCCGCGACCGCGGCGAAGATCATGAAATGCAACCTCATGCCCACCACCAGGTCGAGATGCTGCATCAGCCCCATGACCTGGCGGGGCGTGTAGCTGTAGGGCAGCAGGCTGGCCTGCTCGGCCCGCACCATGCGGCCCATCACCCGGTGGGATTCGCGCACGTCCGCACGCTCCATCGGAACGAACACCACCGTGGCGTCGAACCGCTCCACGATGTAGTCGGCGGCCTCGGCCAGAAGCTGGTGGTAGGCCGCCTCCGACAGGTCGGGCGCCGCCACCCCCTGCTCGCGCACGGACATGCCGACCAGCGGCCGGTCGCGCGGCACCCCGGCCTCGGCCAGCATGGCGCCGGTGAACGGCTCGGCGGTCAGCAGAAGGGCCGGGTCGGCGGTCACCACCACCGGCACCTCGACCCCGATCTCCTCCAGCAGGTGCCTGGCCGAGGCCTCGCGGACGGTGATGCCGGCCATGCGGTTCATGCCGTCGCGCACGGCGTTGCGCTCCATCTGCCCCTTCAGCGGGCCGACGCCGATGGCGAAGGTGTAGGTGGGGACACCCTTCTGCTGGGCGATCACCGCCTCGCGCAGATAGGTGTGCGCCTCCGCGTCGTAGAGGATGCCGCCGCCGCCCAGCAGCAGCAGGTCGAGGCGCTCGACCTCGGGCGCGATCTCGTCGCGCATGGCGTCGCGGGGGTTGACCACCCGGTCCACCGCGTGGTTGCGCCTGGTGTGCTCGGCGTCGCGCGAGAACACCACGATCTCGACCCCCGGCACGGTGGCCCGCAACTGCTCGATCGCCGCGGTGAGGATCGCCTCGTCGCCGAGGTTGAGTCCGCCATAGGACCCGGAAATGCCGATGACCGCCATAGCTGTCCCCCTCCGTTGCGCCGCCCCCTCGAGCGGGACGCGCCCGCCCCAAAGGGGCAAAACCCCGGGCCCCGGCGAAGGTTCCGCGCACCCTGCGGCAGCGCACAACAAACCCGCCGCGACCGCCGCGGTGGTCGGTTCCCCCCGGCAACGGATTGGTCTACAAGTGATCCGGACCCCAACGAAAAAACACGCGCGCGAGAGGATGGACATGGTCGAGACCCCCTTGTGGCAACCGTCGGACGAGCGCATCGCGGCGTCGAACCTGGAGGCGTTCCGCACGGCCGCCAACGCGCGCTTCGGCCTCGCCCTCACGGACTACGACGCCCTGTGGGACTGGTCGGTGGCGTGCAAGGAGGATTTCTGGCGCCTGCTGTGGGAGTGGGCCGGCGTCGCCGGCGAACCCGGCCCGACCACGCTGGTCGACGGCGACCGCATGCCCGGCGCCCGCTGGTTCCCCGACGCGCGGCTGAACTACGCCCAGGCGGTCCTCGCCGGGGCGCCGGCCGGCGACGCCGTGGTGTTCTGGGGCGAGGACAAGGTGAAGCGGCGCTGGACCGGCGCCGAGCTGGCGGCCGAGGTGTCGCGCCTGCAGCAGGCGCTGGCCGCGGCCGGGGTCGGCGTCGGCGACCGGGTCGCCGCGTACATGCCCAACATGCCGGAAACGCTGGCCGCGATGCTGGCGACCGCCAGCCTGGGCGCCACCTGGTCGTCCTGTTCCCCCGATTTCGGCGTGCAGGGCGTGGTCGACCGCTTCGGCCAGATCGAGCCGACGGTGCTGTTCGCCCCCGACGCCTACTGGTACAACGGCAAGGCCCACGACGTCCGCGCCAAGCTGCGCGAGGTGCTGGAGAGCCTGCCGACGGTCACCCACACGGTGGTCGTGCCCTATGTGGAGGCGGACCCCGACCTGTCGGGCATCCGCGGCGGCGTCGGCTACCACGCCTTCACCCACGCCCACGCCGCGGCCGCCCCGACCTTCGTGCCGGTGCCGTTCGACCACCCGCAGTTCGTCCTGTACTCCTCCGGAACCACGGGCAAGCCCAAGTGCATCGTGCACGGCGCCGGCGGCACCCTGCTGCAGCACGTCAAGGAGCACCGGCTGCACTGCGACGTGAAGCCCGGCGACCGCCTGTTCTACTTCACCACCTGCGGCTGGATGATGTGGAACTGGCTGATGACCGGGCTGGCCAGCGGCGCCACCCTTCTGCTCTACGACGGCTCGCCCTTCGCCCCGGACGGCAACATCCTCTTCGACTACGCCGACGCCGAGGGCATGACGCTGTTCGGCACCTCGGCCAAATACATCCAGTCCCTGGAGAAGGGGGGGCTGGAACCGGCCCGCACCCACCGCCTGGACAGCCTGCGGGCGCTGACCTCCACCGGGTCGCCGCTGATGCCGGAAAACTTCGACTACGTCTACCGCGCCATCAAGCGCGACCTTCACCTCGCCTCGATCTCCGGCGGCACCGACATCGTCTCCTGCTTCGTGCTCGGCAACCCGATCGCCCCGGTGTGGAAGGGCGAGATCCAGACGCGCGGCCTCGGCATGGCGGTGGAAGCCTACTCCGACGACGGACACCCCCTGCGGGGCGAGAAGGGGGAGCTGGTGTGCACGCGCCCCTTCCCGTGCATGCCCGTCGGCTTCTGGGACGACCCGGACGGCGCCAAGTACCACGCCGCCTACTTCGCGCGGTTTGCCAACGTGTGGACCCACGGCGACTTCATCGAGCAGACGCGCCACGGCGGCTGGGTGATCTACGGCCGCTCCGACGCGGTGCTGAACCCCGGCGGGGTGCGCATCGGCACCGCCGAGATCTACCGCCAGGTGGAGCAGTTCGACGAGGTCATGGAGGCCGTGTGCATCGGCCAGGAGTGGGACGGCGACGTGCGCGTCGTGCTGTTCGTGGTGCTGCGCGAGGGACTGGCGCTCGACCAGGGGCTGCAGGACCGCATCCGCCAGCGGGTCCGGGCCAGCTGTTCGCCGCGCCACGTGCCGGCGAAGATCGTGCAGGTCACCGACATCCCGCGCACCCGGTCCGGCAAGATCACCGAACTGGCGGTGCGCGACATGGTGCACGGCCGCGCCATCAAGAACACGGAAGCGCTGGCCAACCCGCAATCCCTCGACCAGTTCCGCGACCGCGACGAACTGGCCGATTCCTGAGGCCGATCCCGGAGGCCGGCACTGGCCGGGCGGGAATGGCCGGGCGGGCGCTGTTCCTCGACCTCGACGGGGTGCTGGCCGATTTCGACCACGGGGTGCGTGCGGTCACCGGCCACGCGCCCGACCGTCTGACGAAAGCGGCGATGTGGCGCGCCCTGGCGCGCCACCCCGCGTTCTTCGAGACCCTGGCCTTCATGCACGACGCGCAGGACCTCTGGGCCTACTGCGCGCCGCATCGTCCGACCATCCTCACCGGCCTGCCGCTGGGATGCTGGGCGTCCGCCCAGAAACGGCGCTGGGTGGCCCGCATGCTGGGCGCCGACGTGCCGGTGATCACCTGCCTGACCCGGGACAAGCCGCGCCACGCCCGCCCCGGCGCGGTGCTGGTCGACGACCGCGCGGCCAGCCGCGCGGGATGGGAGGCGGCCGGCGGAACCTTCATCCTGCACACCGGCGCGCGCTCCTCCATCGCCGCCCTCGCGGCGATCGGCTTCCGAGTGGCGGGCGGGATAACCGATTCGCCCGCCATGCTGTGACGCCGGCAGCACAGATGCGCACCTCGACTGGTCCTATTGCGCCGCAGCACCGCCAAACCGCGACGCCACGCCGCAATCCTTGATGCATCCGCGCCACACGTGACCAAAGAAGACCGATTCGCCAGTAAATTTCCAGTTGCTTGATCACGCTTGCCTCTTGTGCTGCTGGTATCCTTCTGTCAAGAACAGCGAAATCCGCATGCCAATTGCATTTGAGGGAGTGCTTTCATGAATCAGGCCGAGCTGATCGAAACGGTCGCGACCACCGCCGGTATCAAGAAGACGGAAGCCGCGAAGGTCGTGCAGACCGTCTTCGAGGGCATCAGCGGCGCCCTCGGCCGGGGCGAGGAGGTGCGCCTGGCCGGTTTCGGCATCTTCGAGGTGGCCGAGCGCGCCGCCCGCGAGGGCCGCAACCCGCGCACCGGGGAGGTCGTCCAGATCGCCGCGTCCAAGGCCCCGAAGTTCAAGCCGGCCAAGCAGCTCCGCGACGCCGTCAACGACTGATCCCCACCGGCAGAAGCGGAGAACTCCCATGTCCATGATCGATCCCAGCGAGCTGCAGGCGCTCACGGCCAAGGTTGTCGCCGCCTACGTCGGCAACAACGCGGTGGCGGTCAGCGAGCTGCCGTCGTTGATCGGGAGCGTCCAGGCGGCCTTCCGCGGCCTCGGCGAGGATCGCAGCGCGCCGGCCAAGACCGAGCAGGCGCCGGCGGTGCCCATCAAGAAGTCGGTGACCCCCGACTTCATCGTGTGTCTCGAGGACGGCAAGAAGCTGAAGATGCTGAAGCGCCACCTCAAGACCGTCTACGACATGTCCCCCGACGACTACCGGGCCAAGTGGAGCCTGCCTCCGGAGTACCCGATGGTGGCCCCCAACTACGCCAAGGCCCGGTCGGAAATGGCCACCCGCCTCGGCCTCGGCCGCAAGAAGGTGGTGCAGGACTGACCCGCCCCTCCCCGTCCGGCGGTCCGGTCGCGCGGGCGCACCCCTTGCCGGGGGTGCGCCCGCCGGCGTTTCGGGCACCCGCGTTGCCGGGACGGGGCTGCGGCCGGGCTCAGGGATTGCCCGGGAGGGAGTCGCCGGAGCCGAGCGGCCGCTGCATGACGACGCTGTCGATCCAGCGGCCGAACTTCCAGCCGACGGCGCGCAGCAGCCCGGCGTGCTCGAAGCCGTGGCGGCGGTGCAAGGCGATCGACGCCGCGTTGCCGCTGTCGCCGATCACCGCCAGCATTTGCCGGCACCCCGCCGCGGTGCAGCGCTCCACGATGGATCCCAGCAGGGCGGAGCCGGCGCCGAGCCCGGTCCGGTCATGGGCCACATAGATGGAATCCTCCACCGTGTGCCGGTACGCCGCGCGCGGGCGGTAGGGGCCGGCATAGGCGTACCCCACCACCACGCCGTCGTGCTCGGCCACCACGTACGGCAGCCCGCGGCCCAGCACGTCGGCGCGCCGGCGTGCCATCTCCGCCACGTCGGGTGGCACCTCTTCAAAGGAGGCGATGCCGGTGAGGACGTGGTGTGCGTAGATCGCCTGGATGACGTCGAGATCGTCGGGCTGGCTGTCACGAATGCGCATGGTGGTTCCTGAACGGCGCACCCCGGCGCCGACGACACGGAATAGGTCCGACAGCCTAACATGGCCATAGGTGGTGCGAAGCGCTTTTCCCCTTTGCACCCCCCGCGCCGCCCCCCATATGCCCGGCCGGTTCCCGCCGCACCACTCCGGTGATTGCACGCCACCCGCCGGAGTGCTCCTCCCGCCGGCCGGCGGCGCGAACGTCCGGGTCCCCGTCCCCACCACCTTCCAAAAGTAAAGATCGGCGCCCGACCTCTGCCGAAGGTCAGAGCTGCTGTTTAGTTGAGGTGATACAATGCATCACCTCACCTGGAGGTCTTCGTCTTCGACACTTTGTCACGGATATACGCCAAAAAACGCTTCTACACTCCCGTTTACAGGGTTGCGTTCCTTTCGAGTGCGGGTCACATTGGGGACGTCTAGGGGACACAACGCGCACAATTTCGTAAATTCGCACAACAACAACCGTCGAGAACGGCGGCAGTACTGAGCGATGATTGTTGCAATCGATGAACGGCCAACAGCGAAGGTCCCCGGACCTGCAGGGCTGGAAAGAGGAGGCATCGGAGTGCTCAAGAAACTTCTGGTCGGTGAAAACGCCAGCCTGTCCCGCTACGTCGAAGAGTCCAAGCGCTACCCGATCCTCGCGCCGGACGTCGAGCACGGGCTGGCGGTCGGCTGGCGGGTTCGCGGCGACGTCGTCGCGCTCGAACACCTGGTGGGCAGCCACCTCCGCCTGGTCATCAAGATCGCCCGCGGCTTCGCCGGCTACGGCCTGCCGCTGGTCGACCTGGTCGCGGAGGGCAACGTCGGCCTGATGCAGGCGGCGCAGAAATTCGACCCGGAGCGTGGCTTCCGTTTCGCGACCTATGCCACCTGGTGGATCCGCGCGGCGATCCAGGAGTACATCCTGCATTCCTGGTCGCTGGTGAAGATGGGCACCACGGCGGCCCAGAAGAAGCTGTTCTTCAACTTGCGCCGCCTCAAGAGCCGGCTGGCGGAGTTGGAGCAGGGCGACCTCTCTCCGGCCACCGTCACCGCCATCGCCACCGAGCTGGGCGTGCCGGAGAACGAGGTGGTGGAGATGAACCGGCGCCTCGCCTCCTCCGACAGCTCCCTCGACGCCACCTTGAGCGCCGACGGCGAGACCAACTGGTTGGACCTGCTGGCGGACGACCGGCCGAGCCAGGAAACCCTGATCGCCGACGCCGACGAGATGGCGCTGCGCCGCCGCCTGGTGGGACAGGCGCTGGAGCGCCTGGACGACCGGGAGCGGCGCATCCTGTTCGAGCGCCGGCTGCGGGACGACCCCTCCACCCTGGAGGCGCTGAGCCAGCAGTTCTCCGTGTCGCGCGAGCGGGTCCGGCAGATCGAGGTGCGCGCCTTCGAAAAGCTGCAGAAGGCGGTGCTGAGCGCCGCCCAGGCCCTGCGCCGCCCGACCCACGTCGCCGCCTAACGCCCCGCCCCTCTCCAGCCCCGTCATCGACCTTCAGGCCGGCAGCCGTTCCCGCGGCGCCGGCCTTTCCTTTGCCCGCGCGCCGGCCGGACACGGACGGCGGCCCTGCCCCACACAGCCCAAACCCGCGGCCCAAACCCGCGGCCCAAACCCGCAGCTCAAGCCGTGGCCGTGACCGCAAGGGGCACACCCGCACCCTCCCGGCGCGGCATCGGCGAGCGGCGAGGCCGTCGCCGCAGACGCGCACGCGCACGCCGGTGCGCGTGATCATGGGGATGGGGGTCGGGACGACGCGGCACGGCCCCGCCCCGGGACGCCCGCGGCGGGGGCCACACGGCGGAGCCGGTTGCCGGGTGCACGGCGCCGCCCGGGCCCGTGCGGCGGATCCCTGGTCGCGGCGGTGGCGATTGGTGGCGGGGGGCCAGGCCATCGCCCGCGCCGGCCCCGCCCTCCGGGCCATTGGGGCCGACCATTGGGCCGACCATTGGGCGGGCCATTGGGCGGGCCATTGGGCGGGCCATTGGGCGGATGTTGGGGCGGGCCATCAGGCCCGGCCATCGCCGACGCCGACGCCGCGGTGGGGAAGGTGCGGCCGCCGTCGGCCGGCATCGGGCCGGGGGGCGCGGCGGCGGGAAGACGCCCCAGGGGGCGTTCGCGCGCTGCACCGGTCCGGGGCTGACAAGGGCCGAGTCACGCGGTCGCGCGCGGCGTTCCGGATGGGCCTGTTCCCGGCCAGGCGCCTGGTTGGCGTGGCGCGACACCGCCCATCGGCGGCCCGGGGCGCGGCACCGCCGTCACCCGGGCCTGTCCGGGCTCACCCGGGAGCCCGTCAGGACGGTGCGCCTCAGCAGGGCACCGTCTCGCAGGGACGGAAGCGGAAGTCGCCGGTCGCCACCGCAGGCCGCTGCGCCGTCCGTCCCTTCGCCCCCGCCGCCATGGCGCGCGAGCGCAGCATGTCAATGTAGGCGGCCGCCCACTCCATCGCCTCGGCCCGCTGGCCGGCGGCGACCGCGAAAGAGGCCTCGAAAATGGCGTCCAGGCATTCCTGGTCATCCAGCAAGTCGATGCGCGCCGCATCCAGAACTTTCTTGACCCCGGCGGGCATGGTCTCGAAGGCAACAACCGTCATGGCTCGGTTCTCCTCTTGCGTGGTCATGCGCCCTGTGGCGTCGTCCGGGATCAACGCTAGCCCCGAGACGCCAAGGCGGTCAATGCGGGCAATGGTAAGAGAGCGAGTCGCAACCGCTTCGGCGTCTTATGACCTCGGCCGATGCCCCCTCACCCGACGGCCCGGGGCGGAACGGAGCGCCGCCGCCCGCGGTCGACGACCCCCGGCATAGGCGGTTCGTCCGAGCGGGCCCTATCCCACCCTCCTTTCAGCGTGCGATGGCCTTGGCACTACTTCCTTTTCCGGCGCCACTCGCGACCAAAAGCGGACTCGTGCGTACACGAAATCGCGGCTATCTCCTGAAAGCACGGCAGGCGTCCCCGTCGGTACGGCTCGAAGGGGCGCCTGGATCAGCGGACGCAATCTTTTTCAAACTGACAGCAGGTGACCAGCGATGAACGCCGCACATGTTTTCCTCATCGATTCGAACCGGCTCTTTCGCGAGGGGATGAAGCGGCTGTTCGACAACTCGCCCTACAGGGTGGTTGGAGAAGCCGGTTGCGCCCGCGACGGCTTGGCGGCCCTGGATGCCGCGGCGACGCCGCTCGACGTGGTGGTGATCGACCCGGGCAACGGCGGCGACGAGGTCGACGCGCTGCGCGCCCTGCGCTCCCGGCTGCCGCAGACCCGCATCGTCGTGCTGGCCGACGCGCTCAGCACCCACCGCCTGTCGGAGGCGCTGAACGCCGGCGCCGACGGCTACCTGACCAAGGACATCGCGTCGGAATCGCTGATGCAGTCCCTGAAGCTGGTGATGATGGGCGAGAAGGTGTTCCCCACCCACCTCGCCGCCATGCTGGTGGGCGGCCGCGGCAGCGAGCCGGAGCCCCACGTCTCGGGCGGCCGCAAGGGCCTGTCGCCGCGCGAGGTGCAGATCCTGCGCTGCCTGCTGAGCGGCAACTCCAACAAGATGATCGCCAACCACCTCAACATCACCGAGGCGACGGTCAAGGTCCACCTGAAGAGCCTGCTGCGCAAGATCAACGCCTCCAACCGCACCCAGGCGGCGATCTGGGCGATGAACAACAACATCGCCGAGCAGCCCGCCGCCGCGACGGCGGACAGCGCCGTCAACTGACCGTCGCGGCGGCCCGGCCGTCCGCCGCCCGCAACCGGCCCCGCCGACCACCGTGATGGTGGTCGGCGGGGCCGCTGCCGTTCTGAGGTCTGCCGGTGCCGTTTTCAGGGCTGGTCCGCCCAGGGCCGGGGCGCGCCGGCGCAACGCCCCGCCTGGAACGCCGGCACGGGCCACCCGGTTGGTACGGGCACCCGTTCCTGCACCAGGGAGACCCGCCGACCCATGGGCGACGACGCCGTACTGGACCACGCCACCCTGGCGGTGCCGGCGACCATCCGCCGGTGTTGCGCCGCGGATCTTGCCGCCCTGGAGTGGTTCGGAGAGTTCACGCCGCACCGCCACCTCATCGAGCGTGCGTTCGCCATGCAGGAGAAGGGCCAGGGCTGCATGATCGTGGCCGACATCAACGGCTTTCCGGCGGGGCAGGTCTGGGTCGATTTCGTGCGCAAGGGGCGCAGCCGCCGCGCCACCCTGTGGGCCGTGCGCGTGTTCCCGGTGTTCCGGCGCTGTGGTCTGGGATCGCGCCTCGTCCTCGCCGCCGAGCGTGCGGTGGCCGCGTACGGCATGGCCACCGTGGAGCTGGGGGTCGACCGCGACAACCTCGCCGTCGTCTCCTTCTACGAGCGTCTGGGCTACGAACCCTGCGGGACGGAGCGCGGCCGGTGCGCGTACCGCACCCCCGACGGCCGCACCGTCACCGTCGCCATCGACCAGATCCTGCTGGCCAAGCGCCTCGGCCCCGGCGCGGTCCGCCGCGCCGCCCAGTGAAGCGCCGCCCAGTGAACCACCGGCGGACCGGTCACGGCTGAAGGAGGGGCGCCACCCAGCGCGCCAGGAAGGCATCCTCCGGCGGGGCCGCCAGCGCCGGGCGGGCCGCCAGGAGGACCTGAAGCACCGCGGTGTGGAGGGCGGCGCAGCGGGCGAGGTCGACCGCGCCGTCCGGTGTCGCGGTCAGCCATTCGGCCAGGGGAAGGGCCTCTTCCACGCCGCATTCGCCGTCCAGCCGGGCCGTGCGTCCGTCATAGCGGATCGCCATCACAGCAACTCCCTGGGATCGAGCACGGGGACCAGGCGGCCGTCGCCCAGCTCGGCGGTGCCGCTGGTGCCTTTCAACCCGGCGAGCACGCCGGTCAGCGGCTTGAGGACGGCATCGAGGCGCTCGTGAACGGCGTCCACCGCCAGCCCGACCGGCTCGCGGTCGATCCGCAGCACCAGAACGGTGAGATCGCCCGCCGCCTGCGCCGGCTCCAGGCCGAGCAGACGGGGCAGGCGGAACAGCGGCACCGTGGCGCCGCGCAGCGCGAATCCCTCGGCGTGCTTCAGCCGCTGCACGGCGGCGGCGGGAACCCGGGCCACCTCGCCGACCAGGGCGGTGGGGATGCCGAACAGCGCGCCGCCGGCGGCGACGACCATCAGCGGGGTGATGACCATGGTCAGGGGAAGCACGAGGACCACCCGGGTGCCCTGCCCGGGGGTCGAGTCCAGGTCGATGCGCCCGCCGATTCCGGCGACGGCGACCTGTACGGCGTCCATGCCGACGCCGCGCCCGGACACGTCCGTCACCGACCCGGCGGTGCTGAGCCCGGGCAACAGGACCAGCGCCAGCGCCTCCCCCCGCGTCATGGCGGCGGCCCGCGCGGCGTCCACGGCGCCGGCCGCCACCGCCTTGGCCAGCACCCGGTCGGCGTCGATGCCGGCGCCGTCGTCCGCCACCTCGACGAGCACGCGGTCGCGGTCCTGGCGCGCGCTGAGTCGCACGCTGCCGGTCCGCGGCTTCCCGGCGGCGACGCGGCGGTCCGGCGACTCGATGCCGTGGTCGACGGCGTTGCGCACGAGGTGGAGCAGCGGCTCGCCCAAGGCGTCGAGCACGTCCTTGTCGGCCTCCGTGGCCTCCCCCTCCACCCGCAGGTCGACCTCCTTGCCGAGGCGTCCGGCCAAGTCCCGCACCAGGCGCGGCAGCGGCCGGAACACCTGGCTCATCGGCACCATGCGCAGCCGCAGCACCGCATCCTGCAGCGCCATCACCAACCCGCCCACCTCCTCCTCCACCTCGCGCAGGCCGCGCGCCAGCGCCCGGTCGGCGGCGTGGCGCGCCAGCACCGGCAGGCGGTTCTTGGCGATCACCATCTCGCCCACCAGCGCCAACAGGTGGTCGATCCGTTCCGGTGGCACCCGGACCGAGCGCCGGGCCGCCGCGGTGGCCGGGGGCGCCGGAAGCCGGGCCGCCACCGCGGGCGGCGTTGCCAGCGCCTCGGCCAGGGCGGCGAGATGCCGGGCCAGCGGATCGGGCCGCGCGGCCGCCCGGGCGGCCGCGGCGGCGGCGTCGAGCCCCGCCACCGCGTCGCCGCGGCCGAGCGCGGTCAGGATGTTGGCGGCCGCCCGCGCGGTGGCGGCGATGCGCGCGTCCAACGCCACTTCGGCCGGGTCCAGGGCCAGCGCCCGTCCCTGGTCGCGCAGCAGCGCCGCCGCCACCGCGGCGGCGGTCGACACCCCCCGCCCCGGGCCGCCGGCAGCGGCAGCGGCGCCCGCAGCGGCGCCCGCAGCGGCGCCCGCGGTGGCGGACAGCCGGCTGCCGGCGACGCGGGCCGCGGTGACGGTGGCGTAGCGCACCTGGTCGGGGGCGGTGCGGAAGGCGGGCGCGATGGCGTCCTCACCGGCGGTGCTGAGCAGGCGGAAGCGCAGCCGGCATCGATAGGGGTCGAGCGCCGCCACCTCGGGCCAGGGCGCCGCCGCGGCGACGCGGACGACGACCAGACCGGGCACCCGGCGCACGAAGGCGAGCGGATCGTCGCCGTTGAAGAAGCACTCCTCGTCGGGGTCGTAGACCACGGCGGTGAACGGCCCGGGGTGGGGGGCGACGGCCCGCTCCTCCTCCGCCGTCAGCTCCACCACCCAGTCGAAGTCGGCCGGCAGAACCGCCACCCCCTCCCCGTCCGCGGCGGTCGGCCCGCCCGCCAGCGCGCCGCGCAGGGAACGGGCCGTCATCGCCGCGTCGTCCGGCAGGTCGCCGCGTGCCTCGATGTGGTCGATCCAGCGGGACGCCTGGTCGAGCACCGCGAACAGGCCGTCGACCAGCGCCGCCTGGAGCGGCACGGTCCCGTCGCGCACCCCCCCGAGCACGTCCTCGGCGGCGTGGGCCAGTTCGGTGAAGGCCGGCCAGTCGAACAGGCCCGTGGCGCCCTTGAGGGTGTGAACCGCGCGGAACACCTCGTTCACCGCCCCCTGGTCGGCGGCCTCACGCTCCAGGCGCAGCAGCCCGGCGTTGGCGGTCTGCACGAGTTCCCGCGATTCCACGAGGAACTGCTCGAACAGCGGCGTCATGGCGCGCCCTCCGCCGCGAGGCCGGCCGGCCGGCCCGACAAGAGGCGCGCCGCCAGCACCAGGGCCTCCGGCCGCACCGGCTTCACCAGGTGGCCGCCGGCACCGGCGCCGAGCGCCCGGAGCCGGTCATCCTCACGGGATTCCGTGGTGATCATCAGGGCGGGCACGGTGGCGAGCGCGGGATCGCGGCGCACCGCCCGCAGCATGGAATAGCCGTCCATCTTGGGCATGTTGACGTCGACGATCAGCAGATCCGGCGGGTCGGCCAGCGCCTTCTCCAGCCCGTCGATGCCGTTCACCGCCTCCGCCACGGTGAAGCCGTCGGCCTCCAGCACCTGGCGGGTGTAGGCGCGCACGGTGACGGCGTCGTCCACCACCAGCACCCGCACGGCGGCCGCGGCGGGGCCGGTCACGGGACCCCTCCGGCCGGCTTCTGGTAGACGATCGCGTCGGGAAACTTGCGCGGCACGAACAGCGAGGACATGCGACTCATGCTCTCCGAATGGCCGAGGAAGACGAAACCGCCGGGGGCAAGGGCGTCGTAGAACATCGCGGCGGCTTCCCGCCGCCCCAGATCGTCGAAATAGATCAGCAGATTACGGCAGAAGATGACATCGAGCGACCGAAACCTGCGGACCTGGGAGGAATCGGTGATGTTGACGTGGGAGAAGTCGATGGACCGGCGGAGATCCTCGACGATCCGCCAGCGCCCGCCCCCCAGGGCGGTGAAGTAGCGTTCGATCAGCGGCGGCGGCACGTTCTGCAGGGACCGCGCCTCGTAGACCCCCTCCCGGGCACGGGCCAGCACCGCCGAATCGATGTCGGAGGCGTACAGCTCGACGTCGTGGGAGTCGACCTGCTCCCACCGCTCCAGCAGCGACAGGGCGATGGAGTACGGCTCCTCGCCAGTGGAACAGCCGGCGGACCAGATGCGGATCGGCGTTCCCCCGGCACGCTCCCGGGTCAGCTCCCCCAGCACCGAATGGACGAGGCAGTCGAGCTGGTACTGCTCGCGCAGGAAATAGGTCTCGTTGACCGTCATCAGGTTGACGAGGCTCTGCAACTCCTCGCCCGACGCCTGGTAGCGCAGCAGGTCGAGGTAGTCGGCGATCCGCCGCACGCCGCACGCGGCCATCCGGTCGAGGAGTCGCCGCTCCACGAAGTAGCGCTTGTTCTCGGCGAACGAGAGGCCGGCGTGGGTGCGCAGGATCGTGCACAGCGCGTCGTACTCGGACGGCGACGCCACGGACGCCGGGCGGGCGCCGGCGGGCGTCACACGATCCTCCGGCACACGGTCCTCCGCCGTATGGTGCTGCGCCACAGGGCCCGGCGTGCGGGGGTCGGCCGCGGTGGCGGCGCGGCGCGGCGCGCCGGCGGGCGGGATGCCATCGTCAGGTCTCCCGGAAGCGGCGGCAGGCGGCCTCGATCACGTGACCGAGCATGGGATCGTCGGGGAAGCGGCCCTGGAGGCGCTGCAACACCGGAACCACGTCGGGGCGGGCGGCCTCCACCAGCCCCTCGACCGCGGCGAGGCAGACGTTCACGTGCGGGTCCTCCTCGACCACCCGGGTCAGCCGCCGCAGCCGGTCGTCGTGGGGGATCTGCGCGACGAGTTGCACGGCGAAGATCCGCAGGTCGGAGTCCGGGTGCTCCAGCAGCGGTTCCACCAGCGGCACCACCACCTCGGCCGGCATCTGCTGCAGCGACTCCAGCGCGCCGCTGCGCACCGCGGCGCCTTCGCTGGCGAGAAGGGGCAGCAGGCCGGCGACCGCGTCGGCCGTGCCGATCCGGACCAGCGCCGTGAGGACCGCCTCGCGCACCCCGGGCTCCTCCTCCACGGCGAGGCGGTCGGCCAGCGGGCGCGCCGCCTCCGGCCGCCCCGCCAGCGCGTGGGCGCCCTGCCGGCGCTCCGCCGCGACGGGGGACGCCAGGGCGGCGAACGGGTCGGTGACGGCCGGTGGCGGCGCAGCCCCCATCCCGCCCGGCTTGACCAAAGGCATGGTGTCCTCCGTTTCCTAGGCGAGCCACCGGCGCAGGTGCACCGCGACGTGTTCGGCGTCCAGCACCACGTCCGCACCGCCGCGGCGGATCAGGTCCTGGGGCATCCCGAAGACGACGGCGCTGGATTCGGACTCGGCGATCGTCCGCCCGCCGCGGGCCCGCAGGTCGGTCATGGCGGTCGCCCCGTCGTTGCCCATGCCGGTCAGCAGGACCCCCACCAGCTGGCGCGGTTCGACCAGCGCCAGCGCGCTCTCCACCAGGCGGTCAACGTTGGGGTGCCAGGGCCGGTCCGCCGCCAGCGGGACCGGCATCACGCACAACCGCCCGTCGCGGCGCGCCAGCACGGCGTCGGCGCCGCCGCGCGCCACCACCGCCAGCCCGGGCTCCAGCGCGACCGGCTGGGCCGCCTCCACCACCCGCAACGCGCACACGTCGTTCAGGCGCCGCGCGAAGGTGCCGGTGAACGCGGCCGGCATGTGCTGCACCACGACGATCGGCCAGGGGAAGGCCGCCGGCAGGATCGGCAGGATCAGTTCCAGGGTGCTCGGCCCGCCCGTCGACACCCCGATCACCACCACCCCGGGGGGATCGCCGGCCCGCGGCACGGCGGGGATCACCGCCGGCTGCGCCTGCTCCGGCGGCAGCCCGTCCTCCGGCGTCCCGATGATGCGGGCCCGGGTCGCCTGCAGGCGCTCGCGCAGGTTCCGGGCGCGCCGCACCCGTGCGGTGGCGGCCCCCCGCACCTTGGCGACGATCTCGGCGGCGATGCGGACCACGCCGAGGCCGCTGGCGGTCGGCTTCTGCACGGCGTCCACCGCCCCCAGGCGCAGCGCCTCCAGGGTCGGCTCCGCCCCGTCGGCGGTGAGGGAGGAGAGCATCACCACCGGCTTGGGGTGCTCCACCATGATGCGGCGCAGGCACGACAGCCCATCCATCCCGGGCATGGTGACGTCCAGGGTCACCACGTCGGGGTCGAGGTCCGGCAGGAGCGCCAGCGCCTCGAGCGCGCTGCGCGCGGTCACCACCTCGATGTCCCCGGCGGCCGTCAGGATGTCGGTCAACTGCCGGCGCATCAGCGCCGAATCGTCGACGACCAGGACCTTCACGATTCGGCTGCCCACGGTGTCATTGCGCTCAGAACGTTTCGACTGCCGACGAAAGCTGATCCATGTCCAGCAAGGCGTCAACCTCCAGAAGGAGGATCATCCGCCGCCCGCCGTCGAGATGGGCGACCCGCCGGATCAGGTGACGCTGGGCCACCGACACCGCCGGGGCCTCCTCGATCGCCGCCGCCGGCAAGCCCACCACGCCGAGCACGGCGTCCACCGCCAGCCCGACCCGGGTGACGTGAAGGCCGACCACGAGGATGCGCGGCCGCTGCGCCGCGCCAGCGCCGCCGGGCAGCTTCAGAATCCGCGCGGGGTCGAGCACCGGCAAGGCGGCCCCGCGCAGGTTGGCCAGCCCCGAGACGAACTCCGGCGCCTTGGGAAGCGGGGCCAGAGACTCCGGACGGCGCAGCACCTCGCGCACCGCCGCCACCGGCAGGCCGTATTCGCCGGCGCCGATGCGCACGACCACGTGCGGCTCGACGCCGCCGCCATGGGCGGCCCCGTCCGCCATCCGCCCGTCCGCCTGTCGCCCGTCCGCCATGCTGCCGGAGCCCTCCCCTTCACCGCCGCCGAACGCCGCCGCGAGCTCGGCGGTGTGGGCCAGCATCCGCTCCGCCGACAGCACCGACACCAGACGCCGCCCCTCGTCGAGGCGCAGGATGCCGTCGAGATCGGCGAATTCCGCCTCGCGCGCCAGGATCGCCGGGATGGCGCCCATGGATCCGGCCTCCAAACGCAGGATCTCGCACACCGTGTCGACCACCAGGCCCACCCGTTGGCCGCGCCGCGGCTCGACGATGACGACACGGCGGCTGCCGCCAGCGGTCGACGCTTCGCCGTCCAGACCGAAGAGCGCGCGCAGGCCGACCAGCGGCAGCAGGTCCCCCGCCTCCGCCACCACCCCCAGCAGGTGGGGGCGGGCGTTGGGCATGCGCGCGACCGTCCCGGCCAGCGGGACGATGCGCGCCACCTGCTCCACCGGCAGCGCGAACTCCTGCCCGGCGACCGCGAACGATACGAGCACCGGCCGCGCCGCGACGGCGCCGTCGATGCCGGCACCATGCCGCCCCCCGGCGGCACCGCCGCCCCCCCCCAGACCGCCGCCGTCACCGGCACCGCCGCCGCCGCCGCCCCCGGACGACCGCGGCAGGTCGACGAATTGGCGGCCGATCAGCGTGCCGGCGTCGAGCAGGAGCGCCACCACCTGGCCGTCGGCCCCGCGCAGCGCCCCGGCCAGATAGGCGCCGTCGATGCCGGCGGACTCCTCGCCCTCGGGCGCCACGCCGTCCAACTGGCCGCCCTCGGCGGACTGGACGCCGGTCACGGCGTCCACCACCAGTCCGATGCCCTGCCCATGGTGGTTGACCACCACCATCCGCACGCCGGCCGCGCCCGGGTCCGCGTCGGGCAGTCCGAGAATACGCCGCACCGCCAGCACCGGCAGCACCCGCCCATGGCGACGCGCCAGCCCCGCCAGCCCGGGCGGTGCCAGGGGCACGGGCACCAGGTCGGGGACGTGGGCGATCTCCAGCGCCGCATCCAGCGCGACGGCGAGGGGGGTGCCGGCGACCTGGAAGGTCAGAAAGCGGCGTTGGCCGGCGGCCGTCATGACGAGATGCTTTGCAGCTCGTCGGCCATGGCGGCGATCTCCTCGATCGCCCCGGCCAGCTCCTCGGTGCCGCTGGCCTGCTCGCGGGCCGCCTTGGCGGCCTCGCCCGCGGCCTGGTTGGCCTCGGACGCCGCGGCGGCAATCTGGTCGACGCCCTTCATCGCCTCCTGCACCGCCCGGGTCACCTCCTCCGTGCCGTCCTGGACCTGCTGGTTGCCGTCGATGATGGTCTGCAGGTCGGCGGCCACGCCGCCCAGCGCCGTACCGAACTCCTCGGTGCGGACCGCCTCCTGGGCGGCGGCGGCGGCGATGTCCTCGATGTCGCGGCCGACCCGGCCGGTCTGCTCCTGGATGATGCGGACGAGGTCCTTGGCCCGCTCCGCCGCGTCGGCCGATTCCTGGGCCAGGGCGCGGATGTCGTTGGCGACGACCGTGAATCCGCGGCCGAACTCGCCCGCCCGGGCCGCCTCGACGGCACCGGTCACCGCCAGCATGTTGGTCTGGATGCCCACCACGGCGATGGCGTCGATGGTCTTTTCGATGCGCCGCCCCATCAGGGCGAGGTCGGCCAACCGCTGGCTGTGGCTGCGCCCCGCGGCGATGGCCTGGACGACGCCGGCCGACAGCCTGTCCACGCTCCCGCGCATCTCGACCAGGCGCGCGGCCATGGCGTGGCTGCGCTGCAGCGCATCGCCGGCACGGCCGAGGCCGACCTGCGCCGCCGCCTCGATCTCGGCCACCGCGGAGGACGCCTGCTGGGTGGCGGCGCTCTGGGCCTCGGCGGCCCGGGCGATCTGGTTGATGGCGATGGTCACCTGGGCGGCGGCGCGGTTGATCTCCTCGATCGCCGCCGACAGCTCCTCTGCGGCCGAGGCCACGTCCTCGGCGCTGCGCCGGACGTCGCTCGCCCCGGTCAGGTCCTCGGCGATCTCGGCGAGCTGCGCGGCGGCCCGCTCGCTCTGGGACAGCGCGTCCACCTGCTCGGCCACCGTCCTCAGGGCCTCCTCGGCGGCGGCCGACTGCTCGGCGGCGGCGGCGGCGATGCTCTCCGCCCCCTTCTGCGCCTCGCCCCCGGCCACGTCCGCTTCGATCGCCGCCTTGATCGTCTCCTCGCTGCCGCGGGCGACGGCCGCCATGTCGGCGCGGACGCCGTCGAGCTGGGTGGCGACCTGGCGTCCACGGTCGACCTCGGCGCGGGCGGCGCGGGCCGCGTCGACGATGCCGCCAGTGATCGCCGTCACCGCCTCCTGGATCTGGCCCACCACGTCCTGGATCTCGCGGGTGCTGCGCTCGGACCGTTCGGCCAGACTCTGCACCTCGTCGGCGACCACGGCGAAGCCCTTGCCGGCGTCGCCGGCGCGCGCCGCCTCGATCGCCGCGTTGAGCGCCAGCAGGTTCGTCTGGTCGGCGATCTGCGCCACACCGCGCACGATCTCGCCGATCTCGCCGGCCTGGCTTTCCAGATCCCGCACCATGGCGACGGCGCTCTCCTGGCGCTCGGCGGCCCGCACGATGGACGACACCGCGGCGAGGATCTGGGCGCCGATGGCCTTCACCTGCGCGTCCAGGGTCTCCACCTTGGCGGCCGAGCCCTCGGCGGTGGCGCGGCTGCGCCGGATCAGTTCCGACGCCCGGTTGATCATCCGCTGGGACTGCTGGGTGCCGGCGGCCGCCTCCTCGGCGCCGGCCGCCACCTGCTCCATGGCGCGCCGCAGCGCCTCGGCCGCCGCGGACGCCTGGGCGACGCCGCCGGCAAGCTCGGCCGACGCCGCGGCAATCCCCTCGGCCGCCTTGCGGCGGCGGGTGCCGACCCGGGCGCGGCGACGGTCCGCCGCTTCGGCACCATCCCGGCCGGTGCCCTGGCCGGCGCCGGCCGGGGACGCCCCGCCGCCGGAGCCGCCGCCGGAGCCGCCGTCGGAGCCGCCGGCATCGCCACCGGCCTTGACGGCGGCGGAACGGGCAATCTGGGATTTCTTGACGAGCGCCATGGGCCGATCTTCCATCGTCGGTGTCGCCGGGAGGTGGGTCGTCGTCCGGCGGCGCGGCGTCCCGGCTTGGCGCGCCCCCGGTTCCGCCGGCCCGTCAGGTCACGGGCACCAGCGCCGCGGTCACGCTCCGCCCCCCGAGGTCATGCGCGCGACATAGTCCGCGGTCCGCACGCGCAGCTCCAGCGCCGAGTCGACGTCGAGGGCGATCACGATCTTTCCCACCACGTCGGTGCTGCGGACGTGGAATCGGATGTAGAACACCACCGCCATCGCCGTCTCGCCGCCGCCGGCACCGCATTGGGCGAAGATCTCCTCGCCGGTGCCGTAGACGACGCGCGGCAGCGCCGTCTCCAGGCGGGCCTCCAGCAGGTTGGCCACGGCCGACAGGCAGTTGTTCAGGACGATGTTGCCGATCTCGCTGAGGGCTTCCTGCTCCAGCTCGAAGATATGGTCGAGGTCGAGGTCGCGTGGCAGGGCGGCACGCACCAGCTCCAGGCTGTTGCGCTCGGGGAACACCAGGATGGCCGCCCCGCTGAGCGCGCCTTCGAACGTCTCCAGCACCGCGACCAGGCGCTCCGCGAACTCCGCCGTCAGACGTTCCGCCGCTTCGGCCCGGGGCACGATGTCCACGGCCGGCACCGACATGGCCACCTCGCCGCCGACCAGCCGGCCGAGCGCGACGGAGGCCCGCGACACCCCGATGTTGGCCAGTTCGGTCAGGGCGTCGCGCTCGATGGCGCTGAGCAGGTCCATGGTCGCCTAGCGCCGGGGCAACAGGGTGGAGGCGAGGAACCGCGCCACCTGCTCCTCGTCCACCGGCTTGGGAAGGAAGGCGGCGCCAAGGTCGCGGATTCCGGCGACGATGGAATCCTGGGCGTTGGCGGTGACGATGGCGATGCTCACCCCGGGCGCCCGGTCGCGCAACCGGGTGGCCGCCTCCAGGCCGTTCAGGCCCGGCATGTTGTAGTCGATGATGGCGACGTCCGCCGGGCTCGAGTCCAGGCGGCTGAACATCTCGTCGCTGTTGCCCGCTTCCATCACGGTCCAGTCCGGCTTGTGACGCAGCACGATGCCGCGGAGATGCATACGCGAAAGTTTGCTGTCGTCGACGACGATGACCGATCTGCTCACAGGGCGGCTCCGAAAGTCCGGCACATTTTGATGGCTTTAGAATATCTACAACATGGCCGGCGCCCGCAAGACAGCCCTATGTCCGGGTCACCCCCGGCCTTTCGGCCAGGACGGGGACGATTGGGTGTACCCGGTCCGCCGCCCCCCAGGCCCCGGCCGTCCCGCCGCTCAACACGCGTACAGCACGCTGTCGTGGAAGATCGGGCTGTGGTGGCGCAGGCGGAAGCGGTAGTCGGGACGGATCGCCGCCACCGCGTCGGCGATCGCGGCAATGTCGCGGGGCGCGTGGTACACCGCCAGCGACAGCTTCGGCTTGTGCCGGCGGATGGTGTCCGCCGCTCCCTCGAGGGCCGGGATCTCGGCCCCCTCGATGTCCAACTTGACCAGCGACACGGCGCCCAGCCCCAGCCGGTCGAGGGCGCGCACCGGCACCGCCGTGTCTCCCCCCGCACCCAGGCTGCTGGCCGCGCCCTGGCCGCCGGACAGGCACAGCGTCGATTCGCCGTTCCACAGGCCGACGGGATGAACCGTCACCCGCTCCAGACCGGCGATGCGGCGGCGCAGCGGGGCGATGTTGGCGGGGTCGACCTCGAAGGCGTGGACGTGCCGGTACCGCCCCCCGGTCCGTTCGGCGAAGGCCAGAACGGTGTCGCCGTCGAAGGCGCCGCCATCCACCAGCACCTCGTCCTCGCCGACGTCGAGGGCGTCGGTAAAGAAGTACATGGCCCGGTACGGCAGGCGCCGCGGCTCGATCCAGCGGCGGTCCCACGACAGCCGGTGAAGCAGCAGCGCCAGATAGGTGCGCCGGCTCTCCTCGTCGGCGAAGGCGCACCAGAGATCGCGCCGGTCCAGCAGGGCGGCGACGGTCGCCGGGTCGGAGAACGCGTCCGGACCGGGCTGGCCGGCGTGCCGCAGGGCCTCGAACAGCGACAGCAGCGGCCGACCACCGCCGTGGGCCTGCCACAAGGCCGTGAAATGATCCACCGCCCGGTCGGAGCAGCAGCACATCACCCCGACCAGCCGCGGCTCGCGCGCCAGCAGCGCCGCCAGGCCGTCGTCGCCCAGCACCGTGCGCCCGCCGCCGTCGCGCGTTCCGGCGCGGGCGTTGTCGACCACGCCGACCACGTCGAGGCGGGCGAGGGCGTGGGCGACGAAGGGCTGGGCGATCGCCGATCCGGCCCCGATCAACACCAGCGGATGCCCCGCCAGGTCGAGGTCGCGCCGGTCCGGCTCCTCTGCGGCGCGCGGATCGCCGCCGGCGCGCGCCACCGCCTCCAGGCGCGCCGCCAGGGCGCGCTCCAGGCGGTCGCTGCCGATGTCTGCGGCGGAATGCTCCATGCCGTTCCCCCGGATTGCGGGACGTCCGTCCCCTGTCTAGGATTTCGCCGATCTCGAAGTCGCGGTGGGCGATGGCGATCGCCACCACCGCATCGCGAAGGGCGCGTCGGCATGCTGAGCGATCTCACCCGCCGCATCAACGGCATTTACTGGAAGACCATGCAGCACCCGGCGTTCTGCGACCCCCGGGTGGTCGACGCGGCGGCCCGGGTGGTGGCCCTGGCCTGCCCGCGCGGCACCCGCCGGCCGGAGGCCGCCGAGGCGGCACGGCTGGCCGATCAGATCCACCGGCGCGGCTACACCGAGCCGCTGCCGCTGCTGTCGGACGCGGCGGTCGCCGCCATGCGCGCCTATTTCGACGGCGAGGCGTGCCACGACCCCTGGCGCCCCCACCTCGGCCGGTTCCGCCCCGGCGCGATCCCCAGCCCGGAAACCAACATGGGCTGGTACACCGAGGAGCAGATCGCCAACGCCCCCCATCTCCTCGACGCCCTGACCCATCCCCTGGTCCTCGGCACCGTCGAGGCGGTGTTCGGCCGCAAGCCGACTCTGGGCTTCCTCAACGCCTGGTGGGCCTACCCCGAGCGCGAGGCGGCCAAGGGGTCGCAGCGCTTCCACCGCGACTTCGACGGCGTCCGCTTCCTCAAGCTGTTCATCTACCTGACCGACGTGGACGCCGCCGGCGGCCCGCATGTCTACGTCGCCGACAGCGCCGGGGAACGGCCGCTCTACCACCCCCGCGCGATGACCGACGCCGAGGTCGCGGCGACCTTCGGCAAGGACCGCATCGTCACCCTCACCGGCCGGGCCGGAACCTGCTTCCTGGCCGACACCCGCGGCATCCACAAGGGCCTGCTGCCCCGCTCCGGGGCGCGCCTGGCGGTCATCGCCCAATACGCGCTGTGGCGCTCGGCCCACCAGTCGCCGCGGCCGGTGCGGGCCGTGCCGCCCGGGCTCTACGACGCCTATGTCACCCGCCGCCTGCTCGACCCGCGGCCGACACCGCCGCCCAGCCCCGGATAGCCGGCCCAGCCCAGGATAGCCGGCCCGGTCAGGCGGGCGCCAGGGTGCTGGCGGCGATGTGGCGCACCCCGGCGGAGTCGCACATGTAGTAGACCACCACCACCCGCCCGTCGGCCAACGGCGCCGCCCAGGGATAGCCGACGTCGGCCGACGGGGCGTCGTCGCGCAGCACGATCTCCGGGGCCGCCCCCGCGTCGCCGCCCGCCGGGTCCCAGATCCGGGCGCGCACGCCGCGGGGGCTGTGCCGGTAGCCGTACACCAGCAGCACCCGCCCGTCCGGCAACGGACAGGCGTCGTAGGGATGACCGGTCACCGCGTGGCGTCGCCAGGGCTCCCAGCTCCGCCCCTGGTCGCGCGACACCGACGTCGCCAGTTGATCCGCCAGCCCGGTGGTGCGGTGGAAGGCGGTGAGGACGCCGTCGTGCGCGAGGTGCAGGGCGGATTCGCAGAAGCCGGCGCTGCGCCCCTCCAGATCGACGGCGACGACCGAGCGGTGGGTCCACGTCTCGCCGCGGTCGGCGGAGGCGAAGAGGTGGCTGGCGTACTGGCCGGTCGCGGGATGGTGGGCGTAGGTGGTCATCAGCAGCGTGCCGTCCGCCGCCTCCACCGCCCGGCCGCGCACCGCACCGCCGTGCATCGGGCGGATGCCCGGCACCATGTCCGGTTGCCCGGGGACCGGCGGCAGGAAACGGTGGCGCGACCACGTCCGCCCGCCATCGTCGCTCCAGCGGGCGTAGGCCCCCCAGAACAGGTAGAGGTCGCCGGTGCCCTGGGGGCTGCCCACCACACCGACCCCCTGGGCGCGCAGGGCCTCGCCCTCCCGGGCCGGCAGCGGATACCAGGAGAACCCGGTCAGCACCAGCCGCCCGTCGCGCAACGCCAGGAGGTTGGCGTCCTGGTCCGCGGCCTGGGGGTCGGGCGGCACGGTCGCCGGCTCGGCCCCGCCCGCTCCGGCCCCTGGGCCGGCCCAGGGGCCGTCCACCGTCAGCAACGCGATCTGCGAGCGCGAATCGAGATGGTCGACGGCGTCGAAACCGGCGTCGCTGGCCTGGTACGCGGCTCCGCGAAGCCAGCGGTGGTCGCGGGCGCGACGGAACGCGACCAGCACCGCCCCGTCGGCCCGCACCGCCACCGAGGGGAAGGCCGCGAAAAACGCCGGGTCGTGATACACAACATGATGTGACACCGAAAAAGACCGTCCCACCGTCGCTACTCCCGCACCGCCCGCGCCACGCCGGGCCCCGCCCCATTGTGACCGCCGCGCCGGCCGGGTCGAGTGGAAATCCGCCCCCGCCGCCCGCAACCTTTGATCGGCCTTTTCCGGCAATCATCCAAGGAAAAGGTGAGTGCGCGCATTGACGCCGGCGGATTGCTTCGGTTCGCTGGAGCCAACGGGTCTCCCGGACGCCACGCCTTGTCCTCCGTGCCGGATGGACGTCACCCGGATGGACGTCACGATGCGATCGGACCACGCGCCTGCCCTTGGCCGCCGCTCCCGGGCGGCGCGGCGCCCCGCGGCGGCGCTGGCCGTGACGGCCTGGCTGGTGGCGGCGCTGCTGGCGGCCGGGACGGCCCAGGCCTCGGCCTACCGGGTGGCGGTGGTCGAGGCCAACCCGCCCTTCTCCTACCGTGCCGCCGACGGCCGGCTCAGCGGCTTCAACGTCGAGATCGCAGCCGAACTGTGCCGGGTGCTCGACGCGTCCTGCAGCATCGTCGATATCCCGTTGCCGGCCATGCTCGACGCGGTGGCCGCCGGTGACTTCGACATCGGCGTGGGAAACCTGCTGCTGACGCCCGATCGTGCCGCCCGCGTCGCCTTCTCCGCCCCGTACTGGCGTTCCAGCACCAGCCTCGTCGGCCCCGGCGGCGGAGCCGGCGGTGTCGGCGCCATCGGCCGGCAGCCGGCGGCGTCGCTGGCCGACGCGGTGGCCGGCCGGCGCATCGCCGTCGTCGAGACCACCCGCCAGCAGGCCTATCTGGCGGATTCCGGACCCGCGATCGCACCGGCCCAGGTGGTGGTGGTGCCCGGGCTCGAGCCGCTGTGGGCGGCGCTGCGCCGCGGCGAGGCCGAGTTCGCGCTGGTGCCGACCCTCGCGGCCATGGAGTTCCTGCTGTCCGAGGCGGGCAAGCACTTCGGCACCGTCGGCACGCCACTCACCGCCGACGGGCTGGGCGGGTCGGTGCACATGATCGTGCCGAAGGGCCGCGACCGGCTGCTGGCGGCGCTGGACGACGCCATCCGGGCGATCCGCGCCGACGGCTCCTACCAGGAGATCTGCCGGCGCTACTTTCCCTTCGACATCTTCTGAGGATTCCCGACCGCCTTGTCCGTCAGCGAAACGCTTCCCCTGGCGCCGGCGCCGCCGAACACCCCACCCCCGGGCCGCCCCGCGGCGGCGGCGGGGCGGCGCCTGGCGTCCGCCTTCGCGGCCGTTCTGGCCGGGGTCACGCTGCTCATCGCGCTCGTGATGGCCGACCTGACGGCGCTGGAGCGCCACGCCCTGGTGGGCTGCGAGGAGGCGGTGCCGGCGCTGCAGGAGCGCCAGCGGGCGGTGCTCAACGTGGAACGCTTCAAGCGCTACGGCGCGGTGGCCCTGACCGCACGCGCGGCGGCGTCACGGCGCGAGGCGCTGCTGGCGGCCCAGGCCCTGGCCTTCCACCCCTCCCTGCACTTTGACGCCCAGGTGCGCGAGCGCATGGCCTCCGCCTTCGCGACCCTCGACCAGGCGGCGGCCCTCGCCGGCCAGGCCGAGGCGCGCCGGACGGAGGCGGAGGGCGCCACGCTGGCCGCCGCCGACCGGAGCCGGATGGCCGCGGCCGAGCTGGAGCGGCGGGCCGGCGAGCTGTGGAGGGCCGCGGAATCGTCGCTGGACGTCGCCGCCGATCGCCTGAGCGCCGCCGCCGGGGCCACCGCGGCCAGCCACCTCGACGGGCTCCACGCGGAGGCCCGACGCGCCTGGCAGCGCGCCGCGGCGGCGTTCGCCGGCGTGCTCGCGCTGCTGGCGGTGGCCGGGTGGCTGGCGTGGCGGCGCGTGGTCGGGCCGATCCTCGGCGCGGCGGCCGCGCTGGACGGCGGAACCGCCGAGGAGCTGCGGCGGCGCGCCGGCGGCTGCGGCGCCGCGGCCGGACTGCTGCGCGCCGCCGAGCGCTTCGAGCGCACGGCGGCGGAACGGCGCGCCGCCCTCGACCAGCTGGCGCGGCGCGACGGGCTGGCCACTTTGGCCACCCGGGTCGCCGGCCTGGTCCGGCAGGTCGAGCCGGCGCTCGCCGCCGCCACCGCCGCCGGCACCGGCCTCGGCGACAGCGCTCGGGACACGGCAACGCTGCTGCACGGCGGGCGCCTGCGCCGCAGCGATCTGGACGGCCATCTGGCAACGGCCGACGAGGCGGCCCGCGCCGTGGTGTCCAACCTCGCCCGCAGCGGCGGCGTGCTGCGCGCCCTGAAGGACACCGCCGACGAGCGCGCCGTGCCCGCCATCCGCCCGGTCCGCCTCACCGCCTGCCTGCACGGCGCGCTGCTCGCCCTGGCCTCGCCCCTCAAGGAGGCCGGGCTGCGGGTCACCGTCGACAGCCCGCCCGACCTGGTGGCCGAGGCCGACCCGGCCGCCCTCGGCGAGGTCGTGGAAACCCTGGTGATGAACGCGGTCGCCCATGCCTGGCCGGCCGGCCGGGGCGGCCGGTTGGCGATCCGTGCGCGGGGCGACGGCGAAGCGGTGGAGGTGCAGGTGGCCGACGACGGGTGCGGCATCCCGGCCGATCTGCAGCCCCGGGTCTTCGAGCCGTTCGTCACCACCGCCGGGCCGCGGCCCGGCCTGTGCACGGGGCTGGGGCTGGGCCTGCACATCGCGTCGGTGGTGGTGGCCGAGCGCCTGGGCGGCACCCTCTCGGTGCACGGCGAACCCGGCGCCGGAACGACCTTCACGATCCGGTTCCCGCAGCCGGTGGCGCCGACGTGACGCGCGAGGACGCGCCGACGTGACGCGCGAGGACGCGCGGGCGTGACGCGCGAGGACGCGCGGGCGGGAACGGTGGCGGCAGGGCGGATCGGCGCCGGCCGCCGGTCAATGCCGCTTGCTGACCCCGCCGTTGGTCAGAACCGCGCCGGCCGAGGGCGGGCTGTGCCCCTTGGACTCGCCGGGTTTGGCGTCGGCGGCCTTGTCGGTGCCCCTGTCGGCACCCGGCACCGCGCGGCCGCCGGCCGGGCTGCGCACCGCATCGCGGCCGGGCAGTTCGATGTTGACCTCGAGGGTCGAGCAATCGCCGCCGCGGTCCAGCTTGACCTCGACCTTGTTCTCGTCGATGTCGACGTACTTGGCGATCACCGACAGCAGTTCCTGTTGCAGCATCGGCAGGTAGTCCGGCCCGGTCCGGCCGATCCGCTCATGCGCCATGACGATCTGCAACCGCTCCTTGGCCTGGGTCGCCGACGTCTTGGGCGTGGAGCGGAAGAAGCTGAAAATGCTCATGCGCTCCTCCGCAGGAGACGGCCGAACAGGCCCTTCTTCTCCGGCTTGACGAATCGGTGTTCGATGTCCTCGCCCAGGAACCGCGACACGGCGTCGAGGTAGGCCTGGCCGGCGTTCGACTTGTCGTCGAGGATGACGGGCATGCCGATGTTGGAGGCGCGCAGCACAGCCTGGCTTTCCGGCACCACGCCCAGCAGCGGGATGGCGAGGATCTCCAGCACGTCGTCGACCTTCAGCATCTCCCCCTTCTCCACCCGGTCCGGGTCGTAGCGGGTCAGCAGGAGCTGCTGGGTCACCGGCTCGATGCCCATCTCGGCACGCCGCGACTTGGCGTTGAGGACGCCCAGGATGCGGTCGCTGTCGCGCACCGACGACACTTCCGGGTTGGTGACGATCACCGCGTGGTCGGCGAAGTACAGCGCCATCAGCGCCCCCCGCTCGATGCCCGCCGGGCTGTCGCAGACGATGTAGTCGAACTCCTTCTCCAGCTCGCCCAGGATGCGCTCGACGCCGTCGCGGGTCAGCGCGTCCTTGTCGCGGGTCTGGGAGGTCGGCAGGATCGACAGGTTGTCGACCCGCTTGTCCTTGATGAGCGCCTGGTGGAGCTTGGCCTCGCCGTTGATCACGTTGATGAAGTCGAACACCACCCGGCGCTCGCAGCCCATCACGAGATCGAGGTTGCGCAGGCCGACGTCGAAGTCGATGACGACCGTCTTGAACCCGCGCAAGGCCAGCCCGGTGGCGAAGGCGGCGCTCGACGTGGTCTTGCCCACGCCGCCCTTGCCCGATGTCATGACGATGATCTTGCCCAACGAGCCTCTCCTAGCGTTCACGTGTTGGCATGACGACGATTGCCGTTCCACAGGGTCCGTCCACGCCGGTCCGTCACAGCGGGTCCACATGCAGGAAGCCGTCGCTGAGGCGGATCTGCACCGACTTCTTGAGGAAGGCGGCGTCGATGTCCTCCGCGACGCGGTACAGCCCGGCGATCGACACCACCTCCGCCTCCAGGCTCTGGCAGAAGATGCGCGCCGCGTCGTCGCCGGAGATCCCGGCCAGCGCCCGGCCGCGCAGCGCGCCATAGACGTGGATGTTGCCGTCGGCCAGCACCTCGGCGCCGTGGGACACCGGGGCGGTGATGACGAGGTCGGCCTTCTCGGCGTAGATCTGCTGGCCCGACCGGACGGGATCGCAGACCACCAGCGCCGGGCGGTGCACCTCGACCACCACGGGCTGGGCCGGAGCCGCGTGCCCGGCGGCCACGACCTGCGGGCGCGCCGCCTCCAGCCGTGCCGCCCGGCCCGTCGGCATGGGCACCAGGCCCAGCGCCATCGCGGCCTCCTGCACGGGCCGCGGGCCGCCCACATACCCGATCGGCAGCAGGTGCTGCTCGCGCACCTTGGCGACAAAGGTCGCGAGGTCGAAGGCGATGGACTCGGCCAGGTCCTCGAAATCGAGGACCACCGGCGCGTGGCGGAAGAAGTTGGGCGCCTGCCGGACCTTGCCGCCCAGCAGGGAGAAGAAGTGCGGCGACGCGGGATCGGTCACCTTGAGCACCATCATGGTGAAGGAGTTGCCCCGCAATTGGAACGGTGCGTCCCGTTCCGCGACCTGACCGGCGCTGCTCACCGCCACCTTCCTAACTTGTCTTGTCGCATCCATCGGAACCCGGCCCCGCCGCCACCCGACGCGCGCATCGTTGCGGCCTTCTAGCGCCCCGGAGGCCACCGGTTCAAGCGCCGCGCCCGTTTCCGGTGTGACCTTGTCCGGGAGGACCGCGTCGGGCGTGATCGTGTCGGGGTGGCCGTTCTCGGCCCGCGCCGTCGACCGCGCTCCTTGCGAACACGACGAGGCCTTTCCTTAATGGGACAGTAACGGAACTCCATATCGGGGGCAAAGGGTTTCGCCGGCACTACATCCTGCCCGCCACGCGTGCGGCGGCGGGTCACACGGCGGCCCGGGGGTGGCGCCCGCGGGCCGGCGCACGCGCCGCGGGGGCGCCCCCGCCGCCGTCACCGCCCACCCGCCTATGACCCTCGTCATGGGGGGCCCGGCCGCGGCATATCCACAACATGTTGTATGAAACTTTTGCGCCCGCCGCAATTTCCACAGACAGCCATGGCCCCCCCGCGTACCATGGTCGGGCGAGGCATGGTCCGGGTTCTCGCCCCGGAAATCGAGGAGTCGGGCTTGCACGATCCTTCGCTCACCGCACCCCAGCCCGTCCGCCCTCCGGCGGATTGCGCAGCGGCCGGCCTCGCACCGGCAAGCCGGCACCGGGCACACCGTCGTTCATCACCGCAGACGACCGCAAACCTCCCCTCCGTGGGAGGTTTTTTTGTGCCCGTGGCTCCGCCACCCCCCGTGACGTGAGGAGAGCGACATGGCCAAACGCCAGATGAAGGGCAGCATCGCGACCACGGTTTCCGATTCCACCGTCCGGCCCCTGTTTCCTGGCAACGGCTGGGACCCGCTGGTCGCGGACGAGCACCGCGACCAGAGCTACCTGCGCACGGTGAAGCCGCAGAGCCTCAACCAGAAGGCCCTGCTGGACGCGATCCGCGCCCATCATCTGGTGATGGCGTTGGGCCCCGCGGGCACCGGCAAGACCTACCTCGCCATCGCCTCGGCCGTCGAGGCGCTGGAGGAGAGCAAGGTCGACCGCATCGTCCTGTCGCGCCCCGCCGTGGAGGCCGGGGAGAGCCTGGGCTACCTGCCGGGCGACCTCAACGAGAAGATGGCGCCGTTCCTGCGCCCCCTCTACGACGCCCTGTCGGACCGACTCGGCGGCAAGCGCCTGCGCCAGTACATGAGCGACGGAACCATCGAGATCGCCCCCGTCGGCTACATGCGCGGACGCACCCTCAACAACGCCTTCGTGGTGATCGACGAGGCGCAGAACTGCACCTACGCGCAGATCAAGATGCTGCTGACGCGGCTGGGCTGGCACTCCACCATGGTGCTGACCGGCGACCCCGACCAGACCGACCTTCTCGACAACCTCTCCGGCCTCTCCGACATCGCCCGCCGGCTCGAGGCGGTGGAGGGCATCGCCGTGGTCCGGCTCCAGGACACCGACATCGTGCGCCACCCGCTGGTGGCCAGCATGCTGACCGTCCTGTGACGGCGACGGCCCGTCCCCCGGCCTCCGGGGGGCGGGCCGCCACCCGCCGATGCGGCGCGGCGCGCAGCACCTTTCCCTCGCCACGCCCGTGGGCTAAGGTCGCGCCACCGGTTTCCCCTTCCGACGCATCGGACCGCTATGAACGCGCGCCTCCTCCGCATCGCCCTCGCCTCCCTGGTCGGGCTGGCCATCGCCGCCGGCATCGCCTGGTGGCAGGTGCAGCACGCCGAGCGGATCGCCACCACCGGCACCGCCGACATCGGCGGCCCGTTCCAGCTCACCGACCACACCGGCACGCCGGTGACGGAGGCCGACTTCCGCGGCACGCACCTGCTGATCTATTTCGGCTACACCTATTGCCCCGACGTCTGCCCGACCGAGCTGGCGACCATGGCCGCGGCGCTCGACACGCTGGGGCCGCTGGCCGCGGAGGTGCAGCCGGTGCTGATCACCATCGACCCGGAGCGCGACACCCCCGCGCACCTCGCCGACTATGTCGGGCTGTTCCACCCGCGCCTGGTCGGGCTGACCGGGACGCCGGAGCAGGTGCGCGCCGTCGCCCGTGCCTACCGCGTGTACTACGCCAAGGCGCCCGGCGCCGAGGAGGCCGGCGCCGACTACCTCATGGATCACTCCAGCTTCGTCTACCTGATGGGCCCCGACGGACGGTTCCTCGACGTGTTCCCCGGCGGCACCACGGCGGACGCCATGGCCGAGGGCATCGCCCGGCGCGTGAAAGGTTAACGTCCCACCCTGCGGAATCCTCCGGTAACTCTTGTGTAATCAAGCACTTGCAGCCAAGGTTTTGCTTCTTGACAGTGTAGTGCCCCGTTCGTATGGTCTCGCCGCTTTCGCGTGGCGGTGAGCCGGTGGTGGGACGACGAAGCGGCATGAGCGACGACCGGCCCCCCACCTCTCTCGATGAGCTCGACGCCCGGTTGCGCAAGGCGCGGGAAGGGCAGGACCGGAAGTCCGCCCCCGGCACTCTGGCCGGCATCCCGCACGGGCCACTGGGGGTGGCCTGGCGCATCGGGGTGGAGTTGGTGGCCGCGATGATCGTCGGTGTCGGAGGCGGGCTTCTGCTCGACCGCTGGCTCGACACCGCGCCGTGGGGTCTGGTGGGGATGTTCTTCCTGGGCTCCGCAGCGGGTGTGCTGAACGTCTACCGGGCCATTTCCGGGCTCGGCTTCGCCCCCGGCTACGGCCGGGCCGACAAGGAAGATCACGAGCGCCCCTCCGGCGGCGACGAACATTGAGCGAGGACGACCTTGGATCCGCTGCACCAATTCCAAATCAACTCCATCGTGCAAATCGAGATCGCCGGTTACGACGTGTCGTTCTCGAACTCGGCGCTGTTCATGGCGGCCGCGGTGGCGCTGATCTACGCTCTTCTCGTCTACGGCATGAAGGGGCGCGCGCTGGTTCCCGGCCGCCTGCAGTCGCTCGCCGAGATGTTCTACGAGTTCGTCGCCAACATGGTGCGTGACAACGCCGGCCACGACGCCCGGCCGTACTTCCCGTTCGTCTTCACGATCTTCATGTTCGTGCTGTTCGGCAACATGCTCGGGATGATCCCCTACACCTTCACCTTCACCAGCCACATCATCGTCACCTTCGCCCTGGCGCTGACGGTGTTCGTGTTCGTGACGGTGCTGGCGCTGATCAAGCACGGGCTGCACTTCTTCACCTTCTTCATGCCGCACGGTGCGCCGGTGGCGCTCGCCCCGATCCTGATCCCGATCGAGGTGATCTCCTACCTGATGCGCCCGGTCAGCCTGTCCATCCGGTTGTTCGCCAACATGATGGCCGGCCACACCATGCTGAAGGTGTTCGCGGGCTTCACGGTTCTCATGATCAGCGGCCTGGGCGCGGTCGGCCTGTTCGTCGGCCTGATCCCGGTGCTGATCAACATTGCGTTGACCGGCTTCGAGTTCCTGGTCGCCTTCCTGCAGGCCTATGTCTTCGCGATCCTGACCTGCCTCTACATCCGCGACGCGCTGGAGCTGCACTGACCGCAGCCCGGCGCCCGCCGGACCCGTCTTCAACCCTTCGTTCTCCAGTTCACCCAAATAGAGGAATCAGTACCATGGAAGCTGAAGCCGCAAAGTACGTCGGCGCCGGTCTGGCCGTCATCGCCCTCGCCGGCGTCGGCATGGGCATCGGCAACATCTTCTCGACCCTGATCGGCTCGATCGCCCGCAACCCGGCCGTTCAGCCCAAGGTCTTCCCGATCGGCATCCTGGGCTTCGCGCTGACCGAAGCCGTGGCGCTGTTCGCGCTGCTGATCGCCTTCCTGATCCTGTTCGCCTAAGGTCCGAGCGGACGCTTCACTCGCTCGAGAGACGCGGCGCCGGGCTCACCGTCTGAGCTTCCGGCGCCGCTCCTTTGCCTTGGGGGACCGATCATGCCGAACCTGTTGGCCGAGGCACGGCTGGCCCGCTGGGCGGGCGTTGCGGGCAGCGCGCTCGCTTCGCTCACCCTGTTCGCCGGCACCGTCCTCGCGGCGACGGCGGAACACGCGCCGGGCGCCGAACACGGGGCGGAGCATTCCGGCGGTCTGCCGCAGCTCAACCCCGAAACCTTCCCGACCCAGATCTTCTGGCTCGCGGTGACCTTCATCGTCCTCTACTACCTCATGGCCAAGAAGGCCCTGCCCCGCGTGGCGGAGGTTCTGGAGGAGCGTCAGGACCGGATCTCCCGCGACCTGAACAAGGCCGCCTCCGTCAAGGAGGAAGCCGAAACCGTGCTGGCCGCGGTGGAGAAGGCCATGGCCGACGCACGGGTCGAGGCGCAGTCGGTGATCGCCGCCGCCGCCGCCGAGATCGAGGCCGGGAACCAGGCCCGCCAGGGCCAGCTCTCCGCCGACATCGCCGAGCGCCTGAAGGCCGCCGAGGCGCGCATCGCGTCCGCCAAGGACGAGGCCCTGGCCAACATCCGGGAGGTCGCCTCGGACGTCGCGCGCGACGTCGCCGGCCGTCTGGCGGGCGTCGAGATCGACGCCAAGAAGGCCGAGGCCGCCGTCGCCGCCGTGCTTGAGGAGCGCCGGTAATGTTCATGACCCCCGAATTCTGGGTTGCCGTCGCCTTCGTGATCTTCATCGCCCTGGTCTGGAAGAAGGCCGGCGCCGCGATCACGTCGCTGCTCGACACCCGCGCGGAGAAGATCCGCGCCGAACTGGACGAGGCCCAGCGCCTGCGCGAGGACGCCCAGGCGACGCTGGCCACCTACCAGCGCCGCCAGCGCGACGCGGTGAAGGAGGCGGAGGCCATCGTCGCCCACGCCCGTGAGGAGGCCGACCGCTTCCGCACCACCGCCCACGCCGACCTCGAGGCCGCTCTGCGGCGGCGCGAGGCCCAGGCGATGGAGCGCATCGCCCAGGCCGAGGCCCAGGCGCTGGCCGAGGTCCGCAACCTGACGGTGGACATCGCCATGGCCGCCGCCCGCCGCGTCCTCACCGAGGGCATCAGCCCGGCCCAGTCGGACGCGCTGGTCGACCAGGCCATCGCCGAGTTGCCCAAGCACCTGCACTGACCGTTCCGCCCACAGCAACGGTCTGTCGAGAACCCCGGCCTTGGCGCCGGGGTTTTCCGTTGGGCACAATGGCGTCCCGATCCGAACCGAAGGACGCTTGCGCGATGCCCACCCCCATCCCCACCGTCTTCGTCTCCCACGGCTCGCCCATGCTGATGCTGGAGGAGGACTCGGCGGGGCGCGCCTTCCTCGCCGGTCTGGGGGGGCGGCTCGGCCGCCCCTCGGCCATCCTGGCCGTGTCGGCCCATTGGACCACGCCACGGCCGATGGTCAGCCGGGCCGAGCGGCCGGCCACCATCCACGATTTCTACGGCTTCCCCGACGCCCTCTACCGCCTGTCCTACCCCGCCCCCGGCGCGCCGGCCCTGGCCGACCGGACGCTCGCGCTGCTCGGTGCGGCGGGGCTGGACGGCGGTGCCGATCCCGCCCAGGGCCTCGACCACGGCGCCTGGGTGCCGCTGTCGCTGATCTACCCCGAGGCCGACATCCCCGTGGCCCAGCTCTCGGTCCTGCCCGGCCAGGACGCGGCCGCCCACGTCGCGCTCGGCCGGGCGCTGGCACCGCTGGCACGCGAGGGCGTTCTGGTGCTGGGCAGCGGCGGCGCCGTCCACAACCTGCGCGCCCTCAGCCGCGGCGTCAGCGACGCCCCGCCGGACTGGGCCGCCGGGTTCGCCACCTGGCTGGACCAGGCCGTCGCCGGCGGCGGCGAGGCGCTGGCGGCCTGGGCGGCCGCCCCCAACGCCGCTGTGGCCCACCCGACGGACGAGCATTTCCTGCCCCTGCCCGTGGCGCTGGGCGCCGCCGGCCCCGGCGCCCGGGCGGAGCGGCTGCACGCCGGGTTCGAGCATGGCAGTCTGGCCATGAACGCCTACGCGTTCCACCCCGCCTGACGGGGCCGCGGCCCTTCTACACCCGCGGCCCGCGGTCGGGCGGGAAGCGCTCCAGCACGCGCTTGAGGATGCTGTCGCGCACCTGGCGGTAGCCGGCCAGCATGGCGTCGCGGCTGCCGTCGACCAGGGTGGGGTCGAAGGTCATCCAGTACGCGACGTCGCAGGCCATGGTGCGGGTCATTTCCACGGCCCGGTGCTGGGCCTCCGGCGACAGCGAGACGATGAGGTCGAAGGAGCTGTCCTCCAGCTCGTCGAAGGTCTTGCAGACATGGCCGGAGATGTCGATGCCCAACTCGTCCATCACCGCCACGGCGAAGGGGTCGACGCCGTCGCTCTCCCGCACGCCCACGGAGTCCACGTAGATGCGGTGGCCGTGGTAGTGGCGCAGCATGCCGGCCGCCATGGGCGAGCGGATCATGTTGAAGGTGCAGGCGAAGAGGACACTGGTGACCGGGAGGATGGGGGGCGGCGCCATGACGCGGTCCGGTCCGGCCGGGTCAGCCGCGGATGTGCAGGACGCAAATCAGCGTGAACAGCCGACGCGCCGTCTGCAGATCCATGTCGACCTTGCCGCTCACGCGCTCGCGCAGCAGCTCGGACCCCTCGTTGTGGAGGCCGCGCCGGCCCATGTCGATGGCCTCGATCTGCGACGGCGTCGCCTTCTTGATGGCGGCGTAGTAGCTCTCGCAGATCATGAAGTAGTCGCGCACGATCGAACGGAACGCCGACAACGGCACCATCACCTTGCCGAGCGCCGCGTCGTCCGCGCGCCGGATGTCGAGGATCAGCCGGTTGTCCTCGATCGACAGGTGCAGGTGGAACGGGCCGTCCTCGCGGTGGTCGCAGGGGCAGAACTCGTTCTCTTCCAGCAGGTCGAAGATGGCCACGGCGCGTTCGTGCTCCACCTCCGGCTTGCGGCGGACGACGGTCTTCTCGTCCAGTGTGACGTGGACGATGCGGTGCTTCGTCCGGTCGCCCATCACCCCTCCCCGTCGGCGCCGGACAATCGCAGCGCCACCGATTCGGCGTGGGCGTCCAGCCCCTCGGCCCGGGCCAGGGTCACCGCCGCCGGGCCGATGGCCCGCAGGGAGCGCCGGTCGCAGGCGACGAAGGTGGTCCGCTTCATGAAGTCCAGCACGTTGAGACCCGAGGAGAAGCGGGCGCTGCGCGCGGTCGGCAGGACGTGGTTGGGCCCGGCGACGTAGTCGCCGACCGCCTCGGGCGTGTAGCGGCCGAGGAAGATGGCGCCGGCGTTGCGCACCCGGGCCATCAGCGCGTCGGGGTCGGCCACCGCCAGCTCCAGGTGCTCCGGCGCCAGCCGGTCCACCAGGGACGGAGCGTCGCGCAGCAGGTCCTCGACCAGGATCACCGCACCGTGCTCGCGCCAGCTCTCCGCGGCGATCTCGGCCCGCGGCAGCCGGCGCAGATGGTCCTCCACGGCGGCTTCGACGGCGGCGGCGAAGGCTGCGTCGTCGGTGATCAGGATGGACTGGGCGACCCGGTCGTGCTCGGCCTGGCTCAGCAGGTCCATGGCGATCCAGGACGGATCGTTGGCGGCGTCGGCGACCACCAGGATCTCCGACGGGCCGGCGATGCTGTCGATGCCCACCACCCCGTAGACCTGCCGCTTGGCGGCGGCCACGAAGGCGTTGCCGGGGCCGACGATCTTGTCGACCGGGGCGATGGTCGCGGTGCCGTGGGCCAGCGCCGCGACGGCCTGGGCGCCGCCGACGCGGTAGATCTCGCCGATGCCGCAGCGCCGCGCCGCCGCCAGGACCAGGGGGTTGATCCTGCCGTCCGGCGTCGGCACCACCATGACCACCCGCTCGACACCGGCCACCCCGGCCGGCAGGGCGTTCATCAGCACCGACGACGGGTAGGCGGCGGTGCCGCCGGGGACGTAGAGGCCGACCGAGCCGACCGGCGTCCAGCGGGCGCCCAGACGCACGCCCTGCGGGTCATGGTAGTCGGTGACGGCCGGCACCTGCAGGCGGTGGAACGCCTCGATCCGCTCCGCCGCGGTGTCGAGCGCGCGCAGCAGATCCGGGTCGCAGGCGGCGACGGCGAGGTCCACCTCCTCCACCGGGATGCGCAGGGTTCCCGCGGTCAGGCTCAGCCGGTCGAAGCGCCGGGTGTACTCCAGCAGGGCGGCGTCGCCGCGGGCGCGGACATCCTCGACGATGGCCTGGACCACCATCTGGACGTCCTCGCTGGCCTCGCGCTTGGCGTGCAGCAGGTCGGTGAAGGCGGCCTCGAAGCCGGCGTGCGTTCGGTCAAGCCTGAGCGGCATGGACGGCCCCCCGGAAGCGTTCGATCCAGTCGGAAATCTCGTCGGGCCGCGTCTTGAACGCCGCCCGGTTGACGATGAGGCGCGAGGTGACGTCGGCGATGTGCTCCACCTCCACCAGCCCGTTGGCCTTGAGGGTCGAGCCGGTGGAGACCAGGTCGACGATGCGCCGGCACAGGCCCAGCGTCGGCGCCAGCTCCATCGCCCCGTTGAGCTTCACGCACTCCGCCTGCACGCCGCGGTCGGCGAAGTGGCGCCGCGTCACCTCCGGGTATTTGGTGGCGACCCGGACATGGCTCCAGCGCGACGGGTCGTCGCCCTCGACCATCGCCGCCGGTTCGGCCACCGACAGCCGGCAGGCGCCGATGCCGAGATCGAGCGGCGCGTAGATCTCGGGATAGTCGAACTCCATCAGCACGTCGTTGCCGGCAACCCCGAGATGGGCCGCGCCGAACGCGACGAAGGTCGCCACGTCGAAGGAGCGCACGCGGATCACGCTGAGGTTCGGCACGTTCGTGGCGAAGCGCAGGAGGCGGCTGTTCCCGTTGTCGAACTCCGGCTCCGGCTCGATGCCGGCGTGCGACAGCAGCGGCCGCAGCTCCTTGAGGATGCGGCCCTTGGGCAGGGCCAGCACGAGCGCGTCGTCGGTCTGGGTATCGGCGGACAAGGAACGACTCTCCGAGGCTGGTGCCGGTCGGCGGGACGGCCGCCCGGCCAGCCCGCGTCGAGCCGATAGATACCACATTCCGCGGCGGCGTCACGGCTTTCGACCCGCACCGGACGCGCAAAACGCGCGCTCCGCCGGCGCCCGCGCCCTGTCCGACGGCGCGGGCGCAGGAGGCGGGGGCGGTGCCGTCCGCCGGTCGACGCCCGGCCGGCGCGACTCTCCGGCCGCACCGCGTGTTGAGGGATGCGTGGGCCTGGCCCCTCAGGCCCGCCAACCGAGAGGAGCCATGCCATGGCGCACGAGAGCATCAAGACGCCGATGTCCCCGGACGGCCCGCTGACCGGCGACAGCGGCATCGACGAAACCCGCGCCCGCACCAACGCCGACCTGTCGCAAAGCGATCAGGCCCGCACCGGCGTCGAGCGGCGGCTGCAAGCGCAGCGCGAGGGGCGCCACATCCAGGCCACCGACTCCTCGGGCAAGCCGTACGGTCACGACTTCGACCCCGACGTGCACGAGGACGGGGTGGGCCGCACCGGAAGCCCGGGCAACGAGCTCTAGGGTGCGGGGTCCCGGTCCGGAACCCGCGCCCGGCGGGATGCCGGGTGCGCGGCGCGGCTACACGGCGGGCGGCGCGGGCGGGGCCGCCACGGGGGCGGCGAGCTGGGCGTCGACCACCGCGACGCCGGTCATGTTGAGCAACCCGCGCACCGTGATCGACGGGGTGACGATGTGCACCGGGCGCGCCGCGCCCAGCAGGATCGGCCCGACGTTCTGCGCCTCGCCCAGAACCTTCAGCATGTTGAAGGCGATGTTGGCGGCGTCCAGGGTCGGCATCACCAGCAGGTTGGCGGACCCCTTCAGCCGCGAATCCGGCAGCACCTTGGCGCGGATCGCTTCGGACAGCGCGGCGTCGGCGTGCATCTCGCCATCCACTTCGAGGTCGTTCATCTCCGCGGAGATGAGCTGGTAGGCCTGGCGCATCTTGCGCGCCGACGGCGTGTCGGCGCTGCCGAAGTTGGAGTGCGACAGCAGCGCCACCTTGGGCTCGATGCCGAAGCGCCGCACCTCCTCCGCCGCCAGGCGGGCGATCTCGGCCACCTGCCCCGCCGTCGGCTCGGGGTTCACGTAGGTGTCGCAGATGAAGTAGGTGCCGTTCTGCAGGATCAGCAGGTTCATCGCCGCGGCGGTGTTGACCCCCTTGCGCAGGCCGATGACGTCCTTGACGTGGGTGTAGTACTCGCCGTAGCGGCCGGAGGTGCCGCAGATCAGGGCGTCGGCCTCGCCGCGGCGGACCATCAGCGCGCCGAACACCGTGGGCTGGGTGCGCACGACGTTGGCGGCGTGGGTCGGCGAGACGCCGCGCCGGCCCATCATCGTGCGGTAGATCTCGGAATAGCGGTGGTAGCGCGGGTCGCGGATGATCTCGATGATCTCCACGTCGACGCCATGCTTCAGGCGCAGCCCCAGTTCCACCACCTTGCGCTCGATGATGTCGCGGCGGCCCAGGAGCACCGGCTTGGCGATGCCGTCGTCCACCGCGAGCTGGGCGGCGCGCAGCACCCGCTCGTCCTCGCCCTCGGCGTAGACGACCCGCTTGGGGTCCTTCATCGCCGCCTGCATCACCGGCTTCATGACCAGGCCGGAGCGGAACACGTACATCCCCAGCTCGTCGCGGTAGGCGCGGAAGTCGGGGATCGGCCGGGTGGCGACGCCGCTGTCCATGGCCGCCCGGGCGACGGCCGACGGCACCTCGATGATGAGGCGCGGGTCGAACGGCTTGGGCAGGATGTAGTCGGGGCCGAAGCGCAGATCCTCGCCGCGGTAGGCGGCGGCGACCACGTCCGACGGCTCGGCCCGGGCGAGGTTGGCCACGGCGTGGGTGGCGGCGACCTTCATCTCCTCGTTGACGGTGGTGGCGCCGACGTCCAGCGCCCCGCGGAAGATGAAGGGGAAGACCAGGACGTTGTTGACCTGGTTGGGGAAGTCGGAGCGGCCGGTGGCGATGATGGCGTCGGGCCGGACCTCGCGGGCCAGATCCGGCATGATCTCCGGCTCCGGGTTGGCCAGCGCCATCACGATGGGGCGTGGTGCCATCCGCTTGACCATGTCGGGCGTCAGGACCTTGGCCCCGGACAGGCCGAGGAACAGGTCCGCGTCGTCGATGACATCGCCCAGGGTGCGTTTGTCCGTGTCCTTGGCGTAGGCGTCCTTGTAGGGGTTCATGTCCTCGGCCCGCCCGGTGTGGACCAGCCCATGCTTGTCGACGAGCCAGACGTTCTCGCGCTTGACGCCCAGCGCCACCATCAGGTCGAGGCAGGCGATGCCCGCCGCACCGCCGCCCGTCGACACCACCTTGATCGCCGCCGGTTCCTTGTTCACCAGCTTCAGGCCGTTCAGCATCGCCGCCCCGACCACGATGGCGGTGCCGTGCTGGTCGTCGTGGAAGACCGGGATCTTCATCCGGTCGCGCAGGCGCCGCTCCACCTCGAAGCAGGCTGGCGCCGCGATGTCCTCCAGGTTGATCGCGCCGAAGGTCGGCTCCAGCCGCGCGATGGTGTCGACCAGGGCGTCGACGTCGGTCTCGTTGAGCTCCAGGTCGAAGACGTCGATGCCGGCGAACTTCTTGAAGAGGACCGCCTTGCCCTCCATCACCGGCTTGGCCGCCAGCGGGCCGATGTTGCCCAGCCCCAGCACCGCCGTGCCGTTGGTCACGACCGCCACCAGATTGGCCCGGGTGGTCAGCTCCGCCGCCTGGGCGGGGTCGGCGTGGATCGCCATGCAGGCGGCGGCGACGCCCGGCGAGTAGGCCAGCGCGAGGTCGCGCTGGTTGGCCATCGGCTTGGTGGCGACGATGGCGAGCTTGCCCGCTTTGGGCCGCCGATGGTATTCCAGCGCCAGCGCGTCGAGGTCCCCGGACATGACGTTCTCCCCCTTCGATTAACCCGCTTCCGGTTATTCTCCGGCCGGGCATGAACTGCTATGCGGCTTATAGCGCAAAGCGGGGGAGGCGGAAAAGCGCACCCGCCGCATGGCACCTCCCGGCGCGGCCGCCGTCGCACCGGGGGGATTGATCGAGAGGATAGCTGGGGCGGGGCGCGGCGGGGAAGGGAAAGCTCATGGACGGCGGGCCGCTGCCGCCGGCGCCCCGGCCCATGACGCCGGCACCGGGTCCTACATCGGACCCATGACGCTGCTGATCGCCATCTCGATGCTGGAGACGGCGCGGTGCACCTGCTGACCGATGAGGTCCATCTTCTTGAGCTGGACGATGCGCGGCTGCGCCTGGCGCAGCTCCATCGGGTCGAGCACGCTGCCGAACAGCCCGCTGACATCGACCAGATTGACCAGAACGACGTCGCGCGGGTCGGGGATCTCGTCGCCGAGCAGGAGGTCGCGCAGCCGGGCGCGCACCTCGCGCTGGCCGGTCCCGTCCACCACGGGATAGCGCCGGTCCTTGAAGATCCACAGGAAGCGGCCCTGCTCGGCGCGGACGATGCCGCGGTCGACCAGGCGGTCCAACGCGGCGGCGCGCAGCTCGGCGCCGTGCTCCGCCACGCCGTTGGTCCAGTCCGCCGGGGCGCCGGCGGGCCGCTTGGCCAGCCGCGCCAGCACGCCGTCCAGCAGCGGCTCGCCCGAGGGCGTCGGGTCGACCACCGCGATGCGCTCCAGGTCGCTGTCGATGCGGCCCAGCAGCGCCAGCTCCATCAGCACCGCGCCGGCGGCGAGCTGGTCGTAGACGCTGCGCGCCAGCGGCCGCAGCACGCCGCTGGTCTCGTCGATGCACAGCAGGACGATCTCCTCCAGCAGCGTCGGCTGCCGGCCGATCGGGCCGGCGGCCGGAGCGGAGGCCGGAGCGGAGGCCATCGGCGCGCCCGCCAGGGCGGCGATCGCACGGTCGGCGTCGGGGTGGATGGCGAACAGCGCGGTGAAACCGCTGACGTCGAACACCTCCCGCACCTGGGGGTGGAGGCCGCTCAGCGCCAACGCGGTGCCGCCCTGCTTGGCCTGGCGCCCGGCCTTCAGCAGGACGCGCAGACCGGCGCTGCTGATGTAGTCGCACGCCGCCAGGTCGAGCACCAGCGCCCCGCCCGCCGGCATCGCCGGGGGCGACAGCGCCGCGACCAGGGCGGCGTCCAGCTCCGGCCCGGTGTGGCCGTCGATGCGGCCGGCCACCGTCACGAGGGCCACCCCCGCCTGCGCAGACTGAGTGATGTCCATGTCCCCTGCTCCCTGGCGATGCCGGGCGGTGCGCCCGCCGGCTGACACACTGTCCGCGATCACCGCCGCGCGTCAACGGGCCGTTGCGCCACCACCACGGGCGGGCGGCGCGCGATGCCCCGCAAGGGTCTAGCCACGGCCGGGGCGCCCCGCTAAGGTCCGCGCGCGCGTGACCGCTGCCTGTCGGAGAGACCGAGATGATTCCCCGCTACACCCGCCCCGAAATGGCCCGCATCTGGGAGCCGGAGAACAAGTTCCGCATCTGGTTCGAGATCGAGGCCCACGCCTGCGACGCCCAGGCCGCCCTCGGGATCATCCCGAAGGAGGCGGCCGAGGCGGTGTGGACGCGCGGCAAATGGGAGATCGACCGGATCGACGCGATCGAGCGCGAGACCCGGCACGACGTCATCGCCTTTCTCACCAACCTGGCCGAGCACGTGGGTCCGGAGGCGCGCTTCGTCCACCAGGGCATGACCTCCTCCGACGTCCTCGACACCTGCCTGGCGGTGCAGCTGAAGCAGGCCGCCGACCTGCTGCTGGAGGACATGGACGCGCTGCTGGCGGTGATCAAGCGCCGCGCCGTGGAGCACAAGGACACCATCACCATCGGCCGCAGCCACGGCATCCACGCCGAGCCGACCACCTTCGGCCTCAAGCTGGCCGGGCACTACGCCGCCTTCGCCCGGGCCCGCGCCCGGCTCGTCCAGGCCCGCGAGGAGATCGCCACCTGCGCCATCTCCGGCGCCGTCGGCACCTTCGCCAACATCGACCCCCATGTGGAGGTGCACGTCGCCGAGAAGCTGGGGCTGCGGCCGGAGCCGGTGTCGACCCAGGTGATCCCGCGCGACCGCCACGCCTTCTTCTTCGCGGTGCTCGGGGTGATCGCGTCGTCGGTCGAGAACCTCGCCGTGGAGGTCCGCCACCTGCAGCGCACCGAGGTGCGCGAGGCGGAGGAGTACTTCCACCCCGGGCAGAAGGGCTCCTCGGCGATGCCCCACAAGCGCAACCCGGTGCTGACGGAGAACCTGACGGGGCTGGCGCGGCTGGTGCGGGCGGCCGTCGTCCCGGCGCTGGAGAACGTCGCGCTCTGGCACGAGCGCGACATCTCCCACTCCTCGGTGGAGCGCGGTATCGGTCCGGACGCCACCGTCACCCTCGACTTCGCCCTTGTGCGTCTCGCCGGCATGATGGACAAGCTGGTGGTCTACCCCGAGCGCATGAGGAAGAACCTGGAGGACCTGGGCGGCCTGGTGTTCTCGCAGCGCGTGCTGCTGGCGTTGACCCAGGCCGGCATGAGCCGCGAGGAGGCCTACCTCGCGGTGCAGCGCAACGCCATGAAGGTGTGGGCCGAGGGCGGCAACCTGCTCGACCACCTCGTCGCCGACGCGGAGGTGACCAGGCACATCTCGCGCGACGCGCTGGCGCCGATGTTCAACCTCGCCTACCACACCAAGCACGTGGACACGGTGTTCGGCCGGGTGTTCGGCGACTGACGGCGTTTTGCGGCCGCCGCCCCCTCCCGCCGAGGCGCGGAGACGCGGCGGCCGCCGAGTCGCGCCGCCTACTCCGCCTGCACCTGCGCGCGTGCGGTGGCCAGCAGGCTCTCCATCTCCTTCTCGACGCGGTGTTCCGAGATGTCGACGCCGCGGTCCCGGAGATCCCTCAGAAGGCGGTCGCGGATGTCGTGAGGGCCGATCGCCGCGATGTCGTCGTCAATGACCTGGCGTGCGTAGGCGTCCGCGTCGGCTCCGGCCAGCCCGAGCAGGTTCGCGGCCCACAGGCCGGCCAGCCTGTCGCGGCGCGCCCGGATGCGGAACAACAGCTCCTGGTCGTGCTGGTACTTGCTCTCGAAGGCTCTCTCGCGCTCATCGAAGGTCGTCATGACGAACCGGACTCCCTGGCTTGGTTTGCGCTCCCAGTGACACTTTATATAGCCGCAACGGCGCGAGACGACACCGGCGGCCGGCCGCTCGGCATGGCGAAGCCGGCGAGCGGCGGAATACCGGGAGAGGAGCGGAAAGGCAAGATTTCATGTGCAGCGTGATCATTCTGCGGCGCCCCCAATCGCCCTATCCCCTTGTTCTGGGGGCGAACCGTGACGAGATGGCCGACCGCCCCTGGCGGCCGCCGGGGCGCCACTGGCCGGACCGCCCGAACGTGGTCGCCGGGCTCGACGACTCCGCCGGCGGGTCATGGCTGGGCCTCAACGACGAGGGAGTCGCCGCCGCCGTCCTCAACCGCCGCGGCACCCTGGGCCCCGAGGCCGGCAAACGGTCGCGCGGCGAGCTGGTCCTGGAGGCGCTGGACCACGCCGACGCCGCCGAGGCGGCGCTGGCCCTGGGCCAGCTCGACACCCGGGCCTACCGCCCCTTCAACCTGCTGGTGGCCGACAACCGCGACGCCTTCGTCGCCGTCCACCGCGGCGACACCCCACGCCACCGCCCGGAGATCGTCACGCTGGGCACGGGGCTGCACATGCTGACCGCCGCCGACCCCGACGACGCCGAGGACCCACGGGTTCGCCTCTACCTCCCTCTCTTCCGCGCCGCGCCGCCGCCCGATCCGACGGTGCCCGATTGGGGCGGCTGGCCCGAGCTGCTGGGCAGCCGGATCTGGGAGGGCGACAGCCCGCGCGGGGCGATGGATTTCCAGCTGCCGACCGGATTCGGCACCTCGTCCAGCGCCCTGCTCGCCCTGCCATCGGCGGAGCGACCGGACCTCGCCCCGGTCTGGCACTTCGCGCCCGGACGTCCCCACGCGACCGCCTGGACGCCGGTGTCCCTGGCGTGACCGCGGCCCGCCGTGGTAGGATAACGGCCGCGCCGGACTCTTGCGGGCACGGGGGTGGCGGCGCCCGCCGCCGCCACCCGCCCTCCGCCGCCCCGCCGGGGCGGGCGGGCCACTTTCATTGTGTTCGCCGGTACGGCTTGCTATATCACTCTTCCGCACATTGACCGGATCGGCCTGCCCCAGGCCGATCCGCTGTAGTTTCGGACGACCACACATGAGCAGACGCCGGCGCATCTATGAAGGCAAGGCCAAGGTCCTTTTCGAAGGACCGGAGCCCGGCACATTGGTGCAGTACTTCAAGGACGACGCCACCGCGTTCAACAACCAGAAGAAAGGCGTCATCACCGGCAAGGGAGTGCTGAACAACCGCATTTCCGAATACCTGATGACGCGCCTGGGTGAGATCGGTGTGCCGACGCATTTCGTGCGCCGCCTCAACATGCGCGAGCAGTTGATCCGCGAGGTCGAGATCATCCCGATCGAGGTGGTGGTGCGCAACGTCGCGGCGGGCTCGCTGTCCAAGCGCTTCGGCATCGCCGAAGGCACGCCGCTGCCGCGCTCCATCGTCGAGTACCACTACAAGTCCGAGGAGCTGAACAACCCGATGGTGTCGGAGGAGCACATCACCGCCTTCGGCTGGGCCGCCCCCCAGGACCTCGACGACATGGTGGCGCTGAGCCTGCGGGTGAACGACTACCTCTCGGGCCTGTTCCTCGGCATCGGTCTGCGGCTGGTCGACTTCCGGCTGGAATTCGGCCGGCTGTGGGAAAACGACGAGATGCGCATCGTGCTGGCCGACGAGATCAGCCCCGACAATTGCCGCCTGTGGGACATCCGGACCAACGAGAAGCTGGACAAGGACCGCTTCCGCGAGGATCTGGGCAAGGTCGAGGAGGCCTATCAGGAGGTCGCCCGCCGCCTTGGCATCCTGCCCGAAGGCGGTCCGGTCGACGCCAAGGGCCCCAAGACGATCCAATGAGCTTGTTCAAGGAAAGCAGCGAACCCATGAAGGCCAAGGTCCACGTCACCCTGAAGCGCGGCGTACTCGACCCCCAGGGCAAGGCCATCGAGCACGCCCTGCACACCCTGGGCTTCTCCGGCGTCGACAACGTCCGCGCCGGAAAGGTCATCGAACTCGACCTCGCGGCGACCGACTCCGACGCCGCCCGCACCGAGGTGGAGGCCATGTGCAACAAGCTGCTGGCCAACACGGTGATCGAGGACTACGCCATCGAGCTGGTGGCGTGACCACGCCCACCGGCCGCGCGTGAGCGTCGACCGGCTCGCCGCCCTCGACCCGATCTTCGCCGAGTGCCTGCGCGTCGGCGGACCGGAGTTGCGCGCCTTCACCCGGCCGGCCGGGTTCCCCGGTCTCGTCCAGATCGTGCTGGAGCAGCAGCTTTCCACACGCGTGGCCCTGGCGCTGTGGGACAAGCTGCTGGACCACGTCGGCACGGTGGCGCCTGACACCCTGCTTGCCCTCGACGACGCGGCGCTGCGGTCCTGCGGCTTCTCGCGCCAGAAGATCGGCTACGTGCGCGGCCTCGCCGAAGCGGCGGACGGCGGCACGCTCGATCTCGCCGCAATCGACTCGATGGACGACGGCGCGGCGATCGCCGCGCTCTGCCGTCTCAAGGGGATCGGGCGCTGGAGCGCGGAGATCTACCTGATGGCGGCGCTGGGACGCCCCGACGTCTGGCCGGTCGACGATCTCGCCATCGCGCTCGGCGTGCAGCGCCTCAAGGGGTGGCCGGACCGGCCGCGCCGCGAGGCGCTGATGGCCGTGGCCGAGCCCTGGCGCCCCCACCGCACCCTGGCGGCGCGGCTGGTCTGGCACCATTACGTGGCCCTGCAGGAGCAACGTCGCGACGGCTGCCGGCGCTGACCGCCACGCCGCGAACCGCGCCGGGCCCGCCGGAGGTTCGCGTGGCCGGGCGAATAGCCGTCGGCGCAGGCACGCCCCCGCCCTTCCCCTGCCCTTCCCCTGCCCGAGCGCGCATGCCCCGGCATCTCCGTCGGACACCGGCGCAACCGCTGGTGACGGCGCGCTGGTGTTGCGGGATCCTCTCTCGGCGCGGCGCCGGAGAGCGCTGGGTGGACGGCCCCCTTCCCCTTGCCTTACGCCCCCCCAATCTCTAGTGTCCGCGCCATAGCGTCCCCTGGCTCGTGAGCGAATCCGCGCCCCATGAAGGCTGCCGTCATCCTGTTCCCCGGCTCCAACCGCGAACGCGACGCCGTCGCCGCGGTGGAGGCCTCCGCCGGAACCCGACCCTACGAGGTCTGGCACCGCGACACCGAACTGCCGGAGGTCGACCTGATCGTCGTCCCCGGCGGCTTTTCCTATGGCGATTACCTGCGCGCCGGCGCCATGGCGGCGCACTCGCCGATCATGCGCGAGGTCAAGGCGCGGGCCGAGCGGGGCGTGCGGGTGCTGGGCATCTGCAACGGCTTCCAGATCGTCACCGAGGCGGGGCTGCTGCCCGGCGCCCTGATGCGCAACGCCGGGCTGAGGTTCGTCTGCCGCACCGTCGCGCTGCGGGTCGAGAACACCGACAGCCCCTTCACCGGCCGGTACCGCAAGGGCCAGATCGTGCGCTACCCCGTGGCCCACCACGACGGCAACTACTGGGCCGACGCGGAGACGGTGAAGCGGCTCGAGGGCGAGGGGCGAGTCGCCTTCCGCTACGTCGGCGACGACGGGCAGGACGACCCGGTGTTCAACCCCAACGGTTCGGTGGCCGGCATCGCCGGCGTGTTCAACGAGGCGAGGACGGTGCTGGGCCTGATGCCCCACCCGGAGGACGCCGTGGCGCCGCTGCACGGCGGCCTGGACGGCAAGCCCCTGTTCGACGGTCTGGTGGAGGCCCTGTCGTGAGCGAACCAAAGGTCACGCCCGAGCTGGCGGCCGAGCATGGCATGACCGCCGAGGAGTACGCGCGCGCCCTGGAGATCCTGGGCCGCGAGCCGAGCTTCACCGAGCTCGGCATCATCTCGGTGATGTGGTCGGAGCACTGCTCCTACAAGTCGTCCAAGGTCTGGCTCACCACCCTGCCGACCACCGGGCCGCAGGTGATCTGCGGTCCCGGCGAGAACGCCGGCGTCGTCGACATCGGCGACGGCGACGCGGTCATCTTCAAGATGGAAAGCCACAACCACCCCTCCTTCATCGAGCCCTACCAGGGCGCGGCGACCGGGGTGGGCGGCATCCTGCGCGACGTCTTCACCATGGGCGCGCGGCCCATCGCGAACCTGAACGCCCTGCGCTTCGGCGCGCCCGACCATCCCAGGACCCGGCACCTGGTGTCGGGGGTGGTGGCCGGCATCGGCGGCTACGGCAACTGCGTCGGCGTGCCCACCGTGGGCGGCGAGACCAACTTCCACCCCGCCTACAACGGCAACATCCTGGTCAACGCCATGACCGTGGGCGTGGCCAAGACCGACCGGATCTTCTATTCGGCCGCCGCCGGCATCGGCAACCCGGTGGTCTATGTCGGCTCCAAGACGGGGCGCGACGGCATCCACGGCGCCACCATGGCCTCGGCCGAGTTCAGCGAGGATTCCGAGGAGAAGCGCCCGACCGTCCAGGTCGGCGACCCCTTCACCGAGAAGCTGCTGATCGAGGCGTGCCTGGAGCTGATGGCCACCGACACCATCGTCGCCATCCAGGACATGGGCGCGGCCGGCCTCACCTCCTCCTCGGTGGAGATGGCCGGCAAGGGCGGGCTGGGCATCGAGCTGGTGCTGGACGACGTGCCGGTGCGCGAGGAGGGGATGACCCCCTATGAGATCATGCTCTCCGAAAGCCAGGAGCGCATGCTGATCATCCTCAAGCCCGGCAGCGAGGACCAGGCCCGCGCGATCTTCGACAAGTGGGAGCTGGACTTCGCGGTGATCGGCACGCTGACCGACACCGGACGGCTGGCGATCCGCATGCACGGCCGGACCTGGTGCGACATGCCGATCGCGCCGGTCTCCAACGCCTCGCCCGTGTACGAGCGCCCGTGGGAGCCCACACCGCCGCGGCCCGAGCTGGACGCCGCGGTGCGGGTCCTGCCCGCCCGGCCGCTGGGCGACGTCCTGGAGACGCTGGTGGCGTGCCCCGACCAGGCCTCCAAGCGCTGGATCTGGGAGCAGTACGACAGCCTGGTCGGCGGCGACACCCGCTTCATGTCGGGCCAGGCCGATGCCAGCGTGGTCCGGCTGCCGGGCCAGGACAAGGCGGTGGCGGTGACCACCGACTGCACGCCGCGCTACTGCCTGGCCGACCCGGTGCGCGGCGGCGCCCAGGCGGTGGCCGAGGCGTGGCGCAACCTGACCGCGGTCGGCGCCCTGCCGCTGGCGGTCACCGACAACATGAACTTCGGCAACCCGGAGAAGCCGCGGATCATGGGCCAGTTCGTCGGCGCCATCCAGGGCATGGGAGAGGCCTGCCGGGCGCTGGACTTCCCGGTCGTGTCGGGCAACGTCAGCCTCTACAACGAGACCAACGGCGAGGCCATCCTGCCGACCCCGGCGATCGGCGCCGTCGGCCTGCTGCCCGACGCCATGATGGCGGTGGGCCTGGGCTTCCGCAACGAGGGCGACACGGTTCTCCTGGTCGGCGAGACCGCGGGGCACCTCGGCCAGTCGCTCTACCTGCGCGAGATCCTCGGCCGTGAGGACGGCCCGCCGCCGCCGGTGGACCTCGCGGCGGAGCGGCGCAACGGCGACCTGGTGCGCGGCCTGATCCGCGACGGCCTGGTGGTCGCCTGCCACGACGTGGCCGACGGCGGTCTGCTGGTGGCGGTGGCCGAAATGGCCATGGCCGGCGGAATCGGCGTCCAGCTCACCGGTCTGGATGGCGCCGACGCCGGCACCCTGTTCGGCGAGGACCAGGCACGCTATATCCTGGCGGTGCGGCCGGAGGACGCGGCGGCGGTCCACCAGCGGGCGGCCGCGGCCGGGGTGCCGTTGGCGGTGCTGGGCCACACCCGGGGCACGGCGCTGAGCGGCCGCGGCGAGGCGGAGTCGATCCCGGTGGAGCGCCTGCGGCGCGCCAACGAGGGCTGGCTGCCGGCGTACATGGCCGGCGAGGCCGCCAACTGATGGTGCGGCGCACCCGGTGACAAACGCCGCGGCGCTCCTACCTAATACGGTTAGGCCCGCACGGGCGGTTCAACCCAGGAACGGACGAGGACACGACCATGGCGATGGACGCCGCAGAGATCGAGAAGATGATCGTGGAAGGCATTCCGGACGCGGCGGTTCAAATCGAGGACCTGCGGGGCGACGGCGACCACTATGCCGCCCTCGTCACCTCCGCCACGTTCAAGGGCAAGTCCCGGGTGCAGCAGCACCAGATGGTCTACGCCGCCCTCCAGGGGAAGATGGGCGGCGACCTGCACGCCCTGGCGCTGACCACCGCCGTTCCCGAATCCGCGTGACCCGACACCATCCCCCGGCACCACCCCCCGGGCACCACCGGGGCATCAGAGGACTGAAGACATGGACCAGACCGTCGCCGACCGCATCCGCAGCGACATCGAAGGCAACGACGTCGTGCTCTACATGAAGGGTTCGCCGGTGTTCCCCCAGTGCGGCTTCTCCGCCGCCGTCGTCCAGGTGCTGAGCCAGGTCGGCGTGAAGTTCAAGGGCGTCGACATCCTCCAGGACCCCGGCCTGCGCCAGGGCCTGAAGGAGTTCTCCGACTGGCCGACCTTCCCGCAGCTCTACGTCAAGGGCGAGCTGGTGGGCGGCTGCGACATCATCCGCGAGATGTACGAGTCCGGGGAGTTGCAGCAGCACCTGACCACCAAGGGCGTCGCCCACGGCCAGGCCGCCTGACACCGGCCGCCGGCCGCGGCCGGCGCCCCGGGTCCACCGGACCGGCCCCGCCCGCCATGGGCGGGGCCGTTTTCATGCCGGCGCGCGGCGGGCCGCCGCCGCGCCGGCGGTGGCCAGGCGGGCGACGAGCACCAGCGCCAGGGCCGGCATCCACACCAGCGGACGCACCATCCACACCGCGTGAAGGATGGTGTGGTTGAGGAAGGCGAGATACCAGGCCACGGGCACCAGCAGCGACCCCAGCAGCACCAGGCTCTCGGCCCGCTCCCGCGGGGCCGACCGCGCCAGGGCCACCGCCAGCAGCGCCACCGCCAGCGCCGCGCCACCGACGATCACCGCCCGGCCGAGCGCCACCGAGCCGTGGGCGATGCGGAAGCTCTCATCGAGCAGGCGGAACACCATGAAGCGGACCGGCCGCAGCCATCCCTCCTCCACCGTGGCGAGATCGAACCCGGCGGCCTCCGCGCGCAGCCGGTCCCAGCGGCTGAAGCTGTAGAGGAAGCGGTCCGACAGGCGCACGTCGAGGGCGGCGGTCAGGACGGCCAGTTCATGGCCGCCGAACAGCGCCACCACCAGCGCGACCTTGACGGCCAGCGCGGTCACCACGCCGAGGCAGAACAGCGCCGCCGCGTGCGCCGCGCGGCGCAGCACCGCCGCGGCGTCGGGCGCGCCGCCCAGGGCCACCATGCCCAGCAGCAGCGCCAGCCCCAGGGGAATCCCGCCGGTGAGAAACTCGAACACCGCGGTCAGCACGCCGAAGCCGGTGGTCAGCGCCAGAAAGACCGGCCCCCGCGCACGCCCCAACGGCACCAGCAACCCGACGAGGAGGGCCGCGGCGATGACCCCGTCGGGCAGCCCGAAGGTGAAGTAGCGCCCGTAGACCGGCAGCCCGTAGAACAGCAGCAGGGCCACGGCGATCCCGGCGAAGGCGCGGTTGCGCGCACGCTCCGGCGCGTCCTCCGGGCCGCCGTCCCGGCGCCGCAGCCGCCATCCCGCCACCGCGACCACGGCCAGCAGAAGACCGTTGGCAAGGCCCCAGGTGATCCAGCCCAGCGCCGCCGGCGCCACATAGGCCGCCAGCACCCGGGCCACCGTGCGGTGGCCCAGCAGGTAGCGGTGGTAGGCATAGGTCTCCACCGCGGACAGGCCGTCGCCCTGCACGATCTCCATCAGGCGCTGGCAGGGCGGCCGCGGGATGCCGTTGTCGGGCGGCGGGTTGCGCAGCGGCGCCTCCACCGGCATCAGGTTGGTCACCGCCTCCGCCGCGGCGCCGGAATAGGGCAGCACGACGCTGGCCAGCACCCGGCAGTCGTTGCCCGAAAACGCCGGAATCGGGCGGTCGCCGCCGAACGGAAGCGCGATCGTCGCGGCGAAGCTGCCGTCATCCGCCGCGCTGCGCAGCCGCTCCAGAATGCGGTCGCGGTCCACCGCGGTGGAGGCCCAGCTCAGCGCGAAGAAGCATGCGGTGAACAGGACCGCCAGGAGCGCCCCCGCCGGGTAGAGGCGCAGGGCTTCGATGAGGTAGCGACGCATGGGACGACAACCGCCGGGGCCGGTGGGGGGAGGCGGCGGATGGTGCCATGCCCCCGGAAGCGCGGCAAGCGGCGGTCCCCGCGCGCGACCGGCGGGACCGCGGGCTCGCGCCCCAGCGGTTCGCGCCGCGCGCTCAGCGGTCGGGCGCGCTGGCCTCGGTTGGCGCCATCCCCAGGGCCCGCGCAACCACCTCGAGGAGCTCGGCCGGGCGCACCGGCTTCTGCAGGCACGCGACGGGGCCGAGCGGCCGGGCGCGGTCCAGCGTCGGCGGGTCCAGGGTGCCCGACACGAAGACGATGCGGGTGCCGTGGCGCCGCTGCAACTCCCCGGCCACCTCGATGCCGTCCATGCCGCCGGGCAGCCGGACGTCCACGAGCGCCAGGTCGGGCGGCGCCTGGGCGGCCACGGCCAAGGCCGTCGCCCCGGTCGCCGCCATGCCGGCGACGGTGTAGCCCGCATCCTCCAGCAGTTCGACCGTGTAAAGCGCGACCAGGGCCTCGTCTTCGACGACGAGGACGGGGCCGCCGGGCGGGTCACGCGTCATCGGGCACCGGGAACGTGAGACGGTAGGCGACGCCGTGCGGGGTCGGCAGCCGGGTCAGCGCGCCCTGGATCTGCACCGTCAGCGCCTGGATGAGCTTCAGACCGAGGCTGCCCGGGCGCTGCCCTCCCATGCCGCGGCCGTCGTCGGCGACCCGCACCTCGACCTCGGCGTCCCGGCGGCGGACCGACACGGTGATCTCGCCCCGCCCGTCGGGGAAGGCATGGCGCAGGCTGTTGGAGACGATCTCGTTGACGATCAGGCCCAGCGGGACGCCGAGCTGCAGCGACACCGCCGTCGGCTCCACGTCCATGGTCAGGGTGATGCCACCGGCGCCGGCCTGGGCGGTGGCGACCACGGCGCGGCACAGATCGCCGAGATAGGCGCCCAGGTCGAAGTGCGAAATGTCCTGGGACGTCTGCAGGATGCCGTAGGCCATGCCGATCGCATGGACACGCCCCTGCACCTCCTCCAGGGCGCGCCGCGCCGTCTCGTCACCGATGCGGTTGGCCTGCAGGCCGAGCAGGCTGGTGACGACGTAGAGGTTGTTCTTGACCCGGTGCTGAAGCTCGCGCAGCAGGACTTCCCGCTCGGTCAACGCCGCCTTCAGCGACTGGTCGATGCGCCGGCGGTGCACCACCGCGGCGATCAGATTGGCGAACCCCTGGAGGAAGTTGATCTCGTGGCTGGTGAACACCTGGCGCCGGGTGGTCACCACCTCCAGCACGCCGTAGACCTCTGACTGGATGATGATCGGCACGTTGACCACCGACACCACGCCGTAGGCACGGAACAGCGGTGTCGGGTTGAAACGGCCGTCCTCGACGATGTCCTCGGTGACCACCGGCTCCCGGCTCAGCACGGCCAGCCCGGGCGGGTGGTCGCGCGTGGCGGGGGCCCTGACGCTGCCCACCACGCCGGGCTTCCAGCCCACGCCGGCGCAGATCAGCAGGTCGCAGGCGTCCTCGCGATACTCCAGGACCTTGGCGTAGGGCACGCGCAGACCGTGTGCCACCTGGCTGCAGGCCTCATGGAGCAGGGCGTCGAGGTCCGATTCCCACAGCGCATACTTGCCGAATTCGGCGAGCGCCTGGAGGCGTCGCATCGTGGTGTCGGAGGACGATGGCGTCATCTCCGATGGCGTCTTGGGCTGAACATCCACGATCCGTCACCGGGCCAGCGAAACAATGTCTGATGAACTGCAAGTACACTGTTGACGAAGCTAGTGCAACTCCGCAGCAATTCCAGGGACGGTGAAGGACTATTTCCGGGTGCGAATACGCTGTTCGGCATAGCTCTTCCGCGGGGCGCGGACGGTTCGGCGGGCCGGCCGGCGCAGACATGCCGCCCGCGCAGTGCCGGCATGCCCGCGCGGGCATCGCGGGCCCAGCCCCACCATGTTACTCGCAGGCTCAGCCTCACCAAGACAAAGGGCCGCAATGCCCAACGACGCCCCCTCGCCCGCTGCCGGCGCCCCCGCCTCCGCCCTGGGCCTCGCCGCGGCGGTCGGCGCCTTTTCGTTGTGGGGCTTGGCTCCGGTCTACTTCAAGATGGTCGCCGACGTCGGTCCGGTGGAGATCGTCGCCCACCGCATCGTCTGGACGGTGGTGCTGATGGCGGCCATCGTCCTCGCCCTGAAGGGCCCGGCCGGAATCGCCCGGGCCGTGGGCAGCTGGAAACGCCTGGGGATCTTCCTGGTGACGACGCTGCTCATCACCGGCAACTGGACCATCTTCATCCACGCCATCATCTCCGGGAAGCTCGTCCAGGCCAGCCTCGGCTACTACATCAACCCGCTGGTCAACGTGGTTCTTGGCGTCGTCTTCCTGCAGGAACGCCTGACCCGCCGGCAATGCGGCGCCGTCGTGCTCGCCGCCGCCGGCGTGGCCAGCCTGGTGGTGTCCTATGGCGTGATGCCGTGGATCGCCCTGTCGCTGGCGCTGTCCTTCGGCTTCTACGCCCTGGTGCGCAAGAAGGCGGCGATCGACCCGCTGGTCGGGCTGCTGGTGGAGACCGCCCTCCTCGCGCCGCTGGCCGCGGGCTATCTGGTGTGGCTCGGCGGGGACGGCGCCTTCGCCACCGGCGCCGGGGCCGGCCACGACGTGCTGCTGCTGCTGGCCGGCCCGGTCACCGCCATTCCCCTGGTGCTCTTCATGGTGGGAGCGGCGCGGCTCAAGCTGGCCACCATCGGCCTGCTGCAGTACATCGCACCCACCGGCCAACTGCTGCTGGGGGTGTTGGCCTATGGCGAACGCTTCACCTCCGCCCATGGCGTGGCCTTCGGCTGCATCTGGGTGGCGCTTGCCCTCTATTCGAGCGACGCCATCGCCGGCCACCGCGCGTCGCGCCGCGCCGCCGCCGCGGCCGCCGCGGCCGCCGCCGGGACCGGACGCTGACCCGCCCAGCGCCCGGCCCCGCCGTCAGCGCCGGGGGGCCAGCCCGCGGGCCAGGGTATGGGCAAGGCTGCGGGCAACGGCGCACACCCGTTCCGGGTCGCGGGCGAACACGACGCGCTCCATGAAGCCCAACGCGAACGACAGCGACGCCAAACCGGCGGCGAGGTTGGCCAGATCGGCGTCGGCCGCGATCAGGCCGCGCCCCCGCAGACCCTCCAGCCGCGACAGCATGCAGGGGATGCGGGCCTGCGCCAGGGTCCGGCCCATCTGCTCGGCCACCTCGGCGTCGACCAGGGCGCGGTCGAGCACCACCTTGCTGAGGTCGCGGCAGTTCCAGGTGTGTTCGGCCTGCAGTTCGAGGAACGCCAGGATCTCCGCTTCGAGATCGTCGCCCGGCGGCGGCAGCGTGCAGCCGCGGCCCTCCTCGTCCCCGAACCGCTCGACGACCGCCAGCAGCAGTCCCGCCTTGCCGCCGAAATAGCGCTGGATCAGCTGCTCGTTCGCCCCGGCGCTGGCGGCGATCTCGCGCGTCGTCGCGGCATCGAAGCCGCGCTCGGCGAACACCACCTTGGCGGCGTCCATCAGCGCTTCCGTCGTCGCCTCCCGGCTGCGGCGGCGCGCTGTCGATGCTTCCGTCCCGATCTTGTCCACTGCCGCCCTGTCCCCGTCCGCACGGCGGTCCCGCCGCCGGACCTTCCTTGCTCTGGCCACGCCATACTAGGGACGCCGCATCCCCCTTGACAAGGCCGGCCGGCCGAATAAGTATGCAATCACATACATACTTGTCTGGCCCTTCCAGCCGCCCGACCGCCTTCCCGAAACGCCCTCTTCGAGGCCGACATGACCCAGCCAGACCTGTTCACGCCGCTGCGCCTCGGCGCGCTCGACCTGCCCAACCGCGTCGTCATGGCGCCGATGACCCGCAGCCGCGCCGGCGCCGGCAACGCGCCGACCGCCACCATGGCGCAGCACTACGCCCAGCGCGCCTCCGCCGGCCTCATCATCACCGAGGCGACCCAGGTGTCGGAGGATGGCCAGGGCTATCCCAGCACCCCGGGCATCCACAGCGACGCCCAGGTCGCGGGATGGCGCGCCGTGACGGACGCGGTGCACGCCCGCGGCGGCCGGATCGCGGTGCAGCTCTGGCACGTCGGGCGCATTTCCCACCCCATGTTCCAGCCCGGCGGCCAGGCGCCGGTCGCCCCCTCGGCCATCGCCGCCCGGGGCGAGCTGTTCACCGGGGCCGGCATGATGCCGTTCCCCGTCCCGCGGGCCTTGGAGACGGAGGAGATTCCACGCCTCGTCCAGGCCTTCGCCACGGCGGCCCGGCGCGCCGTCGAGGAGGCCGGATTCGACGCGGTCGAGGTGCACGGCGCCAACGGGTACCTGATCGACCAGTTCCTGCGGGACGGCACGAACCGGCGCACCGACCGCTACGGCGGCTCCGTCCAAAACCGCACCCGCTTCCTGCTGGAGGTGACCGAGGCGGTGTGCGAGGCCGTCGGCGGACGGCGCACCGGCGTGCGCCTCTCGCCCAACGGAACCTTCAACGACATGGGCGATTCCGACCCCGCCGCGCTGTTCGGCCACGCCGCATCGGCCCTCGACGGGTTCGGCCTCGCCTACCTGCACGTGATCGAAGGGGTGGACGGGCCGATGGCTCCGCCGGACGGGGCGGAGCGGGTGGCGCCGCTGCTGCGCCGCTGCTTCCATGGCCCGCTCCTGATCAACGGCGGGTTCGACCGCGCCACCGCCGACCGCTGGCTGGCCGACGGCGCGGCCGACGCCGTCAGCTTCGGCGTGCCGTTCATCGCCAACCCCGACCTGCCGGACCGGCTGCGCGCCGGGGTGCCCCTGGCCGAGGCCGACCGCGCCACGTTCTACGGCGGCGACGAGCGCGGCTACATCGACTACCCCGCGGCGGCGGAGGCCGCGTAGCCGCGGCTGGCGCCCCTACGGCAACCCGCTGCCGCCCCCGCCCAGGCCGCCGCCACTCAGGCCGCCGCCTCCCAGGCCGCCGCTGCCACCGGCGCCGCTGCCGGCACCGGGGAGCGCGGGGCGCGGCGACGGGCCGACCGGGGGCGGCTCCAGCGCCTGCTCCATCGGGCTGTCGATCGCATCGTCCAGGGGCGATCCGCTGCCGGGCCGGTTGGGGATGCCCTCGCGCACGCCGGCGCCCACCGCATCGGGCGGCGGCGTCGCCGAGGAGCGGGCCGCCGGCTCGACCAGGGGGCGTTCCGCCACCCCGGCGCCGCCTCCGCCGTCGCCGGCCCGCGCCACGCCGCGTGCCACCTCCAGATGCTGGCGGCACGCCGCGGTGTCCCCCTGCCCGGCCGCCGCCTGGGCGGCGCGGACCGCGTCGGCCGCCCGCCGGCGTTGCCGGTCGGAGAGTTCGGCGGCCGGCGGCGCGGCGCCCTCCCCGGCGGGGCCCCCGCCCCGGAGCCCTTCACCGATGGCCGAGGGCCGGGTGATGCCCCCGACAGCCTCCGGCCGGCGCTCGATCGGCTGATCGAGAAGGGGCGATGGTGGTGCCGGTGCCCGCGCCCGCGCGTCGAGCACCTCGTCCCGGAAGGCCGCGGCGAGATCGCCGCACGCCGTCGCCGCGTCCTCCTGCGCCGCCACCGCGACGGCGGCGCTCGGCAGCAGCGCGCCGCCAAGCAGCAGGACTCGCAGGACCCGCCCGCCCCTCATTGGCGCGGTTCCCCGTCCACGGGACGGTCATGATAGACGCCGGAGGCGCCCTCCTCGCCCACCGGACGCTGGCCGGGCGCGTCCGTCGCGGCGTTGCGCTCGCGCAGGGCACGCGCGGCGTCGGAGAGCGCGCCGTCCGGCGGCGCCGCCCGCGCCGGGCGGCGTGGCCCCGCGGCGGCGGCGGCCGCGGGGTCCGGGGGCTCGGCCGCCATCGCGCCGGACCCCGGCTGCAGCGCCCCTCCCGCCTCCTGCGCCGGGCGGCGCAGCAGGTCGAGCGCGCGGTCGACGGACTGGTCCTTGAGAAGCGAGACGGCCAGCAGCGCGCCGCCACCCGCGACGCCCTCGGCGTAGGCCTCCGCCTCGTCCTGGGGCACCCCCCAGCCGGCCAGGCGCGGCACCAGCTCGCCATGCCCGCTGCCGGCGCCGTACCCGGAATGGGCCAGCACCTCGATGTCGGCGTCGGCGATTCCCGCGCCACGCAGGTCGTGGCGGGCCGCTTCGGCGTCGGACACCCGGTCGTAGAGTGCGACGATGGTCTTGCGAGCCATGATTCTCCTCCCGGCGCAGGCGCCTATTGAATGAAGACCCAGACAAGGAGAAGGACGACCACCACCGCCAGCGCGGCGAGGGCCTTGGGCATCTGCGCCCGTGTCGTTCCCGCCCCTTCGTACACGCCGATCCTGCGCGGGCCGCCGCGGTAGGCTCCCTGGTTGCCGCCGATCGCGTCGCTGTGGTCGATGGCCATCGCTCGCCCTCCCCTGGGGTTCGGTTGCCTTGCGACAACAGGGGCGCGCGCAAGGGGGTTCCTGAATGGGCCATGTGGCCCCGGGCGCATCGCCCTACCCCCTGGCGCACAAAAAAAGGCCGCTCCCACGGGAGCGGCCCTCTTCGGAAGCCGCCCCCCTCGGGAACGGCCGATGCGCGGGTTCGACGCGCCGGTCAGCGCGAGTAGAACTCGATCACCAGGTTCGGTTCCATCTGCACGGGGTACGGCACGTCGGCGAGCAGCGGGGCGCGCACGAAACGGCCCTTGAGGGCGCCGGTGTCGACCTCGAGGTAGTCGGGGATGTCGCGCTCCTGGGAGGTGGAGGCCTCCATGATCAGCGCCATCTGCTTGGCCTTGCCGCGGACCTCGATGGTGTCGTTGTCCTTGATGCGGGCCGAGGCGATGTTGAGGCGGCGGCCGTTCACCAGGATGTGGCCGTGGTTGATGATCTGGCGCGCCGCGAACGGGGTGGGCGCGAACTTCATGCGGTAGACCACGGCGTCGAGGCGGCGCTCCAGCAGACCGACCAGGTTCTCGCCGGTGTCGCCCTTGCGGCGCACGGCCTCGGCGTAGATCTTGCGGAACTGCTTCTCGCTGATGTTGGCGTAGTAGCCCTTCAGCTTCTGCTTCGCCATGAGCTGCAGACCGTAGTCCGACGGCTTCTTGCGGCGCTGGCCATGCTGGCCGGGGCCATACTCACGACGGTTGACCGGGCTCTTGGGGCGGCCCCAGAGGTTGACGCCGAGACGGCGGTCGATCTTGTACTTGGACTCTTGACGCTTGCTCATCTTGTCCTCGGTGGAACACGAGTTGGTTTTGTCCCGGTAGTTCCGTCGCCGCCCCGCGAAAGGGGTGGCGCGGACGGGGCGTGATGAAGGCTCGCCCGCATTCCCGGAAGTGGAGGCGCGCACTATACGCAGGCGCGTCGGAAAGTCAAACCGGAAGCCCGGCGCCGGTGTCAATGCTCGAAATGGAGACGCAGCACCTGCACCGCGCCCAGCGGCCCCGCCTCGACGGCGGTCTCCAGCCGGTCGACCATGCGGCCGAGCAGGAAGCTGCCGAGGCGCAGCACCGCCTCCCCCGCCGCCCGTTCGCCGGGGGCGGTCATGGCCTCGTGGCCGGGCGGCGCGGCCGCGGGGACGACCGGCGCGCCCTCGTAGCGGATCTGCGCCGCGACGCTGTAGTCGTCGAAGGCCACCCGCAGCGTCACGGCGGAGCCGGGCTGCGCGAGCTGGTGGACGAGGTCCAGGGCCTCGGCGATGGCCATCTCGACCCGCGTCCACACGTCGCGCCGGGCGCCCCAGGCCGCCCCCTGCCGTTCGAGCGCCGCGACCAGCCGCGCCGTGCCCTCGGCCCCCGCCGCGCTGGACAGGTCCACCCGGCGGTGCACGCCGATGCGGAACAGCAGGTTGAGCGCGACCGCCGCGGTGATCGCCAGCACCAGGGAGGAGCTGACCAGCGGCTGCAAGACCACCGGCACCGCGTCGACGACGCCGGGAAACATGTCGCGGCTGAGGCCGAGGATCAGCGGCACGCCGATGACGAAGACCTTGCGGGCGTCGAGCATGCGCGCGAAGACGACCTGGAACCCGTTGACGATGATGAAGCAGCCGGAGAACACCAGGCTGGCCCCCATCACCGGCTGGGGCATTGCCGCCAGCAGTTCCAGAACCGGGGGCAGGAAGGCGAGCGCGATCATCAGGACGCCCAGCGCCACACCGACCACCCGGGCGGTGATGCCGGTCGCCACCGCCAGGCCGACGCTGCCGGAGAAGGTGTTCTGGCCGACCGTGCCGACCGCCCCGGCCAGGACGGTGCCGATGCCGTCGACCAGGACGCCACGGCGGATCGACGCGATGTCCGGGTGCTGCCATGCCGCGTCGTTGACCTTCTGGCAGGTGGTGACGTCGCCGATCGCCCGAAGCGCGCAGGCCAGCGCCCCCACCGCGAAGGGCAGCGCCAGCTCCAGGCTGAAGGCCGGCAGGCCGACGTCGGGCATCGGCAGGCGCAGCAGCGGCTGGCGCAGGGCCGCTGCGATGCGGTCGAGGTCGAGCCAGCCCAGCGGAGCCGCCAGGGCGTAGCCCACGGCCAGCCCGACCAGGGCGCAGAACAGGCGGATGCGGCCCTTGGACCAGACGTTGAGGCCGACCATGACGGCCAGCGCGACGCCGCCGACGATCAGCCGCTCGGCACCGGTCCCCTGCGCCGCCGCGGACCCGATCCCGAACATCAGCCGCACCCCGAGGGTGCCGAGCACGATGCCGATCATCGCGACGGCGAAGCCGGCGACCTCCGGCGGCAGGTATGGGCGCAGGCGGTGCAGCACCCGCGACAGCGCGATCTCGACCAGGCCGGCGAAGATGGTCATCCCGAACACCAGGGGCAGACCGCCGGCGCGCGCCGCCACGAGGCTCGCCGGCAGGTAGGCGGCGGTGAACACGGCCGGCAGCAGGAACCCCGACCCCAGGGGCCCGGCGCGCGTGCATTGCAGCAGGGTGGCGACCCCCAGGACCACCATCGACACCGCCAGGGTGTCGCGGATGCGGTCCGGCGAGGCGCCCGCGGCGGTCAGCACCAGCAGCGGGAACACCACGCCGATGCTGGTGACGATGGCTGCGTGCTGCACCGCGCTCAGCAGCGTCACGACGAGGGGCGGCCGCTCATCAAGCGCGTAGAGCAGGTCGGGTGGACGGGCCATTGCTCTTCCTGGCGGCTGGGTACGATCAGCAGACGGCCGCTGGTTTGTGCCACAGTTCATCCGGCCGACGCCACACGGCGGCGCGGGCGGCGCGGGCGGCGCCCCCACCCCTTTTAGTGGTCGCCCTTCCGCCGGCCCGTCAGGGCGGCGACGACGCCGTGGAAGGTCCGCACCTCCTGCTCGGTCATGCGCATGCGTTCCCACGCGTTGCGCAGGGTGCGGACCATCGAGGGCCGCTTCTCCGGCGTGGTGAAGAATCCGGTGCGGTCGAGCGCCTGTTCGAAATGCTCGAAGAAGTTCAACAGTTCGGCCTTGGTGGCCGGGCGGGTCTGGCCGGTGTGCAGGACGCTCTCCGGCGGCACGTCGCCGGTCTGGAACCACTCGTAGCCGATCAGCAGCACCGCCTGGCCGAGGTTGAGCGAGGCGAAGGACGGGTTGAGCGGGACGGTGATGAGCCGCTCCGCCAGGGTGAGATCGTCGTTGACCAGCCCGGTGCGCTCCGGGCCGAACAGCACGCCCACCCTGTGGCCGGCGCCATAGTGGGCGCGCATCGCCGCCGCCGCCGCGCGCGGCGTCACGAACTCCTGGATCATGTCGCGGGTGCGCACCGTGGTGGCGTAGACCACCTCCAGGTCGGCCACCGCCTCGGCGGTGGTGTCGAACAGCCGCACCCCGTCGAGCACCAGGCTGGCGCCGGCGGCGAACGCCACCGCGCGCTCGTTCGGCCAGCCGTCGCGCGGGCGCACCAGCCGCAGGTCGGTCAGGCCGCAGTTCAGCATGGCGCGCGCGCAGGCGCCGATGTTCTCGCCGAGTTGGGGCTCCACGAGGACAATGGCGGGACCGCCGAGGATGGACGGACGGTTGGGGTCTTTTCCGGAGGTCATGGCACGGATCCCGGCGCCGCCGCCGGGACGGGGCGCGACTGGTGGCGATGTTGGAAGTCTGGATTTGCCTTATAGCGGCGGCGCCGGGGCCGGGTCACGTCCTTGAACGCCGCGCCGCGGCGATTCCGATGCGCGAAGCGTCATCCGCCCGTGCTAATGTTGGCCGCCGCCGCGATGCCGTACCGGCCGCGCCCCGTCACCGACCGGCCCGCCCGATGATTCCGTTGCGCTCCACTGCAGTTCTCCTCACGCTGTGGACCGGACCGGTGCTGGCCGACGCCGGTCTGGAGCGGTTGCCCTACCATGACCCCGCCCACGGCCGGCCGGCGCGGATGGTCGTCTGGTACCCCACCGACGCGTCGGCGGCGCCGCAGCGCATGGGCCCCTTCACGATGACCGTCGCGCCAGGCGCCAAGCCGCGTCCCGGCAAGCACCCCCTGGTGGTGATCTCCCACGGTTCCGGCGGCAGCGAGCTGGGGCACCATGACACCGCGGCGGCGCTGGCCGAGCGCGGCTTCGTGGTGGTGGCGCTCCAGCATCCGGGAAACAGCTACGACGACAACGGCGAGGCCCGGCGTCCCGCGATGTGGCGCAACCGGCCACGGCAGTTCTCCGCCGCCCTGGACGCCGTTCTCGCCCACCCCCGCCTCAGCCCCCTCGTCGACGGCGGGCGCATCGGCGCCATCGGCTTTTCCGCCGGCGCCTACACGGTGCTGGTGGCGGCCGGCGGCGTCGCCGAGCTGTCCGGCATCTCCGAGCATTGCGCCCGCCACCCCGACGACAGCTTCTGCAGCCAGAGCGAGGTGTCCGGAACGGACCCGGCGGAGTCCGCCGCAGCCCGGACCGGCACGGTCGCGGCCCACGATCCGAGGGTCCGGGCCGTCGTCGTCCTGGCGCCGCCCGCCGCACCGTTTGGCGAGGGTGCGCTGGACGGCGTGACGATTCCGGTGAGGCTCTACGGCGCGGCCGCCGACACCGTCGTGCCACCGCGCCATCACGCCGAACGGATTCGCGACCTGCTGCCGGCGCCGCCGGAGTGGGAACTGGTGGCGAACGCCGGCCACTTCGCCTTCATGACGCCCTTTCCGGCGGCACTCGCCGCCGAGATCGGCCCGCCGGCCGAGGACCCGCCCAGCTTCGACCGGACGGCCTTCCACCGCCGGCTGAACGACGAGGTGGCCGACTTCTTCGAGCGCACCCTGGCGGTCAGCCCCTGACGCTCACCCCTGGGCGGCGGCACCGGCGCGGAACAGCTTGTAGACGTAGCTGTCCACCAGCGCCTCCATCGACGCCTCGATGATGTTGGTCGAGACGCCCAGCGTCGACCATTCGGTGCCGTCGCCGTCGCGCGAGCGGATCAGCACCCGCGGCATGGCGCCGGTCGCCGCGTTGGCGGCGAGGATGCGCACCCGGTAGTCGACCAGCTTGACCGCGGCGAGGTCGGTGTAGACCGGCTCCAGCGCCTTGCGCATGGCCTGGTCGAGCGCGTGCACCGGGCCGTTGCCCTCGGCCACGTGGAGGTGGACGGCGTCGCCGACGCGCACCCGCACCACGGCCTCGGACTCCACCACCAGGCTGCCCACCGCGTTGTAGCGCCGTTCGTCGGTGACGTGGAAGCGCAGCAGCTCGAAGTAGCGGGGCAGTTGCTTCAGCTCGCCGCGCACCAGCAGCTCGAAGCTGGCCTCCGCCGTGTCGTAGGCGTAGCCGGCGCTGTCGCGCTGCTTGACCAGGTCGACCAGCCGCGGCAGCCGCGGATCGTTCGCCTCGATCTCCGCACCGATCTCGCGCAGCCGGGCGACGATGTTGGAGCGGCCGGCCTGGTCGGACACGACGATGACGCGCCGGTTGCCGACCGTTTCGGGCGGCACGTGCTCGTAGCTGGTCGGGTCCTTCTCGATGGCCGAGACGTGGAGCCCGCCCTTGTGGGCGAAGGCGCTGGGGCCGACGTACGGGGCGTGGCGGTTGGGCGCCCGGTTCAGCCGCTCGTCCAGATTGCGGCTGACCTCGGTCAGCAGCGGCAGGCGCTCGGCGGCGATGCCGGTGGTGAACCCCATCTTCACCATCAGCGTCGGGATCAGCGACACCAGGTTGGCGTTGCCGCACCGCTCGCCCAGCCCGTTGATGGTGCCCTGCACCATGCGTGCGCCGGCCCGCACCGCGGCCAGCGAGTTGGCGACGGCGTTCTCGGTGTCGTTGTGGCAGTGGATGCCCAGGCGCTCCCCGGGAATGCCGTGCTCGTCCACCACCTGGCGGACGATGGATTCGATCTCGTCGGGCAGCGTGCCGCCGTTGGTGTCGCACAGCACGATCCACCGCGCCCCGGCGGCGTGGGCGGCGTGGATGCAGGCGACCGCATAGGCCGGGTTGCGCTTGTAGCCGTCGAAGAAGTGCTCGGCGTCGAACAGCGCCTCGCCCTTGGCCGCCACCGCGGCGGCGACGCTGTCGCCGATCAGTTCCAGGTTCTCCTGGCGCGGGATGCCCAGCGCCACGTCGACGTGGAAGTCCCAGGTCTTGCCGACCATGCACACGGCCCGGCAGCGGGCGTTGAACAGCGCCGCCAGGCCGGGGTCGTTGGCGGCGCTGCGGCCGGAGCGCCGGGTCATGCCGAAGGCGGTGAAGATCGCGCGATCCAGCGTCGGCGGATCGGCGAAGAACTGGTCGTCGGTCGGGTTCGCTCCCGGCCATCCGCCTTCCACATAGTCGATGCCGAGCCGGTCCAGGTCGCGGGCGATGGCGATCTTGTCGGCGACGGAGAAGTCGACGTCCTGCGTTTGCGCGCCATCGCGCAACGTCGTGTCGTAGAGGTAGATCCGCTCGCCGTTCATTGTCGAACCCGCTGGCCATTCGGTCGAAAATCATCGAAAGGGCAGGAAGAATGGCGGAACGTGACCGACATCTCAACCGATTCCTGCGATGTGCCCCGGCGCATGATTTCTCCCATGGAATCGGCGGGCGGGCGGTTTATGGTTACGGGCGTTGCGCCCATGAAACGTGCAACCGCCCGCAGACCAGCCATTGCCGCCCGTGACCCAGCCCGCCCCCCGCCCCGCCCCCGACCGCCTGATCGTCGTCATCGACGACGACGCCTCGGTGCTGACCGCGCTCGGCATCCTCCTGGAAACCTGGGGGTTCCGCGTCGTCACCGCCGAGGCCGAGGACGACGCCGTCGACCGGCTGGCCGCTCTGGAGGAGCGGCCGACCGCCATCGTCGCGGACTACCGCCTGCGCGCGGGCCGCACCGGCCTCCAGGCCATCGACCGCATCCGCCAGCTGTGCGGGTGCGACGTGCCCAGCCTGGTGATCACCGGCGACACCTCCAGCGAGCCGCTGCGGGAGGCCAGGACCCGGGGTATGACGGTTCTGCAGAAGCCGGTGATGCCGCCTCACCTGCACACCGTCCTGATGCAGATCCTGCCCGACGCCGGACGGTGACGTGATCGGCCGCCGGACACGGGAGGCCCCCGCCGGACGGGCCGAGGCGCGGAGCCGGAGCGGCCTGGGCTGGGCGCGCTCTCCGGAGACGGCGGCGGTCCTCGGGCTCAGCCTGCTGCTCACCGCGCTGGCGTCCTGGCTGCTCAACAGCCAGGTCGAACGCCTTGCCGAGTCCCGCTTCCGGGCCCGCGCCCACGACCTCGCCACCACGGTGGTGGGGCGGCTCGACAACTATCAGCAGATCCTGCGCAGCGGGGTCGCGATGATTCGGGCCAGCGAGCGGGTCGACCGCGCGGAGTGGCGGGTCTTCGTCGAGGCGCTGCGGGTCGAGGAGACCTATCCCGGCATCCAGGGCATCGGTTTCGCACCCAACGTCCCGTCGGACGCGGTGGCGGCCCACGAGGCGGAGGTCCGGGCGACCGGCTTCCCCGGCTACCGGGTGTGGCCGGACGGCATGCGCGACGACCACTATCCCATCCTCTTCCTGGAACCGTTCGATTGGCGCAACCGGCGTGCCTTCGGCTACGACATGTTCTCAGAGCCGGTGCGCCGCGCCGCCATGGTGGCGGCGCGCGACACCGGGCAGCCGATGGCCAGCGGCAAGGTCACCCTGGTGCAGGAGACCGAGAAGGACGTCCAGGCGGGCTTTCTGCTCTACCATCCGGTCTACCGGCCCGGCCCGCCGCGCCAGAGCATCGCCGACCGCCGCGCCGCCATCGTCGGCCTGGTCTACAGCCCGTTCCGCATGCGCGACCTGATGGAGGAGGTGCTGAGCACCGGGCCGCTGGGCCGCGTCCTGGACATCCGCATCTACGACGCCGCCGTGGCCGATCGCGACCAGTTGCTCTACGGCACCCCCGACGGCTCCCCCGACGGCGGCCCCCAGGGCGACCCCGATGACGACCCCGACCGCACCATCGGCGGCTACCGCCTGGAGACCGCCGTCGACGTGTTCGGCCGGTCGTGGCTCCTGGACATCCGCTCCACCGTCGCGTTCGACGCCTCCGTCGACCGCACCGCCCCGGCGGTGATGCTGGCGGCCGGGTTGATCATCTCCCTGCTTCTCATGGCGGTGATGAGGTCCCTGCTGGTCGAGCGCCAGCGCGCCGCCGCCCTGCAGGCGAGCGCCGAGGCGGCGACCCGGGCGCAGGCCGAAGCCCAGCACGCGGACGCCGCCAGGAGCCGGTTCCTGGCGGCGGCCAGCCACGACCTGCGCCAACCGCTGCAGACTCTCGGCATCTACCTGCACCTTCTGGGCGAGCATTCGGGCAGGGACGCCCAACGCCCCCTGCTGGCCGGGGCCCGCGGCGCCTTCGACATGGCGCAGCGCCAGCTCAACGCCATCATGGAGATCGCGTCGCTGGAGTCGGGGACCGTGCAGCCGCAGATGGCGCCGCTGCGGGTCGACCTCCTGTTGGAGCGGCTGGCCGCCGATGCGCAGCCCCGTGCGACGGCGAAAGGACTGGCGCTGCGGGTGCGCACGCTCGCCCTGGAGGTGGACAGCGACGCCGACATGCTGGGCCGCCTGGTGGCCAACCTGCTCGACAACGCCATGACCTTCACCACGGAGGGCACCGTCCTGCTGGCCTGCCGGGCGTCGCAGGACGCCGTGACGATCAAGGTCCAGGACACCGGGCCGGGCATCCCGGCGGACCGCAAGCGCCTGATCTTCGAAGACTTCTATCAGGTGGGCAACCCCGAGCGGGACCGCACCAAGGGGCTCGGCCTCGGGCTGGCGACGGTGGCGCGGCTGGCCCGCCTGCTGGGCTGCCGGGTCGACGTGCTGTCACGGCGCGGCCGCGGCGCCGTGTTCATCGTCAACGTCCCACGCCGGCGTCCGCCCACGCCGTGAGCGGCGCCGGCGGACGGCCGTCACGGCCGGGGCGGCACGACCGCCTGCCGGGAGGGGGCAGGGCTCAGCGGCGGCGGCGGCGGCGGTCGTCGCTGCGCACGCGGATCGGCTGCAACCCTCCGGCGTCCTCGTGCGGCCGCAGGCCGTGGCGGATCACCAGACCGGCCAGGGCGGTGACCGGGCCGAGCAGGCCGACCAGCAGGGAGTCGCGGATCACGCGGCGATCCGGCCCGGCGTCCTCCGACCACCAATAGAGGAACCCTGCGATCCCGCAGGTGTACCAGGCGAGGGCAGCGATGGGCAGTTCCGGCATCGCGCGTGTCTCCGCAATGTGTGACCGAATCTCTCACCGATAATGTGGGCATCGCCCGGGCGCTGGCAAGCCTCTCCCCCCGGGGTCCGTCTTCCGCATGACAGCGGGAGCCCCGGAGCCCCGCTACCCCGCCCGCTCCGCCGGCACCACGAAGCTGTCCATCACGCGCTTGGTGCCGGCCTGGTCGAAGGCGACCTCCAGCTTGTCCTGGTCGACCCGGTTGACGGTGCCGTAGCCGAACTTCTGGTGGAACACCCGCGCTCCCTTGGCGAACGGGGCGTCGGGGCGGGTGCGCGGCTCCACATGATAGGCGGTGCCCTCCAGGGTGACACCGCGGGGCGCCGGCGGCTGGCGCGCCGCGCCGCCCCAGAAGGAGGGCGCGCCGCCATGAGCCCCGCCCGGGCCGCCGGCCCCGGCGAACAGCCCGCCCGAGGCGTCGGCCTCGACGTGGGCGGCCGGCAGCTCGTCGACGAAGCGCGACGGGATGGCGCTGACCCAGTTGCCGTAGAGGCGGCGGTTGGCGGCGTGGCTGATGTGGGCACGCTTGCGGGCCCTGGTGAGACCGACATAGGCCAGCCGGCGCTCCTCCTCCAGCCCGGCCACCCCGCTCTCGTCGAGGGCGCGCTGGTTGGGGAACACGCCCTCCTCCCAGCCCGGCAGGAAGACGATGTCGAACTCCAGCCCCTTGGCGCCATGCAGGGTCATCAGCGTGACCTGGGCGACGCCCGCCGCCTCGGCGTTCTCCATGACCAGGCTGACGTGCTCCAGGAACCCGCCGAGGTTCTCGAACTCCGCCATGGCGGTGACGAGTTCCTTGAGGTTCTCCAGCCGGCCCGGCGCCTCGGGAGTCTTGTCCTCCTGCCACATGCGGGTGTAGCCGCTCTCGTCCAGCACCATGCGGGCCAGGTCGGTGTGGGCCATGGTGTCGGCCAGGCTGCGCCAGCGGAAGAAGTCCTGCAGCAGGCCGCGCAGGGCGCCGCGCGGCTTGGGCTTGAGCTCGTCGGTCTCGACCAGGCCCCAGCCCGCCTCGACCAGCGGCACGGCGCGGGCGCGCCCGGCCTGGAACACGGTCTGCAACGCGGCCGGTCCGAGGCCGCGCTTGGGCACGTTGACGATGCGCTCGAAGGCGAGGTCGTCGTCGGGGGAGAACACCACCCGCAGATAGGCGAGCGCGTCGCGGATCTCCTGGCGCTCGTAGAAGCGGGGGCCGCCGACCACCCGGTAGGGCAGGCCCAGGGTGATGAACCGCTCCTCGAACTCGCGGGTCTGGAAGCCGGCGCGCACCAGCACCGCCATGTCGCCCAGCGACACCCCGTGCCGCTGCAGCGACTCGATCTCGTCGCCGACCCAGCGGGCCTCCTCCTCGCCGTCCCACACCGCCTTGACCCGCACCGGATCGCCGCTGTCGGCGTCGGTCCACAAGGTCTTGCCGAGCCGCCCCTGGTTGTGGGCGATGATCCCGGTGGCCGCGGCCAGGATGTGGCCGGTGGAGCGGTAGTTCTGCTCCAGCTTGACGATGCGCGCGCCGGGGAAATCGGCCTCGAAGCGCAGGATGTTGCCGATCTCGGCGCCGCGCCAGGCGTAGATGGACTGGTCCTCGTCGCCGACGCAGCAGATGTTGCGGTGGGCCTGCGAGAGGATGCGCAGCCACAGGTACTGCGCGACGTTGGTGTCCTGGTACTCGTCGACCAGGATGTAGCGGAACTTGCGGTGATACTCCGCAAGCACGTCGGGGTGGTTCTGGAAGATGGTCAGGGTGTGCAGCAGCAGGTCGCCGAAGTCGCAGGCGTTGAGGGTGCGAAGGCGCTCCTGGTAGGCGCGGTAGAGGGCGACGGTGCGCCCGCCGGCCACCTCGCCGCCGTCGCTGTCGGCCAGTTTCCCCGGCGTCAGCCCACGGTCCTTCCACCGCTCGATCACGCCAAGGACCTGGCGCGCCGGCCACTTCTTGTGGTCGACCCCGGCGGCTTCCAGCAACTGCTTGACGAGGCGGACCTGGTCGTCGGTGTCGAGGATGGTGAAGTTGGACTTCAGCCCGACCAGCTCGGCATGGCGGCGCAGGATGCGCGCGGCCAGGGCGTGGAAGGTGCCGAGCCACCAGCCCTCCGGCTCCACCCCCACCAGCGCGGCGACGCGCTCGCGCATCTCCCGTGCCGCTTTGTTGGTGAAGGTCACCGCCAGGATCTGGAAGGGCGCGGCGCGGCGCGTCATCAGCAGATGGGCCAGACGGGTGGTCAGCACCCGGGTCTTGCCGGTGCCGGCCCCGGCCAGCACCAGCACCGGCCCGTCCAGCGCCTCCACCGCCTCGCGCTGGGACGGATTCAGCCCGTCGAAATAGGCCGGCCGGAGGGCCCGCGCCGGCACCGCCGGGGCGGCGTGGTTCAGGGGATCGTCGTCGAGAAAGGGATCGGACATGGGTGCGATATAGCGCACCCGCGCGCCCGTGTCGAAGATCTCGCGCCCGCCCGGGCGGGCGACCGCCGGCCCGCGCCGGAGCGCGGACCGGGGGTGGCGCGGCGCGCCGGGCCTACTGGCTTTCCGGGGTGCCCGGCGGGCTCATGTTGTGCGGGCCGGCCTGCGGAGCGGCCGACCCGCCGGACGCGCTGCCCGACTGTCCGCCCGACGTGGCGGCCCCGGCGGAGGAGCCCGCCGCCGGGGCCGGCGGGTTGATCACCATCATCACCATGTCGCCGTCGGCGGTGCGGGCCTGCACCAGGAACGCCGTGTCGAGGATCTGGACGTTCTCGAATCCGGCCTGCTCCATGGCGCTCTGCACCTTCTGCCGGCTCATGGCGGAGGGGCCGCCGGTGGTTTCGGCGCTGCCGCTGCCGGCGGCCCCGGAGGCCGCCCCCGCGGTGGTCCCCGAGGTGGTGCCGGACATGGTGTCCGGCGAGGAGGTCTGGCCGGTGGACGGCGCCCCCGCGGACTGGGCGAACGCCGGGGCGGCGAACAGCAGGGCGAGCGTGGCGGCGGACGCGGTGGTCCAGCGCGTGGTGGTCCTCATGGTCTTCCTCCGTGGCTGCGGGGCCGCCATTGATGGCGGTGATGCTCGGCAGGCCCATGCCTGCACGCCCGCCAACAGCCTCCGGCGCCATGGATCGCCGCCGCAATCGCCCTACCCCGCCGTCGTGGCACTACCACTGCGGAAAGAAGCACCCCGTCGTGGCGCACAAACGGACCCGTCGGCACCGCAACATCGGCGCATGCCGACCCATCTCGTCTGTCACGTTTACTCCCCGTTTCGGAGCGGCTTACATTCTTACGAGGACTTTCATTCATCCGGACTTAGGGCATATGCCCATTTCCGAACCGAACACGCCTTTAGAGAAATTTTCTGTCGCTCAATTCCGGGTTACTGTGCTCTTCGAAAACAGGGCTCCGGAACCGAAAGAGGCGCGCCGATCGGCGCAACGCCGTTCCGGGACCATTCCGAAGCGCCCGCCACGCCGGTGCGCTTGCGACGCAAACCCAGCATAGGTGGCTCGACGATGGATCCCGTGAACGTTTTCCTCATCGATGCGAACAAGCTGTTCCGCGAGGGCATGAAGCGCCTGGTCGACACCGCCGCCTTCCGCGTGATCGGCGAGGCCGGGTCCCTGCGCGAGGCGGTCGGCCTCGTCGACTCGGCGGACCCGCGCCCGGCTCTCGTGCTCATCGACCTCGCCAGCGGCGACCAGGACGAGGTCGAGGCGATGCGCCTCCTGCGGGTGCGCATCCCCGACATCCGCATCGTCATCCTCACCAGCGAGCTGTGCACCCGCCGGCTGTCGGGGGCGCTGGGCGCCGGGGCCGACGGCTACCTGATGAAGGACATCGCCTGCGAGTCCCTGATGCAGTCGCTGCGCCTGGTGATGATGGGCGAGAAGGTGTTCCCCACCCACCTCGCCGAACTGCTGGTGGCCGGCCGCTCGATCGAGCCCGGACCGGAAGCCCCCGCCCGCCGCAAAGGGCTGTCGCAGCGCGAGGTGCAGATCCTGCGCTGTCTGCTGAACGGCAACTCCAACAAGATGATCGCCAACCACCTCAACATCACCGAGGCGACGGTCAAGGTCCACCTGAAGAGCCTGCTGCGCAAGATCAACGCCTCCAACCGCACCCAGGCGGCGATCTGGGCGATGAACAACAACATCGCCGAGCAGCCCGCCGAGAGCCGGACGGAAAGCGCCACGTCTGCGTGAGGCGGCCCGCGGTGGCGTGGCGCCCCTGGAGATGTCCCCCGGCAGCGGCGCCGCTCCCTATGGGCATGTCGGTTGCGAACGGCCTATGTGGGGCGGCATAACACCAAAATCCCTCTTTACCCTGTTGTGGCACAGGCACTAAGAACGTCGAGGCGCAGGCACCAAGAACAAACGCCACGACGCTCAAGACATTACTGTCGAACATCCTGCGCGGTCAGCACACCGCTCCGTCGACGACCCGCTGCATTGACGGGTGGCATCGTGGCGTTTCCCGGCTCGAAACCCTGCAAGGGCGTTCCTGATGCACGTATTGATCGCCGACGACCACCTCTTGTTCCGGGACGGGCTGCGTCGGTTGTTGTCGCAGTTCAAGGAAAACATGTCCTTCCGGGAGGCGGGCACGTTCGACGAGGTGCGGGCGTTGTGCGACGGCACCACCGCCTTCGACCTCATCCTTCTCGATCTCGGCATGCCGGGATGGGCGGGATTCTCCGAACTGGGCGCGATCCATGAGCGCCTTCCAAAGGCCCTGCTGGTGGTCGTGTCCGGCTCGGAGCGGCGCAGCGACCTGCTGGAGGCGCTGGAGAACGGCGCGGCCGGCTACATCCCCAAATCCTCCAGCGCGAGGGTGCTGATGGGCGCGCTGGAACTGGTGCTGAACGGCGGGATCTACGTTCCCGCCCAGGCCATCCGCGGCGACCTGCTGACCTCCAGCGATCCCGGACCCGACGACCCGCTGACCGCCACCGGCGGCAGCGGCGACCAGTTGACGCCGCGCCAGCGCGAGGTCCTGACCCGCCTGCGCGAGGGCAAGTCGAACAAGCAGATCGCCCACGAACTCGGCCTCACCGAGGGCACGGTGAAGGTGCACGTCACCGCCATCCTCCGCCTGCTGGGCGTGCGCAACCGCACCCAGGCCGCCCTGACCGCCCAGGGCATGTGACAGGCCGGGCCGTTCCGTTCCTTGTCACCGGGCACCCCGTATTAACGCTTTCGCTGCCGTGGCCGCCGGCGCACAGTACCCCCGCCTGATTTGGTTAACAAAACGTTTCGCCGGGTGTTGGGGTGGAACGGGCTTGGCAGGGAGGCGGCATGGGGGCGGGGTTCAGGGCAGTGGCGGAGGCGGGCCTTCTCGGCGCCCTGGCGACCGACGCCATGCCGGCGGAGGCGGTGCACGACGCCTTCGCCGAACGCCTGGAAGAGGCGATCACCCGCGACGAGCTCCGGCTCGTCTGGCAGCCCCAGTTGGACACCCACGCCAGCCGCCTCACCGGCTTCGAGGCGCTGGTGCGCTGGCGCCTTCCCGACGGCACCATCATCCCCCCCGACGTCTTCGTTCCCATGGCGGAGGGCGGACCGGCGATCCACCGGCTGGGCGAGTGGGTGCTGCGCACGGCCTGCGCGACCGCCGCGGCCTGGCTGCACGACGGGGTCACCGACGTGCCGGTCGCGGTCAACCTGTCGGCGCGCCAGCTCGCCGCGCCGGGGCTGGCGCGCGGCGTGCTGACCGCCCTCGCCGACACCGGCCTGCCCGCCGCCCAGCTCAAGCTGGAGCTGACGGAAACCGCCCTGTTCGAGCATGGCGAGGACGCCCGCGCCGCCCTGGTCGAGCTGCGCGGTGCCGGCGTGCATCTGGTGCTGGACGATTTCGGGACGGGCTACTCGTCGCTCGCCCTGCTGCGCCGGGTGCCGGTGGAGGCGCTGAAGATCGACAAGCACTTCGTGCAGGCGATGGTGGAGGATCGCGACGCCGCGGCGATCGTCCACGGGGTCATCGCCATGGCCCACGCCCTGGGGCTGACGGTCATCGCCGAAGGCGTGGAGACGGCGGAGCAGCTGCTGTTCCTGCGCGCCTACCGCTGCGACCAGGTCCAGGGCTTCCTGCTGGCCCGACCGATGGCGGGCGACGCCGTGGCCGGGTTCATCGCCCGGACCGGCGTGCCGCCGACAGGCGGATGACGCGGGCCGTCTCGTCCCACGGCACCAGCGCCGCCGCCTCGTCGGCGGTGGCCCAGCGGGCCTCCAGCGCGTCGTCGGCGCACACCGCCTCGTCGCCGCCCACCACCTCCGCGGCCACCTCGACCAGGGTGTAGTGGTATTGCACGGCGCCGGCGCCGTCGCGGGTCACCGCGTCGACCACGGTGACCACCTCGCTGGGCGCCACCATCAGCCCGGTCTCCTCCCGCATCTCCCGGATCGCCGTCTGGAACACCGTCTCGCCCAGGTGCTGCGCCCCGCCGGGGATGCTCCAGGTGCCCTGGCGCGGTGCCTTGCCGCGGCGGATCAGCAGCACCCGCTCGCCCCGCCAGGCGATCACGCCGACCCCGACCCACGGACGATCGGGGTATTCGCGCTCGGAGCGGGCGGACGGCGGGGGAGCGGGGTCGCGGGTCTGTCTCATGGCGGCCGAGCCTAGCCGCCTCCTTGACAGGGCGCCAGCCCGCTCCGACACTCCTCCCGCATCGCGGCAGCACCCCGGCCTCTCCCATGAAACTGAACGAGATCCGCACCTTCATCGCGGTCGCCGAGGCGCGCTCGGTGCAGGAGGCGGCCAAACGCCTGCACCTGACCCAATCGGCGGTGTCGCGCCTGATCCAGCGCCTGGAGGCCGAGGTCGGCGCCGTCCTGTTCGACCGCCAGACCAAGCCGCTGGCCCTGACCCGCGACGGCGAGATGGCGCTGGCCCACGGGCGCCGCGTGCTGCGCGCAATCGACGCCTTCGCCGACGCCTTCGCCGCCGCCGGCGATCCCCAGGGGCTGGTGCGGCTGGGGGCGTCCCATGTGCTGGCACGGCTGCTCGCCGACGTCCCACTGGACCGCCTGCGGGCGGCCTTCCCGAAGCTGGTGGTGCGCCTGCAGTCGGACTGGAGCGCCGCGCTGCTGGCCCAGATCGAGGCCGGCACCCTGGACGGCGCGTTGCTGCTGCTGCCGGCCCGCGAGGAGCTGCCGCCGGGGGTGGCGGGGCGGCGGCTGATGATGGAGGAGGTCCACGTGGTCGCCAGTCCGGAGATGATCGCCCGCCACGGCCGGTCGTTGGACGCCATGAACGCCGCCGGCTGGGTGCTGCAGCCCGAGGGGTGCGGCTACCGGACCACCCTGGAGCGGGCGGTCGGCCGGGCCGGCGGCTCCCTCAACGTCCTGGTCGAGGCGTTCGACCAGACCCTGCTGCTGTCGCTCGCGGCGCGCGGCGTCGGCTTCGGCACCGCCCCGCTGCGCCTGCTCGCCGACCCCGCGGTCAGCGGGCGGCTGGTGCCGGTGTCGGTGCCCGGGTTCGGCCTGACGGTGGCCGTCTGGATGGTGCGCTCGCGCCACGCCGGCCGGCTCGACCGGGTGTTCGACTCGCTGGAGGAGACCCTGGCCGCCGAATTGGCACCCCAGCATTCCGCCGCGGAATGACGGCCGTTCCGTTTATGAATTTGAGGAAAGACGCGGCTCCCCCTATCCTGCCGCCTGAACACCAGCCGGCGCGCGTCGCACCGCACCGGGCCGCAGCGGAGGACCCATGAGCACCATCGATCGGCCCGCCGGGGCGCCCGCCCCGCGGGACTGGCGGACCCCGGACATCGTCGTCGCCTTCGGCTGCCTGATCGCCCTGATCGGCTTCGGCGTGCGCTCCAGCTACGGGCTGTTCAACGCGCCGCTGTCCGACGCCCATGGCTGGGGCCGCGACGTCTTCGCCCTGGCGCTGGCCATCCAGAACATCCTGTGGGGGCTGGGCCAGCCCTTCGCCGGGGCCATCGCCGACCGCTACGGCCCGGCCTGGGTGCTGGCGGCGGGCGGCGTGCTCTACGGCCTCGGCGTCGCCCTGACGGCGGTCGCCGACGCCCCGGCGACCTTGCACCTCACGGCCGGCGTGCTGGTCGGGCTGGGGCTGGCGGGCGCCTCCTTCCCCATCGTCATCGCCGCGTTCGGCCGGCACCTCCCGCCCGAGCGGCGGTCGTGGGCGGCCGGCGTGGCCACCGCCGCCGGATCGCTGGGCCAGTTCCTGTTCGCCCCGCTGGGCCAGGCCTTCATCGCCGCCTATGGCTGGCAGACCGCCCTGTTCCTGCTGGGCGGCGTGTTCATCCTGGTGCCGCTGATGGCCACGGCGTTGGCCGGCGGCCGCGGCGGCCATGCCGGGTCGCTGGGCGACCCCGACCAGACCACCATGCAGGCGCTGCGCCAGGCCTTCGCCCACCGCAGCTACCAGCTCCTGATCGCCGGGTTCTTCGTCTGCGGCTTCCACCTCGCCTTCATCACCGTGCACCTGCCGCCCTATCTGACGGATGTCGGTGCCCCGGCCGGCCTCGCCGCCTGGTCGCTGGCCCTGATCGGCCTGGCCAACGTGGTCGGCTCCTACGCCTCGGGGGTGCTGGGCGCGCGGATGAACAAGCGCACCATGCTCAGCGCCATCTATCTCGCCCGCGCCGTGGCCATCGCCGCCTTCGTCCTGCTGCCGGTGTCGACCGTGTCGGTGCTGGCCTTCTCCGCCGCCATGGGCCTGCTGTGGCTGTCCACCGTGCCGCCGACGTCGGGGCTGGTGGCGGCGATGTTCGGCACCCGCTACCTCGGCATGCTGTTCGGCATCGTCTTCCTCAGCCATCAGGTCGGCGCGTTCCTCGGCGTGTGGCTGGGCGGGGTGTTCTACGAGAGCGTCGGCACCTACGACGCGGTGTGGTGGATGAGCGTGGCCCTGGGCCTGTTCGCGGCGGTCGTCCACTGGCCGATCTCCGACCGGCCGGCGCCGCGGCTGGCCCCGGCGGCGGCCTGAGCCATGGCCACCGCGCCCCCGGCCACCGGACCCCCGGCCACCGGACACGGCGTCGCCCTGGCGCTGGGTGCGGCGGTGCTGGCGGTGTGGCTGGTGGCGATGAGCGTGGCGCTGCGCGAGGCGGCGCTGCCGCCCGACGGCGACGGCACGGTGCTGGCCGTGTTCCCGCCGGGCACCCCCCACGACGCGGCGTTCGCCGCCGTCGTGCGGGCCGGCGGCGAGCCGGTGCGGCGGACCTGGCTGGGCTTCGCCTGGGTGGCGCGCGGCGCCGGGTCCGGCTTCGTCGGCCGCCTGCACGACCAGGGCGCCTGGGCCGCCTATGGCGAGTTGCCGGTCGGCCCGCAGCTCGGCGGCTGCATCGCCGTGACCGCCGACGACAAGCGCCCCGGCGTCTACCGGCTGCGCCCCTGACCGGCGTGTCCCTTCACTCCAGGCCCAGCGATCCCTGGACCTGCGTCTCCGCGGCCGGCCCCGGCAGCCCGCATTCCAGGCGCAGCCGCTCCAGGTCGGCGGCGAAGCGGTCGGCCATGGACTGGGTGTAGATGCGGGCGATCGCCCCCTCGTTCTGGTACTCGACGATCCTCTTGAGGTCGCTGCGGCGCTGCCGCCAGGTCAGGCCGTCGGTGAACAGCAGGAAGCTGGTGTCGGCCCGCTTGGCGGCGATGATCTTCTCGATGTCGCCGATGATGTCGGTCATCTTCGACCCCGTGGCGCCGTAGCCCTTGGCCTCGACCAGGATGCGTGGCGCCTCGCGCGAGGGGATGGCGAAGTCGCACTTGGCGCGGTTGCCGCGGCTGCCGGTGAAGGTACAGCGGCTGTCGAAGCGGTCGCCGAAGACGCCGCGCACGATGGCCTCGGCGAAATCCTCCACGCCGCGCCCCCGCTTCTGCCCGGCGATGGCGCTGCCGCGCCCGCTGCGCAGCCGCTCCACCAGCACGTCGCTCCAGCGCAGCGGCCGGTTGACCTCCGCCGCCATCGCCTCGGGCACGCCCAGCGCGACCAGCGCCGCCACGAACCGCTCGCGGTCGGCCTGCCAGCCCTTGACCCCGGTGGCGCCGCCCTCGCCGACCGCCTCGGCCAGGGCCGCGGTGAACTGGTCCTTGGACAGGCCCAGGAACAGGCGGCAGATCAGCATGGCGTCGTCGAACGGCGTGGTCGCCAGCAGGCTGCGCAGATCGGCGGCTCCGTAGACCGGCTTCACCGGCAGCGCCGCCAGCCGGTCGATCACCCGCAAGGCGGTCGGATCGCGCCAGTCCACCGCCAGCGGGCCCAGCGCGCCCAGCAGGTCGTCCAGGCTCTGCTCCACCACCTCCATCTCAGCGCCCCACGATGACGTATTCCTCGACCGCGGCGCGGCGCACCGCGCCGTGGGTCCCGAAATGGTAGCGGTGCGGACGGGCGTGCACCTCGATCCGCGCCTTGTGCCGGCCCAGCAGCTCGACCAGCCGCTCGCGGTCGGGAAAGCCGTTGGAGCTGTAGGACAGCACGATGATGCTGTCGCGGAAGCGGTGGAACATGCGGTCGAACGCCTCCAGGGCGGTGCGCCGGTAGGAGAACGGGGTGAACCGCTTCTCGATCTTGCGCACCTTGGTGGTTTCCAGGATGCGCAGGCCGCGCCAGTAGCAGGACAGCCCCTCCACGAAATGGTAGCGCTTGATGTAGCAGTTGTCGTCGGCCCGCGGCACGTACGGCGGATCGAGGTAGACGAGGTCGACGCCGGCCGTGGCCGTGTCGAAGACGTCCTGGCGCAGCGCCACGTTCTCACGCCCGTTGTCGAACACCAGGGCGTTGAACACGCCGACCTGCTCGGCGAAGTGCTCCTCCAGGGTGAGGCGCAGGTCGCGCCGCCCGTCGTTGTAGCGGCTGAGGTCGCCGGAGACGGTGAAGACGCCGCGCGGCTGCTTCTTGAGGCAGGAGCGCACCAGGGCGGCACGGGCCAGCGCCTGCTCGTGGGGATGGGCCAGCCGCTCGAGGTTGGCGCACACCCGGTCGAGGAAACGCAGGTCGTCGGCGGTGAAGAAGATCCCGGCGAAGGTCCGCGCGATGAAATCCTCGGCGGCCGGGGCCGGCGCCAGCAGCCGGGCCAGGGCGCGCGGCTCCAGCCGGCGCCCGGCGTTCTCCACGGTCGCCTCGGCGAGGGTGGCCGCGACGTTGAGGAAATCCGACGCCACCACCTGCTTGCCCATGGCCTTCAGCAGGTGGGCGACGCAGCCGCTGCCGGTGAAGGGATCGGCCGCCGTCTCGAACGGCAGGCCGGCGAACACCGCGTGCAGCCAGCCCTGCAGGCGGTGCTTGGAGCCCATGTAGCGCAGCTCCGGGTAGGCCGCGGCCCGCGCCGGCAGCGTGTCCGGCGCCCTCATCGGCCCTGGAAGGTGACCATGACCTCGGCGATGTTGCCGGGATCCCGCTGCGCCGAGCGGAAGGTGGCGATCTCGCCGGGCAGCAGCCGGTCGGACGAGGCGGCGATGACCCACCGCGCCACCGGCTTGCGCGTCGGATCCAGGGAGACCGCGACCACCTCGGGCACCGCGCGCTCGGACTGGGAGACGTTGACGATCTGCCCCTCGACGACCAGCACCGGGGCGCCGTCCTCCTCGCGCTGCTCGGACCGCACGTTCTTCAGCTCCAGCCCGGCCCCCGGCGGTTCCACCGGCAGGCCGACGGTGTCGTAGAGCAGCGCCGCGGCGGGCCACAGGCGCACCACGTCGGCCCGCATCAGGACACCGCCGGCGCCCAGCCCGGCGACCAGGACCGCCAGCGCCAGCCACGCCACCAGGCCCTTGCGCCCGGCGGCGCGCCCGGTTGCCGCGGGCGCCCCGCCGCGCCGCGCCGCCGCCGTGGTGGCGGCCGCGGTGGCGGCGCGCGGGCGCTCCGGCTCCCGGGTGCCGGACTCCTCGACCGCGGTGGCGCCGGGGCCGTGGTGCGGGTATTCGTACCAGGTGTGCCCGCAACTGGTGCACCGGACCTTCTTCCCCTCCGGGCCCACCGCCGAATCGGGAACGGTGTACCGCGTGGAACACATCGCACAGGAGATGATCATCAGGGGGGCCGCGGGGTCTCGGAAGGGGCACTCGACTTATAGGTAACTGCGCGCGGCGACGCAAGGAACGCCCCTGCCGCGGTCGCAGTGGACGGACGGCCCCGCGCCGTGCGATGGTCGCGGCACGCGTACGTTGGGACCGGAAGCGCCGCCGCCGAGGCGGCGGTGGTGGGGATGTGATTCGTTTCGAGAACGTCGGTCTGCGCTACGGCACCGGCCCGGAGGTGCTGCGCGACATAACCTTCGCCCTCCCACCGGGCTCCTTCCATTTCCTGACCGGCGCCAGCGGCGCCGGCAAGTCGTCGCTGCTCAAGCTCATGTACCTGGCCCACCGCCCGACCCGCGGCCTGATCACCCTGTTCGAGCGCGACATGGCACGGGTCGCGCGGGTGGACCTGCCGGCGCTGCGCCGCCAGATCGGGGTGGTGTTCCAGGACTTCCAGCTCCTCGACCACCTGTCGGCCCTCGACAACGTGGCGCTTCCCCTGCGCATGTCCGGTGCGCCGGAGGGCGAGGTCCTGGCCCAGTGCGCCGAACTGCTGCGCTGGGTCGGCCTCGGCAGCCACCTGGAGGCCCGGCCTTCGACCCTGTCGGGCGGCCAGCAGCAGCGCGTCGCCATCGCCCGCTCGGTCATCAACCGGCCGCGCCTGCTGCTGGCCGACGAGCCCACCGGCAACGTCGACGACGCCATCGGCACCCGCCTGCTCTACCTGTTCGAGGAGTTGCACAAGCTGGGCGCCACCGTGGTCATCGCCACCCACAACGAACGCCTGATCCACCGCTTCGAGCACCCGCGCCTGCACCTGGAGCATGGCCAACTGCAGACGCTGCCGCCGCTCGCGGCGCGCCAGCCGGCGTGAGGCGGGCACCGTGATCCGTCTGCTGCGCGCCCGCTCCGACCTGCCGCTGGCCGACGATCCGTCGGCCCGCTTCCTGTCCTGGATCACCGCCGTCATGGTCTACCTCGCGACCCTGGCCGTCGCCGGCCAGATGGTCGTGTCGGAGATGGCGGCGCGTTGGGACGACGGGCTGTCCGGCGGCGCCACCGCCCAGGTCGTGCCGATGGTCGGCCCCGGCGCCATCCCGGTGGCCGAGCGGGTGGAGACCGCCCTGGCGATCCTGCGCGGCACCCCCGGGGTGGTGGCCGCCACGCCCCTGGACGCCGCGGCCACGGCGCGCCTGATCGAGCCCTGGCTGGGGCCCGACGCCGCCACCGATCCCGACCTGCCGGTGCCGACCGTCATCGACGTCGCCGTCGGCCCGGACGTCGACATTCCCACCCTGGCCCGCCGCCTGGCCGAGGCCGTGCCGGGTGCCAGCCTGGACGGCCACGCGGCCTGGCTGGCGGACCTGCGCGCCTTCGCGCGGGCGGTGGAATGGACCGCGCTGGGGATCGTCGCCCTGGTCGGCGGGGCCGCGGTGATGGCGGTGGTGTTCGCCGTGCGCACGGGCCTGGCGATCCACCGCCACGTGGTGGAGCTGCTGCACCTCATGGGCGCCACCGACCGCTACGTCTCGCACCAGTTCGAATCCCACGTGCTGCGCCTGTGCCTGCGCGGCGGGGTCGCCGGGATCGCCCTGGCCGCGGTCACCCTGGCGGCGGTGGACCGGGCGTCGGCCGGGCTGCGCGCCACCCTGCTGCCGGACTTCGCGCTCAGCGCCGCGCAGTGGGGGGCGCTGGCCCTGGTGCCGCTGGCCGCGTGCGCGCTGGCCGTGCTGACGGCCCGGCGCACGGTCACGCGCACGCTGGAGACCCTGCCGTGACGGGGGGCGCGTGAGCATGGCGCGGCATTTCGGACGGCGCGGCGGCGGCATCGGCCGCTCGATTCTCCACCTCGTCCAGATGGCGGCGTTTGCCACGCTGGTGTGGGCGGCCGGGCTGCTGTGGTTCGTCTCCACCATCCCTCCGGCCGGCCCCCAGGAGACGGGAGACCGGGAGACGGGAGCCACGCTGGCCCGCACCGATGCCATCGTCGTGCTGACCGGCGGCAGCGGACGCCTCTCCAAGGGGCTGGAGCTGCTCGCCGACGGCGCGGCGGAGAAGCTGTTCGTGTCCGGCGTCTACGACGGCGTCGAGGTGCAGGAGCTGCTGCGCCTGTCGCGCCAGGACCCCGGCGAGCTGGAGTGCTGCATCGTCCTGGGCTACGCCGCCGACAACACCATCGGCAACGCCTACGAGACCGCCGACTGGATGGAGGAGCAGGGCTACCGCTCGCTGCGCCTCGTCACCGCCAACTACCACATCCGCCGCAGCCTGCTGGAATTCCGCCTGGCGATGCCCGACCTGGAGATCGTGCCCCATCCCGTCGCCCCCGACGGCCTCGACCTCGAACGCTGGTGGCAGCGGCGTGGCAACGCAAACCTCTTGATCAACGAATACAACAAGTATCTCGTGGCGCTCCTGCGCTTCGAGATCGAGAGGCTCCTCGATTCCTGACCATCCGACGACGGTTTTCCGCGTATGCTCGCCCTTCGTTCCCTCCTCTTCAACCTGGCCTTCTTCGGCTGGACGACGGTGGCCTGCTTCGGCCTGGTCTGGATGCTGCTGCTGCCGCGGCGCCGGATGATCGCGGTGGTGCGCTGGTACCTGCGGGTCGTCGCCTGGCTGGAGCGCACCATCCTCGGCCTCGACTACGAGGTCCGCGGCGCGGACAACCTGCCACGCCACGGCGCCTACATCGTCGCCGCCAAGCACCAGTCGGCGTGGGAAACCATGAAGCTGCATCTGCTGCTCGGCGACCCGGCCATCGTGCTGAAGCGCGAGCTGATGTGGATCCCGCTGTGGGGCTGGTACGCGCGCAAGGCGCGCATGATCGCGGTGAACCGCGGGGCGCGCGGCCGGGCGCTCGCGTCGCTGATCGAGGGCGCCCGGCCGGTGAAGGCGGAGGGCCGGCCCATCGTCATCTTCCCTCAGGGCACCCGCACCGCTCCCGGCACCTACCGCACCTACCGCGTCGGCGTCGGCGCGCTCTACGAAACGCTGGACCTGCCGCTGGTGCCGATCGCCCTCAACTCCGGGCTGTACTGGCCCCGCCGCAGCTTCCTCAAACGGCCGGGCACCATCGTCGTCGAGATCCTTCCGCCGCTTCCGCCCGGCCTGCCGCGGACCGCCGCCATGGAGGAGCTGGAGCGGCGCCTCGAGGACGCCTCGGATCGACTCGTGGTCGCCGCGGGTGGGCCGGCGACCGTCCGCCCGTCCGTCAAGGCCGCGGAATCCGCGGTTTCCGCACAGTCGTGAACGAAACTGTGGATAAAATTGTGGGCTGCTGTCCCGTCAAGAGCACACAGTGTCACCGGCGCGGGTTCAAAAGACATGTGACGGGATTGTGTCATTGCCGCAACGGATCGCGAGGTGCGGCGGCGGAGTCCGGGGCAAACCGACCCCTGGTGCGGTGACACCCTGGCAACTGTTTGTTTATCTTAGGATATTCTCAAGGGATGGCGCCTGCCGGCGAGCGCACGGACCATCGATGGAGAGCGTGCATGGACGGGATCGCGGTCATTTCCCAACAGATCTGGGACATGAAGTACCGGCTCAAGACGGCCGCCGGCGAACCTGTGGACAAATCGGTCGAGGGGACCTGGAGGCGCGTCGCCGACGCTCTTGCGGCAGTGGAAACCCGGCCCGAGGATTGGGCCGACGCGTTCTACGGCGCCCTCGACGACTTCCGCTTCCTTCCCGCCGGGCGGATTCTCGCGGGCGCCGGGACGGGGCGGTCGGTCACGCTCTTCAACTGCTTCGTCATGGGAACCATCGAGGACAGCCTGCCCGGGATCTTCGCCCACCTGCGCGAGGCGGCGATGACGATGCAGCAGGGCGGCGGCATCGGCTACGACTTCTCGCCGCTGCGGCCCAAGGGGGCCGCGGTGCGCGGCGTCGGCGCCGACGCGTCGGGGCCGCTGTCCTTCATGGACGTGTGGGACGCCATGTGCCGCACCATCATGTCGGCCGGCGCCCGGCGCGGGGCGATGATGGCGACCTTGCGCTGCGACCACCCCGACATCGAGGCCTTCATCGACGCCAAGCGCGAGCCCGGCCGGCTGCGCATGTTCAATCTGTCGGTCCTGGTGAGCGACGCCTTCATGGCGGCGGTCGACGCCGACGCCGACTGGCCCCTGGTGTTCGACGGCGCGGTCCACCGCACGCTGCGCGCCCGTGACCTGTGGAACCGCATCATGCAGGCCACCTACGCCTACGCCGAGCCTGGGGTCATCTTCATCGACCGGGTCAACCGGGACAACAACCTGTCCTATGCCGAGGCCATCTCCGCCACCAACCCCTGCGGCGAGCAGCCGCTGCCGCCCTACGGCGCGTGCCTGCTGGGCTCCGTCAACCTCGCCCGCCTGGTCGTCGATCCGTTCGCGCCGACGGCGCGGCTCGACCTCGAGGCGTTGAGGGGGCTGGTTCCGGTCTGCGTGCGGATGATGGACAACGTGGTCGACGCCTCGCGCTTTCCCCTGGAGGAGCAGCGGCGCGAGGCCCGGGCCAAGCGGCGCATCGGCCTGGGCGTCACCGGACTGGCAGACGCCCTGATCCTGTGCGGCGTGCGCTACGGCAGCCCCGCGGCTGTGGCGCTGACGGAGGCCTGGCTGGGCGCGGTGCAGAACGAGGCGTACCGCGCCTCGGCCCTGTTGGCGGCCGAGAAGGGCGCGTTCCCCCTGTACGACCGCGACGCGTTCCTGGCCGCGCCGAAGGTGCGCGCCCTGGAGCCGGACGTCCGCGCCCTGGTGGAGGCGCACGGCGTGCGCAACGCGCTCCTCACCTCGATCGCCCCCACCGGCACGATCTCCCTGTTCGCCGACAACATCTCCTCGGGCATCGAGCCGGTGTTCGCCTACGCCTACGAGCGCTCGGTCCTGCAGCCCGACGGCACGCGCCGCACCGAGGCGGTGAGCGACCACGCCTACCGTCTGTTCCGGGCGCGATTCGGGGCCGACGCGCCGCTGCCCGACAGCTTCGTCGACGCCCAGTCGCTGACCCCGTCGGAGCATGTGGTGATGCAGGCCGCGGCGCAGCGCCACGTCGACAGCTCCATCTCCAAGACCATCAACTGCCCCGAGGACCTGCCCTTCGACGCCTTCCAGGACGTCTACCGCCAGGCCTACGCCCTGGGCTGCAAGGGCTGCACCACCTACCGCCCCAACGCGGTGACCGGCGCCGTCCTGGCGGTGAAGGCGGAGGAGGCCCGGCCGGCCGCCCCCCCCTGCGGGACCCCGGCCGAGCCGGCGCACGCCGACGGCCTGGCCGAGCATGCCCGCCCGCTCGACCGTCCCGACTCGCTGCCCGGCGAAACCTACAAGGTGCGCTGGCCCGACAGCGACCACGCCATGTACATCACCATCAACGACATCGTCGACGCCGGCCGGCGGCGCCCGTTCGAGGTCTTCATCAACTCCAAGAACATGGAGCACTACGCCTGGACCGTGGCGCTGACGCGCATGATCTCGGCGGTGTTCCGGCGCGGCGGCGACGTCTCCTTCGTCGTGGACGAGCTGAAGGCGGTGTTCGACCCGCGCGGCGGCGCCTGGATGCAGGGGCGCTACGTCCCCTCCCTGCTGGCCGCCATCGGCGACGTCATCGAAAAGCACATGACGGCCATCGGCTTCCTGGCCGACCGGGAGGACCGGGCGACCCTGGCCAAGGCCATCGCCGCCCCGGCCGGCGCCCGGACGGCGCCCGGCGCGCAGTGCCCGAAATGCGGCCAGCCCGGCCTGCTGCGCCAGGAGGGCTGCGACCTCTGTCCGTCGTGCGGATACTCCAAGTGCGGCTGACGCACGCGCTGCCGGCACGCCGGTAGGCGCAGCGGCCGCCAGCGGTCAAACCACCTCCGGTGCCACTCCCTTAAGATCGCGCAGGCGCGGCTGGCGCGCGTGCCCCCTGACGCGCGCGTCAGCCGCCGCCGGGCGGCGTTTCACGACGCCCGTCCCCGATCACCGGCCACGGATCGCGTCGCCGGCGCGAATTGCTGCGCGGCACAACAGTCCGTGGCTTGACTTCGTCGTTCCGATATCTGAAAGTTTGTTCATGATCGTGAAACAAGCCGAAAACCTCCTGGCCATCCTCGAGCTGTTCGCCCGGGTCAAGCGGCCACGCACCCTGTCGCAGATCAGCGAGGCGCTGGGCATGCCCAAGTCGTCGACGTTCAATCTGCTGGAGACGCTGGAGGCGCGCGGGCTCATCCACGAGATGCGGCTGTGGGGTGGCTACTACCCGACACGGCGCCTGCTGGTGCTCGCCCAGGAGATCGCCCAGAACGATCCCTTCATCGACCGCTTGCGCCCGGTCCTGACCTGGCTGCAGGAGCAGACCGGCGAGACCGTCCTGCTGGCCCACCGCGCCGACGCCGAGACGGTCTACCTGGAGGTCGTGGAGTCCCAGCACCCCGTCCGCTACTTCGCCCAGACCGGCGACCGCCGGCCGATCCAGGTGACCTCGGGCGGCAAGGCGATCCTCAGCTGCTACAGCGCCGAGGAGCGCGCCCGCCTGTTCGCCAACATCCCGTTCCGCAAGTACCAGGAAAGCACCCTGCCCGACGCCGCGGCGGTGGAGGCCGACATCCGGGCCTCGGTGGCGCGGGGCTGGTTCGAGAACCTCTCGGAGTTCACCACCGACGTGCTCGGCATCGGCATGCCGGTGGTGCTGGATGGCGAGCGGCTGGCCGTCTCGGTGGCCGGACCGAACTTCCGGCTGATGGACAAGCGCGCCGCGGTCGCCGCCCACATCGCCGAGGCGGTGGCCCGCATCGCCGCCCTGTTCTCCCCCCACGAGGACTCCCCATGACTTCCCGGCCCATGACTTCCCGGCCCATGACTTCCCGGCTGACCCGCGGCATCGTCCTCCTGGAAACGGCTCTCCTGGTGGTCGCCTGCCTGTTTCTGTTCCTGATGATGCTGATCGTCTTCGCCGACGTGACGCTGCGCTACCTGTTCAACAGCCCGCTGGGATTCTCCTACGACCTGATCTCGCTCTACCTGATGGTCGGGGTCTTCTTTTTCGGTTTGTCGAACACCCTGCGCCATGACGAGCATGTGCGCGTCGACATCCTCTACCTGCGCCTGCCGGCGGCCCTGCGGCGCTGGGTCGACCGCGTCATCTACACCCTGTCGGCGGCGCTGTTCGCGGCCATCCTGTGGACCGGGCTGCTGCGCGCGCTCGCCAGCACGGCGACGCTGGAGGTGATGGCGACCCTCATCCCCTGGCCGCTCTGGCTCGCCTACTGGATCGTTCCCCTCGGCACCGCCCCCATCCTGCTCCTGTGCGTCCTGCGCGTGGTCGAGCCGCAGACCGGCAGCGACCCGTCCTTCGTCTTCGAGACGCCGGAATGACCGCGCCTCCCGTCCGGCACCACCAGACAAAAAGAAACCTGAGGAAGTCATGACGCCCATCCTCGTCATCGGCGCGCTGTTCCTGCTGCTGGCCATCGGCACCCCGGTCGGCTTCGCCCTGGCGATCGCCGGCGCGCTCGGCCTCTACGTCACGGCCGGCGGTGCGGCGTTGATCGGCATCCTGCAGACCACGCCGTTCTCGGTGGCCAACTCCTACGAGCTCATCACCATCCCCATGTTCATCCTGATGGCGGAGCTGGTGGTGGCCAGCGGCATCGCCGACGGACTGTTCCACGCCATGTCCGTGTGGATGGGCCGGGTCAAGGGCGGGCTCGCCGTCGCCACCGCGCTCGCCGGGGCCGGGTTCGGCGCCATCTCCGGGTCCAGCACCGCGTCCGCCGCGGCGCTGTCGGCCACCTCGATCCCGGCGATGATGCGGGCGGGGTACGAGCCCCGCTTCTCGGCCGGCGTGGTCGCCATCTCCGGCACCCTGGCCATGCTGATCCCGCCGTCCATCGCGCTCGTGCTCTACGGCATCATCGCCGAGGTGCCGATCGCCGATCTGCTGATCGGCGGCGTCGTGCCCGGCGTGCTGGTCACCTTCGCCATCATCCTCACGGTGCGCGTGCTGCTGTGGCGCGATCCCACCCTGGCGCCCGCCGGCCAGAGCCACGACCTGGCCGCCAAGCTGGCCGCCCTGCGGGAGGTCGGCCCGATGCTGGCCCTGCTGTTCATCGTCACCGGCGTCATCTACCTCGGCATCGCCACGCCGACCGAGGCCGCCGCCCTGGGGGCGTTCGGCGCGCTGGTGCTGACGGCGATGCTGGGCCGGCTCGGCCCCCGCTCCCTCAGCCGGGTGCTGGCGCGGGCGACGCGGGCCACCTGCATGATCCTGATGATCGTCGTCGGCGCGCACATCTTCGGCTTCTACCTGACGCTCAGCCAGGTGACCCAGGGCGCGGTGTCCCTGGTCACCAGCCTCGACGTGCCGCCGCGCGTGGTCATCGTGCTCATCGTGATGCTCTACATCCTGATGGGCTGCTTCATGGACCAGCTCGCCATCCTGATCCTGACGGTGCCCATCGCCGTGCCGGCGATCACCGCGCTGGGCTTCGACCCCGTCTGGTTCGGCGTGATCGTCGTGGTGACCGCGGAGGTCGGCATGGTGACGCCACCGCTCGGCCTCAACGTCTTCGTCGTCGCCCGCTACAGCGGCCGCCCGCTGGCCGAGATCTTCTCCGGCATCGCCCCCCACGTGCTGGCCCACCTGCTGGTGATCGGCGCGCTCATCCTGTGGCCCGCACTCGTGCTCTGGCTGCCCGGCACCATGAACCATTGACCCCGCGAGGAACGCCCCCTGTGTCAAAGCCCCGGACCTATTTCGTGCGCGAGGCGGACGTTCCGTCCTATTCGCCCGCCAACCATTCCGGCACCGTCAACCGGCGCCTGATCGGCCGCGAGACGGTCGGCGCCGAGCATGTCGAGGTGGTGCTCGGCACCATCCAGAAAGGCCACGGCGCCCACCCCCACCTCCACGCCGGCATCGAGCAGGTCTGCTACGTGCTGTCCGGCGCGGCGCGGGCCACCGTGGGCGGGCAGGACACCGTGCTGGGCCCCGGCGACTGCTGCTTCTTCCCGGCCGATGAGGAGCACGTCTTCACCGCCGTCAGCGACGAACCCGTGCGCGTCCTCGTCGTCTACGCCCCGCCCTACGCGGAAAAGACCTGAACACCCGGTATCCGACCAACGACACCCAGGAGGAGATTCCCGATGACCGTCCGTTTCCCGCGCCTCCCGCTCGCCGCCGCCGCCGCCGCTGCCGCCGCCGCGGTGGTCGCGACCGCACCCGCCATGGCCGCCGACATCACGCTGAAGCTGGCCGATTCCCTGCCGGCGGGGCACACCATCACCAAGAACGCGACGCTGCATTTCTTCGACCGGGTGAAGGAGCTGAGCGGCGGCAAGGTCGCCTTCCAGCACTATCCGGCGGAGCAGCTGGGCAAGGCCAAGGACCTGCTGACGGTCACCCAGACCGGCCTCGTCGACATCGGCTACATCGTGCCGAGCTACGTCTCCGAAAAGATGCCGCTGGGCGCGGTGGCGGAGCTGCCGGGCGGCTTCACCTCCTCGTGCGAGGGGGCGGCCGCGTTCTGGAGCCTGGCCAAGCCCGGCGGGCTGCTGGACGAGCTGGAGTTCAAGCCCAACGGCGTCCGCGTCCTCTACGTCGTCGCCCTGTCGCCCTACCAGGCGGTGTTCTCGGCCAAGGCCGACTTCAAGGGCTTCGAGGACTTCAAGGGCCGCAAGGTCCGCTCCAACCCCGGGCCCATGGAGCTGAACCTGCGCAACCTCGGCGCCGTGCCCATCCGCATGACGCCGCCCGAGATCTTCGATTCCATGTCCAAGGGCACCATCGACGGCGCCCTGCTCCCCTACACCTCCACCGTCTCCTACGGCATCGACTCCGTCGTGAAGTCGGCGACCATCGGCCAGAACTTCGGCACCGTCGGCATCACCTATTCCATCAACCTCAACACCTGGAACGGCCTGCCCAAGGACGTCCAGGACCAGCTGTCCAAGGCCGGCGAGGAGACCGTGTCCCACGCCTGCGCCCTGTTCGATTCCGAGGAGAGCGCGCTGGCCGACAAGCTCCGGGCCGGCGGCACCACCCTGATCACCTTCACCCCGGAGGAGGAGCAGAAGCTGAAGGACAACTTCACCACGGTCTCCGCCGACTGGGCCAAGGGCCTGGAATCCCGCGGCAAGCCGGCCGAGAAGGTGCTCGCGGCGTTCCGCGCCGCCATCGCCGCCCAGCGCTGAGGCGGCCGACCACCCCCGCCGGCGCGGCCTCACCGCCGCGCCGGCCACACGCCCGTCCCCATCCCGTCCCCAGGAGCGGACCCATGGCCGGCCTGTATTTCGAAGAGTTCACGCCCGGGCGGACCATTGCCCACGCCATCACCCGCACGGTGACCGAGGCGGACAACATGATGTTCAGCTGCCTGACCATGAACCCGCAGCCGCTGCACATCGACCGGCACTTCGCCGCGACGACCGAGTTCGGGCAGCCCCTGGTGAACAGCCTTTTCACCCTCGGCCTGATGATCGGCATCTCGGTGGCCGACACCACGCTGGGCACCACCATCGCCAATCTCGGCATGACCGACGTGCGCTTCCCCAAGCCGGTGTTCCAGGGGGATTCCCTGCGCGTGGAGACCACCGTCGTCGCAACCCGCGACAGCCGATCCCGCCCGGATGCCGGCATCGTCGAGTTCGAGCACCGCGCCTTCAACCAGGACGGCGCCGAGGTTGCCGTGTGCCGCCGCCAGGCCTTCATGCGCCGGCGGCCCGCGGAGGCGTCCCATGCCGCGTGACCCCGCGGCCACGCCCCGCTCCTTCCTGTTCGTCCCCGGCGACGCGCCGGCGAAGATCGCCAAGGCGATCGCCGGCGCGGCCGACGCGGTGATCCTGGACCTGGAGGACGCGGTGGCCCCCGGGCGCAAGGACGAGGCGCTGGCGCTGGTGCGCGACGCCCTCGCCGCCGCCTCGGGCGGCGGGCCGGCGCTGTACGTGCGGCTGAACGGCACCGATCCCGCCCGCGCCGTGCGCGAGCTGGCCGCCTTGCCCCTGGCCCGGCTGGCCGGGGTGCTCTGGCCCAAGCTGGAGTCGGTGCGCCAGCTCGACCCCGTCGCCCACGCGCTCGACGCCCTGGAGGCCCGCGACGGCATCGCGCCGGGGCGCATCGGGGTGATCGGCATCGTCACGGAAACGCCGGCGTCGCTGCTGGCCGGCGCCGACCTCGGCCGCGGCCATCCCCGGCTGCGCGGCTACACCTGGGGCGTGGAGGACCTGTCGGCCGCGCTCGGCCGGGCTCCCCTGCCGGGGGGGCACGACACGACCGCGACGCTGGCCGCCCACGCCCAGATGTTCTGCCTGCTGGCCGCCACCGCCGCCGGCGTCACCCCCATCGACGCCGCCGACCCCGATTTCCGCAACCCGGGGGCCCTGACGGCCGCGACGCGGCGGGCCGCCGACCTCGGCTTCCGTGCCCGTCTCGCCATCCATCCGGCACAGATCGCGCCGATCCACGACGGCCTGGCCGCCGACGCCGCCACCATCGACTGGGCACGCCGTGTCGTCGCCCTGGCGGCGGACCAGCCCGACGTCTCGGCGTTCCAGCTCGACGGGCGCATGGTCGACCGCCCCCACATCGCGACCGCGCGCGCCATCCTTCACCGACTGCAGGCCCCATGATCCCCCTTCTCACCGGCATACGGGTCGTCGACGTCACCTCCATCATTCTCGGCCCGTTCGCCGGGCAGATCCTGGCCGACCTCGGCGCCGAGGTGATCAAGGTGGAGCCCCTCGACGGCGACCTCGCGCGGACCGTCCATCCCACCGCGGGCGGCGGGCGCAGCGCCATGTACCTCAACAACAACCGCAACAAGCGCAGCCTCGCCGTCGACCTCAAGACCGAGGCCGGCAAGGACGTGCTGCGCCGCCTCGTCGCCCGCTCCGGCGTGCTGCTGCACAACATGCGGGTCGACGCCATCACCCGCCTCGGGTTCGGCTTCGCCCAGGCCAAGGCGATCAACCCGCGCATCATCTACTGCTCCGCCATCGGCTTCGGCCAGGACGGCCGCTACCGCGACCGTCCCGCCTTCGACGACGTGATCCAGGCCGCCTCCGGCCTCGCCATGCTGCCGGCCCATGTCGGGCAGGACCCGGCCTATGTCCCGAGCGTCGTGGCCGACAAGGTGGCCGCCCTCTACGCCGCCTATGGCGTGCTGGCGGCGGTCGCCGCCCAGGCGCGCGGCCTGGTCGAGGCGGTGGAGGTCGAGGTGCCGATGTTCGAGGCGCTGGTCGGCTTCCTGCTGAACGAGCATCTCGCCGCCGCCACCTTCACGCCTGAGGCGGAGGGCGCCGGCTATCACCGCCTGTTCTCGCGCAACCGCCGGCCGTACCGCACGCGGGACGGCTGGGTCGCCGCCCTGCCCTACACCGGCGAGCAATGGCGCCGCATCCTGGTGGAGATCGGCCGCGACGACCTCGTCACCGCCGCCTGGTTCGCCGACGCCGGCGAGCGCAGCCGCCGCATCGACCAGCTCTACGCCGCCCTGGCCGAGGGGGTGGCGGGGCGCGGCACGGCGGAGTGGCTGGAGACCTTCGCGCGGCTGGACATCCCCTATTCCAAGGTGAACGACCTGAACGATCTGCTGAACGACCCGCACCTCGCCGATGTCGGCTTCTTCGCCGCCGGTGGGCAGGCGGATGCCGGCGCGCACCGGGCCCTGCGCCAGCCCGTGGTCTTCCGCGGCGCCCCCGTCGAGCCGGACCGCGGTGCCCCCGACGTCGGCGCCGATACCCGGACCATTCTCGCCTCCCTCGGGCTGTCCGACGCCGAGATCGGCGGGCTCGAGGCGGCCGGCGTCGTCCGCAGCCCGACCGGAGAGCCCCATGCCTGAGCCGACCACCCCCCCGACCGCCCCCCCGGCCGGCCATGCCGCCGCCGGCACCACCGCCGCCGCCGACGCCGACTACGTGAAGATCGGCACCGGCTTCCATTTCGAGGATCTGACGCCCGGACAGCGCTTCCGCACCGCCGGGCGCACCATCACCGAGGCGGACCTGTCCGCCTTCTGCAATCTGACCTGGCTGACCGAGGAGCTGTTCACCAACAGGGCCGCGCGCGAGGGCGCGGCGCTGCCGGCGCAGGTGGTGCCCGGCGCCCTGGTCTACGCCTTCGCCGAGGGGCTGCTGCTGCCCATGATGCAGGACACCGGCCTGGCGTTCCTGCACGCCGATCTGGCGGTCAAGGCGCCCACCGTGGTGGGCGACACGATCACCGTCTACTGCCAGGTCACCGAGGCCCGGCGGACGTCGGCGGGGGATCGCGGCCTGGTCCGCACGCTCAACAGCGTGCGCCGCCACGACGGGCTGGAGGTGCTGTCCTACACCCCCCTGCGCATGATCAAGGCGCGCGCCCCGTGAGAACCGCCCCGCCCCGCCCCGCCGGCAGGACCGGACGGGGCGGGGCGGCGCCGGCCGGCGGGTCAGTACATGTGCTGGCCGCCGTTGACCGACAGGGTCGACCCGGTCATGAAGCCGTTGTCGTCGTCGACGAGGTAGAGCACCGCCTTGGCGATCTCCGAGGCCTTGCCGAGGCGGCCGACGGGGATGCGGGCGACGATCTTCTCCAGGACGTTGGCCGGGACCGCGCGCACCATGTCGGTGTCGATGTAGCCCGGCGCGATGGCGTTGACCGTGATGCCCTTGGCCGCGCTCTCCTGGGCCAGCGCCTTGGTGAAGCCGTGGATGCCGGACTTGGCGGCGGCGTAGTTGACCTGGCCGTACTGGCCGGCCTGGCCGTTCACCGAGCCGATGTTGACGATCCGCCCGAAGCCGCGCTCGCGCATGCCGTCGATGACGTTGCGGCACATGTTGAAGCAGGACGACAGGTTGGTGTGGATCACCGCCTCCCACTGCGGGTAGCTCATGCGGTGCATCACCCCGTCTCGGGTGATGCCGGCGTTGTTGACGAGCACCTCGATCGGCCCGAGGTCGGCGGCGATCCGCGCGCAGCCGTCCTTGCAGGCGTCGAAGCTGGCGACGTCGAACTTGTAGACGGGAATGCCGGTGCGCGCCGAGAACTCCTTCGCCGCCTCGTCGTTGCCGGCGTAGGTCGCGGCGACCGCATACCCCGCGTCCTTCAAGGCCACGCAGACCGCCTCGCCGATGCCGCGCGTGCCTCCGGTGACTACTGCAACTCGTGCCATGGGCTTCTCCCCCTAGAGATGTGGTCTTTGATTGAGTTGATTGGGCCCTCGGGGCCGTCCCGTCGCCGGGACGGCCCGACGGCCGGCCGTCAGTCGCGCGCGACGCAGAGGGCGATGCCCATGCCGCCGCCGATGCACAGGGTCGCCAGCCCCTTCTTGGCGTCGCGCTTCTGCATCTCGTGCAGCAGGGTCACCAGGACGCGGGCCCCCGACGCGCCGACCGGATGGCCGAGCGCGATGGCGCCGCCGTTGACGTTCACCTTCGCCGGGTCCCAGCCGAGATCCTTGTTGACCGCAAGGGCCTGGGCCGCGAACGCCTCGTTGGCCTCGATCAGGTCGAGCTCGTCGATGGACCAGCCGGCCTTCTCCAGCGCCTTGCGGGTGGCCGGGATCGGGCCGGTGCCCATCACCGCGGGGTCGACACCGGCGGTGGCCCAGGCAACGATGCGGGCCAGCGGGGCGACGCCGCGCCGCGCCGCGTTGTCGGCCGACATCAGCACCAGGGCGGCGGCGCCGTCGTTGATGCCCGACGCGTTGCCGGCGGTCACCGTCCCCTCCTTGGAGAAGGCCGGACGCAGCCGCCCCAGCGTCTCCCGGGTGGTGCCGTGCTTGGGATACTCGTCGGCGTCGACCACCACGTCGCCCTTGCGGCCCTTGATGGTCACCGGAACGATCTCGTCGGCGAAGCGGCCGCCCTTCTGGGCCGCCTCGGCCTTCTGCTGCGACGCCACGGCGAACTCGTCCTGCTCGTCGCGGGTGAGCTGCCATTTCTGGGCGACGTTCTCCGCGGTGGTGCCCATGTGGTAGCCGTGGAACGCGTCCCACAGGCCGTCCTTCAGCATGGTGTCCAGCATTTCGGCGCCGCCCATCTTGACGCCGTTGCGCAGGTGCATGACGTGGGGCGCCATGCTCATACTCTCCTGGCCGCCGACCACCATCACGTCGGCGTCACCCTCGCGGATCGCCTGATGGCCGAGCGCCACCGCGCGCAGGCCCGAGCCGCAGAGCTGGTTGATGCCGAAGGCGGTCGCCGAGGCGGGAATGCCGGCGTTGATCGCCGCCTGGCGGGCCGGGTTCTGGCCCTGGCCGGCGGTCAGGATCTGGCCCAAGATGACTTCGTTGACCTCGCCGGCCTCCACCTTGGCACGGGTCAGCGCCTCGCGGATGGCGACCTCGCCAAGGGTGTGCGCGGGCACGGAACTCAGGGTGCCGTTGAACGAGCCCACGGGGGTTCGGGCGGCGCCGGCGATAACGACCTCGGTCATGTTGCGCTCCTCGGGGTTGGCAGATTTATTATGCTTGTCGAATGAAGACCGTTGGTGCCCACCTTAGTTGCAAGACTGCGGTGACGCAAGACGGGCGAGGCCTTGCGCCTATGCCGTCGTCATAAGCCATTCGGCAATAGGCCGCCACACCGCGGACTCCGCTCCGGCGCTCACGACCATGCCAATATGGCCCAACGGCGGCACCATCATTTGCGCGCCCGGTATGGTACGCGCCAAGGCCTTGGCCGACGCTGGCGGAACGATGCGGTCGCGTTCCGGCACCAGGGCCAGGGTGGGCATCGACACGGCGGCCGGATCCACCGGCAGTCCGCCGACGATCCAGGCGCCGCGGGCCGTGTCGTTGCGCCCGTACCAGCCGGCCAGGGTGTCGCGGGCCACCGCCGCGGCCAGCGGAACGCCGTCGTTGAGCCAGTCCTCCAGGGCCACGAAGGCGCGGGCCGCGGGGCTGTCCGGGTCCATGCGGGCGAACTGGCTGAATTTCTTCAGCGCCAGCAGCGGGTCGAGCTGCGCGAACAGCGCCTGTATGGCGTCAACCGGCAGTTCCCCCCAGCCGTCGACCAGCGGCCCGAAGGGTTGGAAGGCCGCGGCGGCGCGGCGCGCCAGCGCCGCGTCCTCGGCGTGGAAGTCCCAGGGCGTCGCCAGCAGCAGCAGCGACGAAATGTCGCGGGGTCGGCGCACCGCCAGCGCGGTGGCCAGCAGCCCGCCCATGCAGTATCCGGCGACGGCGACCGGTCCGCCGCAGCGCGCCAGCGCCGCGTCGAGCGCCCGGTCCAGGCGCCCGGCAATGTAGTCGGTGAGCGTGAAGCGGCGCTCCACCGCCCCCACCGTGCCCCAGTCCAGCAGCAGCGGCCGCACCCCCCGCGCCGCCAGCCAGCGCATCAGGCTGCGGTCTTCCGACAGGTCGAGCACGTAGGCGCGGTTGACCAGCGACGGCACGACCAGCACGGGCACGCCGCCGGACGGGCCGAAGTCCAGCAGCCGGCTGCCGCCCTCGCGCCACGCCACCGGCGGATCGGCCAGCGCACGCCGGTAGGGATGGTGGCGGTAGCGCTCCAGCCCGGTCAACACCCGGTCGAGACGCCGCCGCAGCTCGCGGTCAAGCGCCTGGTGGAGGGCGTCGGGATCGGCCCCGGCGAGGAGCGGCTGCAGCGCCGCCGCCCTCTCCTGCAGATGCGGTTTCCAGGGCAGCGAGCCGGCCCTCGAGGGCCGCAACCCGGCCGGCGAGCCCAGCAGCATCGCCGTCACCGTCGCCAGATGAAGGCCCAGGGGGCGTGGCCCCTGGCGCAGGCGCGGCGCCGTCATGGCCGCCCCCGGCCGGCCCGGCGGGGGCTGGGCGGGGGCCACGGGAGCCGGACGGCGGCGGCGCGGTGTCGGTGTGCGGCCATGGCTGCGACGCTTCAGGGTTGGAGGCTGCCGGGTCGGGGGACGCCGGGGCGGCGGCCGGGCGTGGGTCCCAGCCGGTGCCCGCGGTTCCGAAGGCGAAGGGGGCGAGCGACGCCGCGGTCTGGCCCATCGCCTGGAACAGCCGGGCCAGCGTCTCCGCCGCCGCCGGGTCCGCGGCCACCGCGGCCCACTGCTCCTGCCACAGGTCGAGGTAGCGGCGCGCCAGAGCCTCGAGGGACGGAGGGTCGGAGTCGGTGGGGTCGGCCATGTCCGTCAGTATAGGCGGCGCGCCTCCCCCTTGGCCAGTGCCAGCGTGCCGGCGACCCGGCCGCGCCAAACGCCGCTTCGATCACCGGATCCTTGTCAAAAGCTTGCCAGTCCCGCTGACATAGCGTAGGTCTACACAATGCGCGATTGCCGCCGGACGCTCCGTATCGAAAGACCCGCGATGGCCGACAAGGAAGATCAGAAGTCCGCTCCGATCACGATCAAGAAGTACGCCAACCGTCGCCTCTACAACACGGCGACCAGCAGTTACGTGACGCTGGATCACCTGTGCCAGATGGTGAAGGATGGCCTGGACTTCGTCGTGTACGATGCCAAGACCGGAGAGGACATCACCCGCTCCGTGCTGACCCAGATCATCGTCGAGGAGGAGAGCAAGGGGCAGAACCTGCTGCCGATCAGCTTCCTTCGCCAGCTCATCGGCTTCTACGGCGACAACATGCAGTGGATGGTGCCCCGGTACCTCGAATACAGCATGCAATCGTTCGCCCGGAACCAGGAGCAGATGCGCGACTACTTCCAGAACACGCTGGGCGGCATGTTCCCGTTCGGGCGGCTGGAGGAGGTCGGCAAGCAGAACCTGGCGATGTTCGAGCGTGCCATGCGCATGTTCACGCCGTTCGGCGCCCAGGAGGAGGGCGATGCCGCTCCCGGGGCGCCGCGCGGCCCGGCGCCGAAGAGCGAGGGTGAGCAGTCCCTGGAGGAGATGCAGAAGCGCATCGACGACCTGCAGAAGCAACTGTCCACCATCAACAAGCCGGCGAAGCCGCCGGCCAAGTGATCGGCCAGCACGCCGGCGACGCCGCCGGCCAGGTGATCGGCCGTGCACCGCGGGGCGTGCCGCACGCTCCGCGTCCCGGCGGGTGGCCGCGGCGCCCATGCGCGACGCGGACCGATGCGCCCCGGCCCGGGCCGGTCGACGCAGCCCGCCGCTCCGCCGCGGGATGGTCCTGCCAATGATCCCTGTCGTCCAGGCCCCGCTTCCGACCCCCCGCTGCCGGGCGGCCCCCTCCGGGACAACCCAGGCCGCGCCCCCATGACGGGCGTGGCGTGATCACCGCCGGTTTCGAGGCGGGCCGCGCCCTGGCCTGCGGCGACTGTGGCCACGTGTACGATGCCGCGGCCGGCGACCCCGCCCGCGGCGTCGCGCCGGGGACCCTCCTGGGCCGCCTTCCCGCCACGTGGCGCTGCCCCGGCTGCGGCGCGCCGCGGCTTCGGTTCGCCGGCGCGGCCGTCAGCGCCGATCCCGCGCGCGAACGGCTGGTGGCGCTGGTCGAGGCCCACCGGCAGATCGCCGCCGCCGCGGACACGCCGCCGGCCAACCCGCGCCTGTCGGTCGAGGCGGTGGACTTCCGGCCGTGGGGCCCCGGGCTTCTCGGGGCGCTGATCACGCCCGGCGCGGTGGTGGTGACTCTGCTCCCCGACGCCCCCGACCACCTCGCGGCGCTGGCGGACGGTGCCGTGGTGACGGTCGCCCTGCCGTCGGGATCGTGCCGCTTCACCGTCGCCACCATGGGCGCGCTGGGCGGTGTCGCCGGTCTCCCGGCGGTCGCCGACCCGCGGACCCTGCCCGGCCAGGACGCCGCCCGCCGGGCCGCCCGCGCCGCGCTGGAAACACTGCTGGCGCCACCGCCGGTGCGGCACCTGGCCGCGGGGGACGCGGCCGCGGCCACCGGCGACGCAACGCCGGCGCTCTCCCGGCGCGCCCTCTTCCGCCGCGGCCGGTCATGACCGGGCCGGCGGGGCTCGAGGGGGTGGTCGCCGTGCGCCTCGTCGCGGCCGCCGGGGTCGTGGCCGAGGCCCGGGTCACGGTGCGCCGCCCCACCGCCGTCGCCCGCGCCCTGGCCGGGCGGAGCGTGGAGGAGGCGTTGCGCCTCGTCCCCCTGCTCTACAGCGTGTGCGGCACGGCGCAGGGCGTGGCGGCGGTGACCGCCGTCGAATCGGCGCTCGGCCTCGCCCCGGCGCCGGCGCACACCGCCGCCCGCGAGCTGCTGGTGCTGGCGGAGACCGCGGCCAGCCATGCCTGGCAGACGCTGATGGAATGGCCGCGGCTGATGGGCGAGGCGGCCCGGCCCGCCGAACTCGTCCCGCTGCGGGCGGCGGCGGCGGCCCTGGGGGCGGCGCTGCATCCCGCCGGCGACGCCCTGCGCCCGGGCGGCGGCGAGCTGCGACCCGACGCCGCGGCGCTGGGCGCCGCCATCGACGCCATCGCCGCCGCCGTGGCCGCCGCGGTGATCGACCATGAGCCGCCCGACGCCGCGGCGCTGGCCACCTGGGCGGCGGGGCGAACGACGCCGGCGGCGCGCCTGCTGACCCGTGCGCTGTCCCCCGGTCTCGCCGGCTTCGGCGCCAGCGCGGTGCGCCCCCTGCCGCCGCTGCCGGCCGACTGGTTCGCCCAGCGCCTGGCCACGGACTCCGGCTTCTCCGCCCGCCCACGCCTCGACGGCGGACCGGCCCTCACCGGGCCCCTGCCGCGCATGGCCGACCACCCGGCCGTGGCCGCCCTGGCGGCCCGCCACGGCGCCGGCCTGGCTGCGCACTTCGCGGCGCGGCTGTGCGAACTCGCCGCCCTGCCCGGCCGGCTGCGCGCCCGGGCCGCGGACCTCTGCGCCGCCGGCCCGGCGGACCCGGTCGCCGCCGGCCCGGCGGGGGCCGACGGCGACCGCGCCGGCGCGGCTCCCGGGAGCGGCGCCGGGGTGGTGGAGACGGCGCGGGGGCGGCTCGCCCACTGGGTGCGCCTGGACGGGCGGCGCATCGCCGAGTACCGTACCGTGGCGCCCACCGAATGGACCTTCGCCGCCGACGGCGCCCTGGCCCGCGGCCTCGTCGGCGCCGCCGTCGACGACGGCCTGCGCGCCCGCGCCGGGCTGCTGGTCGCCGCGCTCGACCCCTGCGTCGCCGCCGACATCGCCGTCGACGGCGGCCCGTGACGCGCCGCTCCACGGGGAGAAGACCGATGTGCCTGGCCGTGCCCGCCCGCGTCATCGCGCTCCTGGAGGGAGGCCGCGCCGAGGTCGCGCTGGCCGGCGGCCCCGCCGCCGTGTCGCTGGCCCTGGTGGACGGCGTGGCCGTCGGCGACCATGTGCTGGTCCAGGGCGGCTATGCGGTCGGCCGCCTCGATGCCGAGGAGGCGGCGCGGACGCTGGCGCTGCTGGCCGAGGCCGGAGTGATCGCGCGGTGACCATGGCGACGGCGCAACACCCGGCGCCCGCCGCGCATCGCGCGTTTGCTGCCGAGCCCGGGAGTACCCACATCAGGCGGTGGCCGCCGTCGCCGCGCCAAAAATTGAGATCGATGCTCCCCCGTGGTAACTTGCACGCGTGCGAGTGTCGGTGTCGGGACGCGGCGTCCGCCACCCGGTGAAATGTTGGTGTAGTGGCATCGATGTCTTGGAGCACGCCGGCACGGCCGGACAGTCGAGAGGGGCTCAGGATGGCGAAACTGGTCGGGGCGCTGTTGCTGCTGATGGTGGCGATGGGGCCGGCCTGCGCGCTCGTGCCGTCCGCCCGCGGCGACGTTACGGAACCGCTGGAGCATTTCCGCCAGGAGTTTGCGAAGGTCCGGACCAACAGCGCGCCGCTGTCCGTCGCCGACCGCAACTATCAGCTGTTCGCCGACGTGCTGCGGCGCGTCCTGGCCGAACACGTGAAGCCGTCGGAGCCGCAGATCCTGGTGGCCAAGGCCGTGGTCGGCCTCGCCAAGACCCGCGCCGAGGAGCCGACCGCCGACGACCGGCGCCTGACCGAGGCGGCGCTGGACAGCATGCTGACCTCGCTGGACCCCTATTCCAGCTTCCTCGACGCCGAGCACTTCCGCTACATGCGCGAGCAGACCCAGGGCGAGTTCGGCGGCCTCGGCATCGAGGTCACCATGGACGACGACAGCGGCCTGGTGCGCGTGGTGTCCCCCATCGACGGCTCGCCCGCGGCGCGGGCCGGGCTGCGCGCCGGCGACCTGATCGCCGGCATCGACGACGCGCCGGTCAAGGGCCTGAACCTGCGCGACGCGGTCGCCCGGATGCGCGGCCCGGTCGGCACCTCGGTCGACCTCACGCTGCGGCGGCCCAGCACCGAGCTGCCGGTGCGGGTGTCGCTGACGCGGGCCGTGGTGAAGATCCAGCCCGTGCGCTACCGGCTGGAGGGCGACGTCGCCTACATCCGCATCGCCGCCTTCAACCAGCAGACGACCCACAGCCTGGACGAGGCGGTGGAGGACATGCGCCGCCAGGCCAACGGCCGGCTGGCCGGCGCCGTGATCGACCTGCGCAACAACCCCGGCGGCCTGCTCGACCAGGCGGTCAGCGTCGCCGACCGCTTCCTGGAGGCGGTGGACATCGTCGCCGTGCGCGGCCGCGACCCGGCCGAGAACCGCCACTACACCGGGACCCCCGGCGACCTGATGGCCGGCCTGCCCATCGTCGTGCTGGTCAACAGCGGCTCCGCCTCGGCGTCGGAGATCGTCGCCGGCGCCCTGCAGGATCACAGCCGCGCGCTGCTGTTCGGCGTGCGCACCTATGGCAAGGGATCGGTGCAGACCATCTCGTCGCTGTCGGGCGACGTCGGCATCCGCCTGACGACGGCCCGTTACTTCCGCCCCTCCGGGGCGCTGGTGGACTGCTTCGGCATCAATCCCAACCTGGAGGTCCGCCCGGCCATGCCGGTGCCGGCCGGCACCCCGCCGCCGGAGGAGATCCACGCCGACCCCGCGGCCTGCGACCCCAACGCCCCGCCTCCCCCGGCCCAGCGCGCCTGGGCCATGGAGGAGCTGTGCCCGGACGTGGCGCTGATGCCCATCAACCCGGAGGGCGACCGCCCGATGGAATGCGCGGTGGCCGCCATCCGCACGCGGCTGATGGGGACCCTGATCGGCCGGAAGTGACGGCCCCCGAAGGGGCCCGTCGCATCAGGGGAACGGCACCACCGTGTGAAGGTGGTTGAGCGGCCCGTGGCCGTGGCCCAGGCCGGGCGCGGTCAGGATCGCGGTGTGCACGTAGGCCCGGGCGCGCGCCACGGCGTCGCGCACGCCCAGCCCCTGGGCGACGCCGGCGGCGATGGCGGAGGCCAGCGTGCAGCCCGTGCCGTGGGTGTGCGGGGTGTGGAACCGCTCGGACTCGAAGACCTCCTCACCGTCGTCGGAGAGCAGGAGGTCCTGCACGGTGTCACCCTCCATGTGGCCGCCCTTCAGCAGCACCGCGGTGGGACCGAAGCTGCGGATCAGCGCCGCCGCCCGCCGCATGTCGTCGAGATCGCGGATGACGACGTCGGTCAGCGCCTCCGCCTCCGGCACGTTGGGGGTGACGATGTCGGCCAGGGGCAGCAGGCGCCGGCGCAGGGTCAGCACCGCGGCCTCGGCCAGCAGGGGGTGGCCGCCCTTGGCCACCATCACCGGGTCGACCACCAGCGGCACGTTGACGGCGCGCGCCTCGTACTCGTTCGCCACCGCCTCGATGACCTCGACGGTGGCCAGCATGCCGATCTTCACGGCGTCGGCGCCGATGTCCTCCAGCACCACGTGCATCTGCTGCGCCACGAACGCGGGGTCCACGGGATAGACCCCGTGGACCCCCAGCGTGTTCTGGGCCGTCAGCGCGGTGATCGCCGTGGCGGCGTAGGCGCCCAACGCGCTGACCGCCTTGATGTCCGCCTGGATGCCGGCCCCCCCGCCGGAATCCGAGCCCGCGACGATCAGCACCCGTCCTTTCATGCTCCCCTGCCCTTCGTTCTCACTCGGCCGCCGCGACGGCCGGCTGCGATGCCGTCTGGATCGCCCCGGCGATGTCGGCGACGATGCGGTCCACCAGCGCCTCGTCATCGCCCTCGGCCATGACGCGGATCACCGGCTCGGTGCCCGACTTGCGGATCAGGATGCGGCCGCATCCGTCGAGGCGGCCCTCGCCGTCGCGGATGGCCTCCTTGACCAGGGCGTGCTCGAGCGGCTGCGACCCCGCGGCGAAACGGACGTTGGTCAGCTTCTGCGGCACCGGGGCGAACAGGCGGCAGACCTCGCTGGCCGGCCGGCCCACGGTCTGGATCACCGCCAGCACCTGCAGCGCCGCGATCAGCCCGTCGCCGGTGGTGGAGTAGTCGGACAGCACGATGTGCCCGGACTGCTCGCCGCCGACGTTGTAGCCCTTCTCGCGCATGTGCTCGACCACGTAGCGGTCGCCGACCGGGGTGCGCGCCAGGGTCAGGCCGAGCCCCTGGAGGTGGCGTTCCAGCCCCAGGTTCGACATCACCGTGGCGACCAGGCCGCCGCCCTTCAGCGTGTCCGCCTTGGCCCAGGAGGTGGCGACCAGCGCCATCAGCTGGTCGCCGTCGATGGCCCGGCCATGCTCGTCCACCATGATCAGGCGGTCGGCGTCGCCGTCCAGCGCGATGCCCAGATCGGCGCCCTCGGCCGCCACCGTCTCCTGCAGCAGTGTGGTGGCGGTGGCACCGCAGCCCTTGTTGATGTTCAGGCCGTCCGGCTTGACGCCGACCGGCACCACCTCCGCGCCCAGTTCGTACAGCACGTTGGGGGCCACCCGGTAGGCCGCGCCATGGGCGCAGTCGACGACGATCTTCAGCCCGTCGAGGCGCAGGCCGCGGGGAAAGGTGTTCTTGACGTACTCGATGTAGCGGCCCGGCGCGTCCTCCATGCGGCTGGCACGGCCGAGCGCCGCCGACCCGGCGAGGTCGGGGGCGAACGGCAGCTCCATGCGCGCCTCGATGGCCGCTTCCACCTCGTCCGACAGCTTGTAGCCGTCCGGGCCGAACAGCTTGATGCCGTTGTCCTGATACGGGTTGTGGGAGGCCGAGACCATCACCCCCATGTCGGCGCGCAGCGAGCGGGTCAGCATGGCCACCGCCGGGGTGGGCAGCGGCCCGACCAGCACCACGTCCATGCCCATCGAGATGAACCCGGCGGTCAGCGCCGGCTCCAGCAGGTAGCCCGACAGCCGCGTGTCCTTGCCGATCACCACCTTGTGCCGGTGGTCGCCGCGGCGGAACTGGAGCGCCGTCGCCATGGCGACCCGCAGGGCCGTTTCCGCCGTCATCGGCTCGGTGTTCGCGGTGCCGCGGATCCCGTCGGTGCCGAAGAGGTGTCTGGTCATGAAATGCTCCCGCGCTGGACCGTCATTTTACCGCAAATCCACGTGCGGCAAAGCCTTCTTCGCCGCAAGCCCGCTCCCCGGTCAAGCACCCTTCCGCGACCGTGCCGAAGTGTTACACAGCCTCCAGCGGGGCGCCCCGAAGGCCCCGCCTCCACCGAACGGACGGCTTTCCATGATCGACCTTCGCGACGCCACGGCGGACGACCTCGCGGCCCTGCTGGCCATCTACAACGACGCCGTCCTCACCACGACCGCGGTCTACGACGAGACGCCGCGCGACGCGGCGGCGCAGGCCGGCTGGTTCGCCGCCAAGGGCGCGCAGGGCCTGCCGGTGCTGGTCGCCGCCGACGGCGCCGGCAGGGTGCGCGGTTTCGCCAGCTACGGCCCGTTCCGCCCCTTCCCCGGCTTCCGCCACACCGTGGAGACCTCCCTCTACGTCGCCCCCGACAGCCGCGGCCAGGGCGTCGGCCGCCTCCTCCTGGCCGCGCTGGTGCAGCGCGCCCGGGCCGACGGCGCGCTGCACGCCATGGTCGCCGGCATCGACGCCGACAACGCCGCCAGCCTGCGCCTCCACGCCGCCCAGGGCTTCGTCGAGGTCGCCCGCATGCCCGAGGTCGGCCGCAAGTTCGGGCGCTGGCTGGATCTCGTGTTCCTGCAGCTCATCCTGTGACGCCCGGGCGGCCCACGGCGGACGGAGCACGGCCCGCGGTCAGCCGGCGGGGTGCAGGATGTTCCACAGGGCGCGGGCCTGGAAGGTCTCGGCGACGTCGTGGACGCGCAGCATCTGGGCGCCCTGGCTCCAGGCGTCGAGGCCGATGGCCAGGGAGCCCGGCGCGCGCTCCCTGGCCGGCTCGCCGCGCGACAGGCCGGCGATGAAGCCCTTGCGCGACACCCCGATCAGCACCCCGCAGCCGAGCCCGTGGTAGAGCGCCGTGTGCCGCAGGACGTGCATGTTGTGCTCCACCGTCTTGCCGAAACCGATGCCGGGGTCGACGACGATGCGGTCCAGCGGCACCCCGGCGGCGACGCAGGCCTCCACCCGGCCCTCCAGCCAATCGAACACGTCGAGCGCCGCGTCCTCATAGGTCGGGTTCGCCTGCATGGTGGTGGGGTCGCCCTGCATGTGCATCAGCACGACCGGCGCGCCGGCCCCCGCCACCACCGCCGGGCTGCCGGGATCGCCGGCCAGACCGCTGACGTCGTTGACGATGGCCGCCCCCGCCGCCAGCGCCGCCGCCATCACCCGGGCGTGGCGGGTGTCGACCGACACCACCGCGCCGGCCGCGGCGAAGTGACGGATCACCGGCAGCACCCGCGCCTCCTCCTCCTCCGGCGCCACCGGCGCGGCGCCGGGCCGGGTGGACTCGCCGCCCACGTCGAGGATGTCGGCCCCGGCGTCGAGCAGCGCCTGGCCGTGCGCCAGCGCCCGGGCCGGGTCGAGGAAGTCGCCGCCGTCGGAGAAGCTGTCGGGGGTCACGTTGACGATGCCCATGATCGACGGGCCGGTCAGCGGCACCCCGGCGAACGGCGGGCGCGGGCGGGTCAGCGCCGCCAGCCGGCGGTCCACGGCGTCGACCACCGCCGCACCGCGCGCCTTCGCCCAGGCCATGACGTCGGAGAGCGGCGCCACCGCCCGGTCGATCCGCCCCTCGGTCCGGGCGATGACCTCGACCATGGCGAAGGCGAAACGGCCGCCGGCCAGCGGCAGCGCCGGGGCCTCGACCGCCAGCCCGGCCGGCAGCAGCCCCACCGGGCGCAGGTAGAGCCGCGGCCGCGGCGCCCGCGCGATCCAGGGGCAGAAGGCGGACAGGGGAAGCGGCGCGGGCATCGGGCTGGTCTCCGGCGAACAGGTTGCGGCGAACGGGTCGAGGGACCAACGATAGCGCGGATCGCCGCCCCCGGCCATGGCGGCCGGCCGGCCGGGGGGCCCCCGCGGTGCCGTCCGGCCATCGCGCGGCCGCCATATTTTGGTCATCGCCCCATGGTTCGGTGGCGACGGGCGCGGGGGGCGTCGGAAACGGTGGCGGCACGCCCTATATCAAACCCCATCACCAACTCCCATCGGTCGGCACCGCGGATCGCCGGCCCGCGGCCACGGGAACGGAGGGCGGCATGCAGGACACGACGCGGGCGCGCCCGGGCGCGCCGTCGCCGCGGCGCGGCGGGGCATCCACCGACCCGGCCGCCGCCCCGGCCGGGCCGGCGGAGAGGACGCGGCGGGACGGCGAGCCGGTCTGGCGTCTGTGGCAGGCGCGGGCGTCGCTGACCTGGGAGCGCCTGTGGCCGGCGCTGTGGGTGCCGGTCGCCCTGGCCGGCGCCTTCCTGGCGCTGGCCCTGGCCAACGTGCTGCCGCTTCTGCCGGCGTGGCTGCACACGGCGGTGCTGGCCGCCGTCGCGGTCGCCGTGCCGGCAAGCCTGTACCGCGGCCTGCGCCGCGTCGCCCTGCCCGACCGCGCCGCGGCCCGCCGCCGGCTGGAGCGGGACAGCGGCCTCGCCCACCGCCCGCTCAGCGCCCTGCGCGACACCCCCGTGGGCGGCGACGCCACGGCGCTGGCGCTGTGGCGGCTGCACCAGGAGCGCATGCGCCGGGGTGCCAGCCGCCTGCGGGTCGCCCTGCCCCATCCCAACCTCGCCGCCCGCGACCCGCTGGCGCTGCGCATGGCGGTCGGCCTGCTGCTGGTCGTGGCGGTCGCCGGCGCCGGCACCGACTGGCGCCCCCGGCTGGCCGCCGCGTTCAGCCCGCGGTTCGATGCCGGCGCCGCGGTCCGGCCGGTGGCCCTCGACCTGTGGATCACGCCGCCCGAGTACACCGGGCTGCCCCCCGTCTTCCTCAAGGCCGGCGACGCGGCGGCGGGAGCGGGCGCGACGGCGGCCGGCGGCACCGCGCCGGGGACCGGCGGCCCGGTCGTCGTCCCGGCGGGCAGCCTGGCCCTGGGCCGGGTCACCGGGGGCGGCGAGGCGCCGACGCTGGCGATCGGCGACACCGCCGTGGCGTTCGAGACGGTGGACGCCGACAGCTTCCAGGTGCAGGCGCCGGTGACCGCGGGCGACCGCATCGCGGTCAGCCAGGACGGCACCAGTCTCGGCTCCTGGCCGATCACCGTGGTGCCGGACCAGCCTCCGACCATCGCCTTCGTCGCGCCGCCGGCCCAGACCGACCGCGGCGCCCTGCGCGTGGAGTACGTCGCCCAGGACGACCACGGCCTCGCCGCCGCCACCGGGACGGTGCGGCTGGCCGCCGAGGATCTTCCCGAGGCGCTGTCCGGCGACCCGCTGGAGCTGCCGCTGTCGTTGCCCGGGGTGAACCCGAAGGAGGCGCGCCAGGCCGGATTCCACGACCTCACCGCGCATCCCTGGGCCGGACTGCCGGTGACGGTGCGCCTCACCGCGACCGACGGCGCCGGCCAGAGCGGCAGCAGCGAAGAGTTCCCGATGATCCTGCCGGAGCGGGTGTTCAACCATCCCGTGGCCCGCGCCATCGTCGACCTGCGCAAACGCCTCACCCTCGCGCCGGGGGAGCGTCGGCCGGTCGCCGAAGGGCTGGCCGCGCTGTCGGCGCTGCCGGGGCAGTACCACAACGACATCGTCGCCTTCCTGGCGATGCGCAGCGCCGCCGCCCGCCTCATCCTCGACGAGGACGCGGGGGCGGTGCCGGCGGTCCAGGGGCTGATGTGGGAGACCGCCCTGCGCATCGAGGACGGCGGCCTCTCCCTGGCCGAGCGCGACCTGCGCGACGCCGAACGCCGGCTGGCCGAGGCGCTGGATCGCAACGCCTCCGACGAGGAGCTGCGCCAGCTCATGGACGAGCTGCAGCAGGCGCTCGACCGCTTCATGGAGGCGATGGCGGAGAACCTGCGCCAGGCGCTGGAGCGTGGCGAGCAGGTGCCGATGGTCCCGCCCGAGCTGGCCCAGAACATGCTGAACCAATCCGACCTCCAGGAGATGATGGACCGGATGCGCGAAATGGCCGAGGCGGGGGCGCGCGACGCCGCCCGCCAGATGCTGTCCCAGCTTCAGCAGATGATGGAGAACATGCGCGCCGGGATGATGGCCCAGGCGCAGCAGAACCAGCAGAACCAGGCCATGGAGACGCTGCGCGGCCTGCAGGAGCTGATGCAGCGCCAGCAGGAGCTGATGGATCAGACATTCCAGCGCGCCCAGGAGCAGATGAACGACGAGAGCGGCCTGCCCCAGCCGGGATCCCGCAGCCCGCGCGGCCGCGGCCAATCGCCCTCGGCCAGCCCGTTGACGCAGCAGCAGGCCGAGCAGCAGGAGGCGCTGCGCCGCCAGCTCGGCGAGCTGATGCGCCAGATGGGGGAGCAGATGGGCGAGATCCCGCAGCCCTTCGGACGGGCCGAGCGGGCGATGCGCGGCGCCGGCGAGGCGCTGGAGCAGGGCGCCCCGGGTGCGGCGGTGCCCAACCAGGCGCAGGCGATGCAGGAGCTGCAGCAGGGCATGCAGGGCATGGCCGAGCAGATGATGCAGCAGATGGCCGGCCCCGGCATGATGATGGGCCCGCCGGGCCAGCCGCCCGGCAGCCAGCCCGGCCGCGGCCGCGACCCGCTCAACCGCAACCCCTCGCCGTTCGGCCAGGTCGACAGCGGCGACGTCAAGGTGCCAGCCGAGGCCGACCTGCAGCGCGCCCGCGAGATCCTCGACGAGTTGCGCCGCCGCGCCGGCGAGTACGACCGCCCGCAGACCGAGCGCGATTACATCGACCGGCTGCTGCGGCAGTTCTGACGGCGGACCGTCCGGCCCGTCGCTCCGGCCCGGCGCTCTGACCCGCGGGGCCTCACGGCACCGGATCGATGCCCACCACGGTTTCCTCGATCAGCCAGTCGACGACGCGGCGCATCGCCTCCCAGCCGTCGGCGCCCTCCTCCAGGGCCTGGCGGTAGACCGCGACCTGGCGGTGGGCGCTGGTGCCGCGGGCGAGGATCGCGCGCGCCCCGGCCACCTCGTCGACGCAGCCGAAGTGGCGGGCATCCTCCTGCACCAGGTCGATCAGCTCCTCCAGCAGGTCGGCGTAGGCGACGATCTCGCCGCGGCCGAAGTCGACCAGCCCGTCGTCCAGGCCGTAGCGCTGGGCCCGCCAGCGGTTCTCCTCGATCAGCAGGCGGCGGTAGGGGCGCCAGGTGACGTTGCGCAACTTCAGCCGCCACAGCATCCGCAGCAGGCAGCGCAGCAGGGCGGCCACCGTCACCGCGTCGTCCAGGCGGGTGCAGACGTCGGTGATGCGCATCTCCAGGGTGGGGAACCGGCTGGAGGGGCGGATGTCCCACCACAGCTTGCTGGCGTCCTCGATCACCCCGCACTTCACCAGGACGTCGACGTGCTGGAGGTACTCGCCGAAGCTGGCGAAATCCTCGGGCATGCCGGTGCGCGGCAGGTCGTGCCAGACCGCCAGGCGGTAGGACTTGCGCTCCATCTCCCGCCCCCGCCAGAACGGCGACGAGGTGGACAACGCCAGCAGGTGCGGCAGGAAGTAGCGGACCTGGTTCATCAGGTCGATGCGCAGGTCGTCGTCCTCGATGCCGACATGGACGTGCATGCCGCAGATCATCAGCCGCCGCGCCGGGGCGCCGAGGTCGCGCGCCAGCATGTTGTAGCGGTCGCGGTTGGTGTGCTTCTGCGGCTCCCAGGCGGCGAACGGGTGGGTCGACGCGGCGATCGGGGCGAGGCCGTGGGCCCCGGCCACCCCGGCCACCGTGCCGCGCAGCCGCGCCAGCTCGGCCCGCGCCTCCTGGACGGTCCGGCAGACCGCCGTGCCGACCTCGATCTGGCAGCGCAGGAACTCCGGCTGGATCTGCCCCGGGGCCTGCGCCTGGGCGGCCTCCAGCATGGCGTCGGGCGGCGCCGGCACGATGTCGCGGCTGCGCCGGTCGACCAGCAGGTACTCCTCCTCCAGGCCGATGGTGAAGGCCGGCTCGCCCGCGGTCATTCGCCGCCGTCCCGGGGATGGTGCTCGACGCGGTAGAGGCCGGGGTCGGCCAGCACCGGCTCAAGCGCATCGCCCAGGATGGCGGCCCAGGCGGCGGCGCCGTCCGGCGTCGCGATCAGGTCCTGGCGGACCTCCAGCAGCACGTTGGGAAGCCCGGCCGGGGTGGCGTGGGTCTCCACCGTGCCGCCCAGGGTGCCGCGGCCCGAATAGGGCTCGTTGTCGCCGACGCACCAGCGCCGGTCGGCGCGCAGGCGCTCCAGCAGGGGGCGGGCGATGCGCGGGTCGTGGTCCCACAGCACGCCGACGTGCCAGGGCCGGGCGACGCCGCGCATCGCCGGCGTGAAGCTGTGCACCGACACCACCGCCGGCACCATCCCGGCGGCCCGGCGCGCCGCCAGCACCCCGGCCACCGTCTCGTGGTAAGGGTGGAAGATGGCGTCGACGCGGCGCCGCACGCCGGCGGCGTCCAGCGCCCGGTTGCCGGGGATCACCACGTCGTCGCTGACCACCGGCACGGCGGTGGGGTCGTCCAGGGAGCGGTTGGGGTCGATCACCAGGCGCGAGTAGCCCGCCAGCACGGCGGTCGCGCCGAGGCGGTCGGCCAGGCCACGGGTCACGTCGGCGGCGCCGATGTCGTAGGCGATGTGACGGGCCAGCGCGTCCTCGTCCAGACCCAGGCTGCCCAGGGCGGCGGGGATCGCCCGGTGGGCGTGGTCGCACACCAGCACCACCGGCCCGGTGGCGTCGGGGTTGAGGACGGTGGCCGGCGGCGGGTCGCCCGGGCCGAGCAGCGGCGGCTGCGCCGCCGGGCGCGCCGGCAGCGGTCCGGTGACCGGGCGGACGTGCTGGGTTGGGGTTCGCAGGGTCATGGCCGCCACTCTAGCCCAGGCACGGCGCGGGGCGGAAGCCGCCAGCGGCGGAGGTACACCGTCCGCGTCCCCCGGGCCGGCACGCCGGTCGGCGATTCGCGCGCCGGACGGTTGGTTCGCACAACGGAGCCATGCCCGCGGCACGGATGACGGCCCGGCCATCCCCCCGCTATAAGCGTGTCATGCCCGACGCCCCCTCCGCCGCGCTGCCCCTGGCCTCCTCCGCGCCCAGCGGTGCCGGCCGCACCCAGCGCATCGCCCTGATCGCCCTGCTGGCGGGCGCCCTGGGCATCGCCTTCGCGCCGATCTTCGTGCGGCTGTCGGAAGTCGGGCCGAGCGCCACCGCCTTCTGGCGCGTCGCCTTCGCGCTGCCGGCGCTGATGCTGTGGATGCGCCTGGAGCCCCGCGGCGCGGGCGCCCCGCGCCGCCCCTCCGGCCTCGGCGACCACCTGCGGCTGACCGCCGCCGGGCTGTTCTTCACCGGCGACCTCGCGGTCTGGCACTGGTCGATCCAGTACACCTCGGTCGCCAACGCCACCCTTTTGGCCAATTTCGCGCCGATCTTCGTCACCCTGGTGTCCTGGCTGGTGTTCAAGGAGCGCTTCTCCCGGGCCTTCGTGCTGGGACTGGCCCTGGCCCTGGGCGGCGCCATGGTGCTGATGGGGCGCAGCCTGCAGCTCAGCGCCGACGCCGCCTTCGGCGACGCCCTGGGGCTGCTCACCGCGGTGTTCTACGGTGGCTACATCCTGTCGGTCGGCCGGCTGCGGGCCGAGTTCTCGACCGCCACCATCATGACGTGGAGCGGCGCGGTGACGGCGGTCACGCTGCTGCCCATCGCGCTGCTGTCGGGCGAAGGGCTGATCGCGCCGACGGCGGCGGGGTGGGCGGTGCTGCTGGGCCTCGCCCTGCTCAGCCACGCCGGTGGCCAGAGCCTGATCGCCTACGCGCTGGCCCATCTTCCCGCCGCCTTCTCCTCGGTCAGCCTGCTGATCCAGCCCGCCGCCGCCGCCATCCTGGCCTGGGTGCTGCTGAACGAACCGCTGGGGCCGTGGCAGGCCGTCGGCGCCGCGGTGATCCTGGCGGGCATCCTGCTGGCGCGCCGCGGCAGCCGTTGACGTTGCGAATCCCCAGGGCGGATACTCGGACCATGAGCGATCGCGATGCCTCCGCCCCCCTCCCCGCCCCGCCGCCCGGCGCCGGCGGCGCCCGGCCCGACCCGGCCCGGCGGGTGTCGGAATGGGTGGCCGAGCGCCTGCTGGAGCGCATCGGGACGGGCGAGCTGGAGCCGGGCCAGCGCCTGCCCGGCGAACGCCAGTTGGCCGAACAGCTCAACGTCAGCCGGGTGTCCGTGCGGGCGGCCCTGCAGACCCTGAAGACGCAAGGCTTCCTCACCGCCGTCCAGGGGGGCGGCACCCGCGTGGTGTCGTCGGCCGGCACCATGGACGCGGCGCTGACCGCCATGGTCCGGGTCAAGCTGGACAACCTCTACGACCTGGTCGAAATCCGCATGGCGCTGGAAACCTGGGCGGCGCGCCGCGCCGCCGAGCGGGCGACGGCGGAGCAGCTCGACCACATCGGCCGCATCGTCGAGGCGATGCACCAGCCCGGGCGCAACCGCACCGACGACGACATCGACTTCCACATCGCCATCGGCCGGGCCGCCGGCAGCCCCGTCTACCTGCACATCCTGTCCACCATCCGCGAGATCCTCGGCCAGATGGTCGAGTTCCACCACTCCCCGGCCTTCCTTGCCGACCGCGAGGAGGCCATGCTGGGCCACCACACCGCGATTTACGAGGCGCTGCGACGGCGCGCCCCGGACGAGGCCGCCGACGCCATCCGCGCCCATCTGCGGTGGGTGCTCGAGCGCTACCGCCGGATCGAGCCGCCGGACGCCGGGGACGGCGCCGCCCCCCGCGCCCCGCCCGACGGCGCGGACCCCGCCGAGACCCCCGGCGCGGACCCCGGCGCAGAGCCCGGCGCGTAGGGTCCCGGCGCCCCGGGCCGCGCGGCATCATTGACCGGGTCCACGAAACCCGGTATGGCGCTGGCCCATGGCCGTCTACACCGAAGTTTCCGACGAGGAGCTCAGCGCCTTCGTCGCCCAGTACGATCTGGGAGCCGTCCTCTCGTGCAAGGGTATCGCCGAGGGAGTGGAGAACTCCAATTTCCTGCTGGTCTGCGACACCGGCCCCTTCATCCTCACCCTGTACGAGAAGCGCACGCGCCGCGAGGACCTGCCGTTCTTCCTGGGCCTGATGGAGCATCTGGCGACCAAGGGGGTGGCCTGCCCGCAGCCGGTGAGCGGGCGCGACGGCGCCGCGTTGCGCGAGCTGTGCGGCCGCCCCGCGGTGATCGTCACCTTCCTCAAGGGGATGTGGCCGCGCCGCGTCCAGCTTCACCACTGCGCCCAGCTCGGCACCGCGCTGGCGCGCCTGCACCTGGCGGTGGGCGACTTCGCGCCGCGCCGCGAGAACGCCCTCTCCCTGCCGGGGTGGCGGGACCTGCACGCCCGCTGCGCCGGGCGCGCCGACACCGTGCGCCCCGGGCTGCGGGCGACGCTGGACGCGGAGCTGTCGGCGCTGCAGGCCCATTGGCCGACCGACCTGCCGTCCGGGGTCATCCACGCCGACCTGTTTCCCGACAACGTGTTCTTCAGCGGCGACGCGCTCTCCGGGCTGATCGATTTCTATTTCGCCTGCAACGACTTCCTGGCCTACGACCTGGCGATCTGCCTGAACGCCTGGTGCTTCGAGCCGGACGGCGCCTTCAACGCCACCAAGGCGCGCCAGCTGCTGGCCGGCTACGCCCGCGTCCGGCCGCTGTCCGCCGCCGAGGCGGCGGCCCTGCCCTGGCTGTGCCGGGGCGGCGCGGTGCGCTTCCTGCTGACCCGGCTCTACGACTGGCTGAATCACCCTCCGGGCGCGTTCGTGCGGCCGAAGGACCCGCTGGAATACCTGCACAAGCTGCGCTTTCACCAGCAGGTGCGCGGCCCCGGCGAATACGGAATGGACCTGCTGCCATGAACGAACCCCGCACGACCGGCGCCGTCGACATCTTCACCGACGGCGCGTGCAGCGGCAACCCCGGCCCCGGCGGCTGGGGCGCCATTCTGCGCTATGGCGACACGGACAAGGAGCTGTGGGGCGGCGAGCCCGCCACCACCAACAACCGCATGGAGCTGATGGCGGCGATCCAGGCGCTGGAGGCGCTGAAGCGGCCGGTCAAGATCCGCCTCTACACCGACAGCGAGTACGTGAAGAACGGCATCACCAAGTGGATCCACGGCTGGAAGGCCAAGGGCTGGCAGACCGCGGACCGCAAGCCGGTCAAGAACGTCGATCTCTGGCAGCGCCTGGACGAGGCGCAAAGCCGCCACGACATCGAGTTCCACTGGGTGCGCGGCCACGCCGGGCACCCCGAGAACGAGCGCGCCGACGCGCTCGCCCGTCAGGGCCTCCAGGAATCGCGCGGGCGCTGATCCCTACTCCTCCGGATCGGGGTGGGGCGGGTCCCCGACCGGCTTCCAGGCGCGCTGGATGTCGATCTCGGCCGGCAGGGACTCGTCCGGCGGCGGTTCGCCGAGGCGCTCGAGGTCGTCCTGCGAGGCGGTGTCGTCCTCGGTCTCCGGCGCCGGGGGAAGGCCGGTCTTGGCGCTGGTCGCCGCCGTGCCGGCGTCGTCGAGGCGCCGCATCGGCACCTCGTCCACGACCACGGTGCCGGCCGGCCCGGCGCCTCCCGTCGCCCCTCCCGCCAGGCCGGGCTGGTCGGCGGTGTCCCCGGCCCGCGCCGCCGGGTTGGCCGGCCGCGCCAGCGCATCGCCGGCCGGCGCCCCGTACTGCCGGCCCACCGCCGTCGCCGGCGCATCCTCCGCCGACGGACGGTCCCACCCCGGCGGCGGCGCCGGGGTGAGGTGGTCCTGCGCCGTGTTGGCCCCGGGGGCCTGGGCGGCGGCCGGAAGGGCGGTGGCGCCGAGAAGCAGCGCGGCGGTGATCGGGCCAAGTCTGGTCACGGGGCCTTCTCCTTCGGTCATGGGGGGCCCGCCGCGCGGGCGGCCGGCCGGGCTGCCCATCCAACAGCATGGGCACGGAGGGTGTTCCCCGCGGCGACGGTCCGGGTTGCGCCGGTGCGGCAAATGATCCCGGCGTGACCGCTGGACTTGGGGGGCGGAAGCCCCTACCTTGACAGTGGTGGCATTTCGTGCCGCGGCCGGGTCAGCCGACCCGCCCGGGGCACGGCATCCAACGTTGCCCCCGACGAAACGAGGACGCCATGTACCGCGACAATTCGCTGATGCCGAAGGAAGCCGTGCGACTCGCGGTCCTGGGCACCCTGATCCAGAGCGGGCCGACCCGTTACGCCGACCTCGCGTCCGCGGTGCGGCATTTTCTGGACCGCATCGTCGGGCCGTCGCTGGACCTCATGGGCACCTCGCTGGAGATGCTGCGCTACGAGGGGCTGGTGGAGGCGCTGGACGGCTCGGGCATGGAGGACAACGCCCTGCTCGCCCCCACCGCGGCGGGCCGGCTGGAGTTCGACACGCTGATGCGGGCCAACGTCCGCGCACCCTCGGCGGACGGGTTGAACAAGCTGGTGATCGCCCTCAAGCTCGGCTTCCTGCATCTGCTGGACGGCGAGGCGCAGCGCGACCAGGTGGACCATCTCCTGGTGCTTCACGAAACCGAACTGGCCCGCCTCACCGACCTCAAGCATCGCCACGCCGACGACCCCGGTGTCCTCGCCGCGTGGCTCGACCATGACCTGCAACTGACCCAGGCGCGGATCTCCTGGTTCGAGGGCCTGCTGCAGCGGTTGTGACATGGGAGTGCAAACAATCCCCGTGACAATTGCTGTGTCGACGCCGCGACGTCGTCTATTCGCCGGGTGCGATCTGGTGTAGCTTCAGGTCAACTCTGACCGAACAACTGCCCGGACGCACGCGATGGCCACGACGCCGCTGACCGACGACCTCGAAGACCGTTTGCGCATCGAATTCGTCGATGATGCGCGGGATCGTCTCCATCTGATGTACGAGGCGCTGGAAGGCCACGCGAAGGGGACGCGCAGCGACGCCGACGTGATCGGTCTGGTGCGGCTCGGCGCGCACAACCTGAAGGGCATGGGGACCAGCTTCGGCTATCCGACCGTCAGCCTGGTGGCCCACCGCCTCGAGGACTACCTCACCGACCTCGCCCGGCTCGACGAGCGCGAGGTGCCGAACATCCAGGTCTTCCTCGACCGGGTGGCCGAGCTGGTCGACCGCGCCGAGCAGCCGGCGCTCGCCGAAACCAACAAGATCATCCGCGCGCTCCCCGTCCGCTACAAGTTCGAGGTGACGGACGTCGAGATCCACGACGTCGAGATCATGGTGGTGACGCCGTCCAAGGTGGCAGCGAAGAAGGTGGGCAAGGAACTCGCGGCGTGCGGCTTCCGCACCATCACCGTCGGCGACCCCATCGAGTCGATCAGCCTGGCGGTGCGCGTCCCCCCCGACATGCTCATCGCGTCGATGGTCATGGACGGGCTGTCCGGCCTCGACCTCATCCGCGGCCTGCGCGCCATGAGCGTCACGCGCGACGTGCCGATGGCCCTGCTGACCTCGATGGCCCTGGACAACCCGGCGCTCAAGGAGATCCCCGACGGTGTGTCGGTGATCCGCGTGGGCGAGCATTTCGGCGAGGACTTCGCCGCCGTGGTCTCCCGCCACAACCTGGGCTGAGCCCCCGGGCCGCTGGACCCGGCGGCCGGCGCCCCTCAGTAGAGGTGCTGGCCGCCGGTGATGAAGATCTCGGTTCCGGTGACGTAGGCCATGTCGGGACCGCAGAGCTGGAAGACGACCGCCGCCACCTCCTCCGGCGTGCCCATGCGGTGCAGCGGGATGCGCGGGATCAGCACGTCATACTCCGGCCCGGTCATGGCCGTCTCGATCTCGCCCGGGGCCACCGCGTTCACCCGCACGCCCAGCTCGGCGAACTCGACCGCCATCTCCCGCGTCAGGCCCGACAGGGCGGCCTTGGAGGTGGAGTAGGCCGATCCGGCGAAGGCGTGGACGGAGTGGCCGGCGATCGAGGTGACGTTGACGATCGCGCCCTTGCCGCGCGCCAGCGCCGCCGCGAAGCCGCGGGCCAGCACCAGCGGCGCGAAGAAGTTCAGCTCGAACACCCGGTACCACCCGGCGATGTCGCCGTTCAGGCATCCCAGACGCTCCTTGATGGGTGTCTTCGGCGACACCCCGGCGTTGTTCACCAGCGCGCCGAGCGGCGCCCCATCCAGCGCTTCGTTCGCCTCGGTGATGAAGGCCTGCCGGCTGGCCGGGTCGGACAGGTCGGTGGGGATGTGGTGCGTCCAGTTGGGGTCGCGCCGGCAATGGGCCGGCACCTCCTCGCGCGAGCAGGAGATGACCCGCCACCCCTCGGCGCTGAAGCGCGCGACGGTGGCGTGGCCGATGCCCCGGCTGGCGCCGGTCAGGATCACGGTCTTGCGGTGCGGCATGGCGCGCATGCTAGCGCGGTTTGCCGCGCCCCGCCAGAGGGCGCCGGCCGTTGACGGCCACCGCCCACGCCCCAACCTTTCAGACACGGCCGGCGCCGCCGCCCGCCCGCACTCGCACAAAGGAACTCCGCCCGGTGCTGCGCCGCCTCATCGTCACGCTCGCGCTGGCCGGCTGCGCCCTGCCGGCCGCCGCCCCCGCCCCGGCCAACTCGGCAGCGCCGGGCGCCCCCCCGCCCGGCGTGTGCGTCGCTGCCGGCGCGTGGTCCAGCGGAACCGGGCAGGCGCTGGCCGCCGACGCCGTGCTGCGGCGCGCGGCGGCCGCCCCCGCCGTGCTGCTGGGGGAGAGCCACGACGAGCCGGAGCATCACCGCTGGCAGCTCCACACCCTGGCCGGCATCCACGCCCTGAACCCCGCCATCGCCATCGGCCTGGAGATGGTCCCGCGCTCGCGCCAGGCGGCGCTGGACCGCTGGTCCGCCGGCCGGTCGAGCGAGGCGGAGCTGCTGCGCGAGAGCGGCTGGGAGGAGGTGTGGGGCTTCGACGCCGGGATGTACCTGCCGATCTTCCATTTCGCCCGCATGCACCGCATCCCGATGGTCGCGTTGAACGTCGAGCGCGCGCTGGTCGCCCGCACCGGCCGGGAGGGCTGGGCCGCCGTGCCCGCGGCCGAGCGCGAGGGGGTCGGCGACCCGGCGCCGCCGCCCGCCGCCTATCTCGACCGCCTGGCCGAGGTCATGGCGCACCACGGCGACCGCGCCGGCGGGCGCGACTCGCCGGGCTTCGCGCGGTTCGTCGAGGCGCAGTCGGTCTGGGACCGCGCGATGGCCGAGCGCATCGCCGCCACCCGCGCCGCCACCGGCCGCACCGTGGTGGCGCTGATGGGGGCGGGCCACATCGAGGACCGCTTCGGCGTGCCCCACCAGCTCGCCGACCTGGGAATACCCGACTCCGTGGTGCTGCTGCCGTGGCCGGCGACGCGCGACTGCACCCGCCTCGACGGCGGCGTCGCCGACGCCGTGTTCGGCCTCGCCCCGCCGGTGCCGGCGGCGCCACCGCCGCGGCCCCGCCTGGGCGTGATGCTGGAGCCGGCGGACGGCGGCGTCCGCATCGGCGAGGTGCAGGGCGGCAGCGTCGCCGCGGCGGCCGGTCTGGCCTCCGGCGATCTGGTGGTGGCCGCGGCCGGCACCCCCGTCGCCACGCCGGCCGACCTCAGCGCCATCGTCCAGCGCCAGGCGCCGGGCACCTGGCTGCCCATCACGGTGCGGCGCGACCGCGCGCGGCGCGACCTGGTGGCCAAGTTCCCGGCGCGGTGAGCCGACGCGCTCAGCCCAGCGCCCGCAGCACCGCCGCGAGGGTGCCGACCGTCTCGTCGATGTGGGTGGGCTCGACGATCAGCGGCGGCGACAGGGCGATGATGTCGCCGGTGGCCCGCACCAGAAGCCCGTTGGCGAAGCAGGAGGTGAAGACCTCGTAGCCGCGTGCGCCCGGCGCGCCTGGCCGCGGCTCCAGCTCGATCGCCGCGGCGAGGCCGATGGTGCGCAGGTCCACCACGTGGGGCAGGCCCTTCAGGGTGAAGACGGCGTCGGCCCAGACCTCCTCCAGGGCGCGGGCGCGGGCGAACAGCCCCTCCTCCTCGTAGGTGTCCAGCGTCGCCTCGGCCGCCGCGCAGGCCAGCGGGTGAGCCGAATAGGTGTAGCCGTGGAACAGCTCGATCGCCGCCTCGGGCCCGGTCATCAGGGCGTCGTGGACGTGGGCGCGGGCGAACACGGCCCCCATCGGCACGCAGCCGTTGGTGATGCCTTTCGCGGTGGTCACCAGGTCCGGCAGCACGCCGAACCGTTCGACCGCGAAGCCGGTGCCGAGCCGGCCGAAGCCGGTGATCACCTCGTCGAAGATCAACAGGATGCCATGGCGGTCGCAGATCGCCCGCAGCCGCTCCAGATACCCCTTGGGCGGCGGCAGCACGCCGGTCGATCCGGCCACCGGCTCGACGATCACCGCGGCGATGGTGGAGGCATCGTGAAGCGCGACGATGCGCTCCAGGTCGTCGGCGAGGTGGCCGCCCCAGTCCGGCTCGCCACGGCTGAACCCCTGGCGGCCGCGGTCGTAGGTGTGCGGCAGATGGTCGACGCCGGGCAGCAGGGCCGGCGCGAAGGCCTTGCGGTTGGCGGGGATGCCGCCGACCGACATGCCGCCGAAGCCGACGCCGTGGTACCCCCGCTCGCGCCCGATCAGGCGGAAGCGCTGCCCCTCGCCGCGGGCGCGGTGGTAGGCCAGCGCCATCTTCAGCGCGGTGTCCACGGACTCCGAGCCGGAGTTGGTGAAGAAGACGTGGTCGAGGTCGCCCGGCATCATCGCGGCCAGCCGGGTCGCCAGGCGGAAGGCGCGGGGGTGCCCGACCTGGAAGGCGGTGGCGTAGTCCAGCTCCGCGATCTGCCGCTGCACCGCCTCGACGATGCGCGGCCGGGCATGGCCGGCGTTCACGCACCACAGGCCGGCGACCGCGTCGAGGATGCGGCGCCCGTCGTCGGCGGTGTAGTGCATGCCCTCGGCCGCCACCAGCATGCGCGGGTTCGCCTTGAACCGCCGGTTGGCGGTGAACGGCATCCAATAGGCGGCGAGGTCGTTGGGGCGCAGATCCGCGCCCCGCGCCACGGTGTCGTCCATGTCCCGTTCCCTTTCCACGCCGTCGTGCCCAGTCGGGCGAGCCTACCGCCCGGCAGGGGGCGCGCTCAAGCGCCGGGGCGCCGGGCGCGGGCCGCTCCGCTGGTCCGGGCGATCCATCCAATTTTGGTCAAACTCGTCGTGAATACCATGATATGCTTCCGCTCATGCGATCCGGCGCTTCGACAGGGAGGTGGGGCATGGAGGTGCAGGGCCCCTTGGCTGTGGTGGTCGACGACGATGCGCGGTGCCTCGACGTCCTGGAGACCTGCCTGGAGAGCCGCGGCTTCGTCGTCGTCACCTTCGCGGAGGCCGGAGAGTTCTTCCGCCTGATCCCGAACAGCGCGTTCCGCCCGACCGTCGCGATCATCGACGGGTCCGGGCCGGACCGCCGCGCCTACGCGGCCCTGGCCGACGAGTACCACCGCTGCGCCCAGGCCTTCCCCGTGGTGGTGCTGACCCGGCCCGAGGCGCCCGCGCCGACCGGCCGGGTGCCGAACGGATGCCATTTCCTCAGCAAGCCGGTCCACCCCGGCCGCCTCGGCGCGCTGCTCGACGCGGTGGTCGAGCGCCCCCACCCCCGCCACCGCACCGCCTGAGCGCGGCGCCCGCCCGGACGGGGCACCCCCGACGGTGCCGGCCACGCCTACGCACCGGGGCTATCTCGCCACGGCGGTGCCGGCATCCCAGATACAGGGGGGACGACAGGGCGACGACCGAAGGAGGCTGGTGGTGGTGTTCGGCTTGGGACGGCGCGCCGCGGACACGGAACAGCGCGGCAGCGCCGCGGACACGGAACAGCGCGGCAGCGCCGCGGTCCCGCGGGGCTTGCGCGTCTACGCCGTGGGCGACGTCCATGGTCGCCTCGACCTGCTGGAGCGCCTGTTGCGGCGCATCGAGGAGGACGCGGCCGACGCCGGCGACGCCATCAAGTACCTGGTGTTCCTCGGCGACTACGTCGACCGCGGCCCGGAGTCCGCGGGCGTGGTGGACCGCCTGCTGGCCGGCCCGCCGCCCGGGTTCGGTGCCGTGCACCTCAAGGGGAACCACGAGCAGGCCTTGCTCGAGTTCCTCGACGACACCGCGGTCGGGCCGGGCTGGCTCACCTACGGCGGCCGCGAGACCCTGGCCAGCTACGGCGTGCCGCCGCCCGCGGCCGACGCCCCGCGCGAGGTACTCGCCATGGTCCAGCAGCAGTTCCGCGCCCGCCTGCCCGACGCTCACCGCCGCTTCTACGAGGGGCTGCGCCGGCACCTCGCCATCGGTGACTACCTGTTCGTGCACGCCGGCATCCGCCCCGGGGTGCCGCTGGCCGAGCAGACGGAGCGCGAGTTCCTGTGGATCCGCGACGGCTTCCTCGACTGCGAGGCGCCCCTGGGGGCGGTGGTGGTGCACGGCCACACCATCAGCAAGCGGCCGGAGGTGCGGTCCAACCGCATCGGCATCGACACCGGCGCCTACGCCTCGGGACGGCTGACCTGCCTGGTGCTGGAGGGCATGGGCCGGCGGTTCCTGGGCACCTGAGCCCTTGCCGGGCGGCGGCGCCCGTGGAATGGTCGCGCGGCCCCGCCCCCCTCCGCCGCCACTCCCCTCCGCCGCCACGGTCCGCCGCCATGCCCAGCCCCTTCGACGCCACCGACGCCCGCGTGAAGGCGGCGCTCGACCGCCCCCTGCTCTTCGTGGTCGGCGCCCCCCACTCCGGCACGACGGCGGTCCAGCTCACCCTCGACCGGCACCGCGAGATCCGCTGCGCCGGCGAAGGCCACTTCACCGACTGGTTCGGCACGCCGCTGAAGGACCTGCTCGGCGCCTACAACGCCAGGCTGGCGGCCAACAACGCCGCCATCCACCCCCGGACCGCCAGCCACCACGGCTTCACGACGGGCGATTTCCGCCACCTCCTTCGCACCGCCATCGGCCTTGCCCTCGCACGGCTCGATCTGCCGCCCGGCACCCGCCTGGTCGGCGAGGCGACACCGGCCTACGTCCAGCGCCTCGACGTGCTGGAGGCGCTGTTCCCGACCGCGAAGGTCCTGCACGTGGTGCGCGACGGCCGGACGGCCGTCCTGGCCGCCCTGGCTGCGGCGGCGGGGGCCGAAGGGACGGCGGGGGCGGCGGCGCGGGGCGGCCCCGGCTGGCACCAGCTGGTGGAGACGGCGGCCCGGCAATGGGCGGGCGATGTCGGCAAGGCGGTCGTCTTCGGGGCCAGCCGCCCCGACCGCTACCACGAGATCCGGATCGAGGACCTGCAGGCCGACCCGGGCCCGCACATGGCCGCCCTCCTGCGCTTCCTGGAGGTCGATCCGGAGGGGCTGACCGAGCGGCCGGTGACGGTGGCGGCGCCGCCCGGGCCGCCGCTGGACGGACCCGCCCTGGAGATCGTCATGCGGCACCAGGAGGCGTTGCTGCGCCAGTTCGACTACACCTAGCCGGCGCCCGCGTCAGGCGGGGCCGGCCTGGAGCGCGGCCAGCGCCGCGCGGGCCAGCGACAGCACCAGCACCGCCTCCACCGCGCGCAGCATCAGGCGGATCACCAGACCGGCGAAGCCGCCGGCCCAGCCCGGGCCGGGGAACACCTCGTCGACCATGGCGGCGACGGTGCGGTGGAACCGCCGGGTCGCGGCGCCGGCCACCAGCAGCAGCGGCGGCGTTCCGACCATGAAATAGAGGATGCCCTTCCAGGTCGCGTAGCTCCAGGGTGCCGCGGCGAAGCCGACCGCGCCGGCGACGATCCACACCGCCACCGGCCAGACGTCCCATCCCTCGGCCCCGTCCGGCCGCGGCTCGGCCACCCTCACGCGCCCGGCAGGTGGCGGTAGGCCATCACCAGCCCCACCCCTCCGGCCGCGCCGGCCAGCGGCAGCAGCAGCTCGACGTAGCGGGCCTCCGGCAGGACCGGGTCGTTGCGCACGAGATGGCACAGCGGCGACGCCGCGGCGACGCAGGCCCGCAGGTCGGCCAGGGCGCGGGCGGCGGCGTCCGGTCCGTGGCAGGCGGTGAGGGTCCGGGCAACCGGGCGGAACCCCATGCGCCGCTGCAGGGCACGCCCGCAGGCGCGGTAGAGGAAGTCACCGCCGGCCAGCGGCTCCAGCAGGGCGAGGCGCGGCACGCACTCGCGGATCTGCGCGGTGTCGATCTCCGCCGCCCCGGGCATCGCCCGCTGCTGCTTCAGCCGGCGCCAATGGGAGTAGAGGATGCGCGCCTGGGGCGGCGCCATGTCGATGTCCAGCGGGCTGGAGGAGCAGACCGCGGGCGGCGCCTCGGCCGCCGCCTCGGCGGCGGCACGCGCCGGCCCGGAGGCGGCCGCGATCG